>CAYTPC010000053.1:0-54296 GCA_964439605.1 uncultured Burkholderiaceae bacterium
CATCATGTGGCTGTCGGGGTAGTTGGCCGCGATGGCGTGGGCGATGGTCTGCATCATCACCGTCTTGCCGCTCTTGGGCGGGGCGACGATCAGCGCGCGCTGGCCCTTGCCGATGGGCGCGATCACGTCGATGATGCGGCCCGTGTAGTTTTCCTCGCCTTTGAAGCTCTCGCGCTCCAGCCGCATCTGCTCCTTGGGAAACAGCGGCGTGAGGTTCTCGAACATCACCTTGTGCTTGTTCTGATCGGGCGGGCCGCCGTTGACTTTGTCCAGGCGGTTGAGCGCGAAGTAGCGTTCGCCGTCCTTGGGGATGCGCACCTCGCCTTCGATCATGTCGCCGGTGTGCAGGTTGAAGCGGCGCACCTGGCTGGGGCTGATGTAGATGTCGTCGGTGCTGGCGGTAAAGCTGGTGTCGGGGCTGCGCAGGAAGCCGAAGCCGTCGGGCAGGATTTCGAGCACGCCATCGGCGAAGACTTGCTCGCCGGCGCGCGCGCGCTTTTTGATGATGGCGAACATCAGCTCTTGCTTGCGCATGCGGCCGACGTTTTCGATCTCAAGCGCCTCGGCTTGCTTGAGGACTTCGGACACGTGGAGTGCCTTGAGTTCGTTGAGGTGCATGGAGTGACCCCTGAGGGGGGAATCGGAACGGAACTAAGGGGGAGGTTTAAGCTGAAGCGCAAGCTTGGAACGCTTGCGCCCGGAAGACAAGAACCGGCTGAACCGGTTTTGATTTTTCGCGGGGATTATGACAGGAAAAATAGGCGGGCCGCGCACCCCGCAGGCAAAGAAAAGGCCAAGGTGTTGTGCGTCGGCCTCGCGGTCCGGTTTCTCAAGCGAGCTGTTGTTCGATGAAGGCGGCCAGTTGCGCTTTGCTCATCGCGCCAACTTTGGTTGCGGCCAGTTGGCCGTTTTTGAACAGCATCAGCGTGGGAATGCCGCGAATGCCGAATTTGGCCGGAATGTCGCGGTTTTCGTCCACGTTCATTTTTGCGATCTGCAGCCGGTCTTTGTAGGTGGCGGATATGTCGTCGAGGATGGGGGCGATCATCTTGCACGGGCCGCACCACTCGGCCCAGTAGTCCACCAGAACCGGTTTGTCGGACTTGAGCACGTCTTTTTCGAAAGACGCGTCCGAAATGTGCATGATCAGAGGGTTGTCCATGGAATGTCCTTTCTTGCGGCGCCTGCGATGGGTGCCTGCGGTGAGTCAGGGAGGTGGGTCAGGGAGAGAGCCGCTAAAGTGCGGGTCATTGTGACAGAAACCGGGCGCGGATGTATCCCGATGTATCCGCTTCGATGCCATCGCGCCCACCCTCTACCTCATGCCCGATTCCCAGGCCGCCGCGCACGTGATTTCCGCCTCGATGCTCAAAAGTCATCCGGCCTTCGCGCTCTGGTGCGATCCGGCCGATGGCCTCGTCGCGCGTATCGCGCGCGAGGTGGATGTGCGTGGTCTGCACCCGGCGCGTACGGTGGTGCTGGTGCCTTATGCGCAACTGATGGCGGTGGCGCGCCAGATGTGGACGCACGCCGCTGCGCCGGGGTTCATGCCGCGCTTCGAAACCACGCGCAACTGGGCGCGCAGCGCGGGCGGTTTCATCGCGGCTGAGGACGACATCAGCTTCGACATGGGCCGTGACCTCCTCACGGCGCGGTCGCTTCTCATGCGTGCGGGTCTTGGCGAGGCGTGCGCCGCGCTGGCGCCGCGGCTGGTGCAACTCGCGCTGCAACTGGCGCCGCTGGCGGCGGCGCAACTGCCCGGCGAGCGATCGGCCTGGGCCGTGTCGCTGCGTGGGGTGCTCGGGGCCGGCGGTGGCTGCGAATGGTTCGGTGTCGAGACCGCATTGAACGCGGTTGCATTGGCGTGGGTTGGCGCGTCGGCCTACGAGACCGATGCGCTGCTGCAGGGCGCTGCGCGGCGGCAGGCGGATGCGCTGATTCTGCTCGAAGGGCTGCAGCTTGATCCGCTTGCCACACGGCTTGCTCAATTGTTCGACGCGCAGGTGCTGCGCTTGCCGCTGACGGCCGCGGCCGCACCGTTGCGGCCGGCGCGCGTTCATGCGGCGCTCGATCCGCAGGACGAGGCCGAGCGCGCTGCCGCCTGCGTTCTGCGCCATGTGGCGGCGGGGTGCGCGCCGGTTGCGCTGGTGGCGACCGACCGGGCGCTGACGCGCCGCATCAGCGCGCAACTGGCCTTGCAGGGCGTCGTCATGCAGGACGAGACCGGCTGGAAGCTCTCGACCACGCGCGCTGCCGCTCTATTGATGAGTGCGCTGCGTGCCTGCGCGCCCGACGCCGGCAACGACGCGGTGCTCGATTGGCTGAAATCGGCGCCGGCCTTCGACGCCGCGGCAACGTGCGCGCTCGAGCGCGAATTGCGTGCGCTGGGTTTGCGCGACTGGGCTGCCTGGCTTCGGCACTGCGCCAGAGAGGATGCGCAGGCTGGCGCCGGGTTGCGTGCGTTGACCCAGGCCGTCCAGACTCAGCGCGCGATGCTGGCGCGGTCGCGGCCGCTCGCGCAATGGCGTGAAGCGACGCGAACCTTGTTGCAAGCCGGCGGCCAATGGGAGGCGTTGGCCACGGATACCGCCGGCAGCCGGGTGATTTCGGCGCTCGGGCTGGACGATGCCGCTTATCTTGAGCCGGCCGGATCTCGCTGGACGCTTGCCGAGTTTTCGGGCTGGGTGCGCCAGGTGCTCGAATCGGTCAGCGTGATATTGACGCCGCCAACCGGCGCGGCGCCGGGCGTGGTGCTGCTGCCCCTGTCGCAAATGCTGGGCCGGCCCTTCGCCGCGGTCGTCGTGCCGGGGTGCGACGACCAGCGCCTGCCGGCTTCGCCCGATCCGGCGGGTGAATGGAGCGCCGCGCAGCGGGAGGCGCTGGGCCTGCCGCTGCGGCCCGCACTTGAAGTGATGCAGCGCGAAGCCTGGACTGCCGCGCTGCAAGCGCCGCACGTCGATCTGCTGTGCCGCAATTTCGACACCAGCGGCGAGCCGGTGCGGCCGAGCCCATTGCTGCAGATGCTGCGTTTCGATGGCCTCGTCCAGGATGCGCCCGATCCGCGTGTGCCGGTGCCGGTGGCGAGCCAGTCCGTTACGCCGCCGAATCCCTGCGCGGCCGAACTGCCGGTGACTTCACTTTCGGCCAGTGCCTACGAGGATTTGCGCCGCTGCCCCTATCGTTTTTTCGCGCTGCGTCAGTTGGGGTTGCGCAGCGCCGACGAACTCGATGCCGAATTCGGTAAACGCGATTTTGGCAATTGGCTGCATGCGGTGCTCGCTCACTTTCACCAGGCATTGCAGGCCAACCCCGAAGCATCGCCCGATGCGCGCCGCGCCCTGATCGAGCAGGCGCAGGCGCGTGTCACCCGTGCGGCGGAATGGTCTGATGCGGAATTTCTGCCTTTCGCGGCGGTTTGGCCGGCGGTGCGCGAGGGCTATCTCGAATGGCTCGCGCACCATGAGCAGGCCGAGGGCGCGCAGTTCGTCGAATCCGAGGTCAAGCGGCGCCTTTCGCTGGGCGCCGTCGCCCTGGAAGGCCGGATAGACCGCATCGATCGCACGGCCGACGGTCACGCTTTCGTGCTCGACTACAAAACCGAATCGCTCGAACGCAGCCGCGAGCGCGTCAAGGATCCGGCCGAGGACACGCAATTGGCTTTTTATGCCGCCTTGCTGGAGGACGACACGCTGCGGGCGGCCTATGTCAATGTCGGCGAATCGACGGGCACCAAGACCGTGGAGCACAAGCACGTGGTCGCCGTGCGCGATGCGCTGATACAGGGCATCGTCTCCGATATGGCGCGCATCGCCGGGGGAGCGCCGATGCCCGCGCTGGGAGAAGGCGCGGTTTGCGGGCACTGCGAGGCGCGCGGGCTGTGCCGCAAGGATGCGTGGTGGGACGCGGCGCCCGGGAGCGCGCAGACATGACAGACATGCGCATGAGCGGCGAGCCGGCCTATCAGCACAACGGGGTGCCCGTTTCGCGCGCGCGCTTTTATGCAATCGCCTGTGATCCGCGCCGCAGTGTCGCCATCGAAGCCTGCGCGGGAGCCGGAAAGACCTGGATGCTGGTTTCGCGCATCGTGCGCGCGCTGCTCGAAGAAGGCGAGGGCGCCTGCGCGCCGCATGAGATCCTGGCGATTACCTTCACGCGCAAGGCGGCCGGCGAGATGCGCGATCGGCTCGACGAGTGGCTGGCGCGCTTTGCGGCGTGCGAGGCCGGCGAGTTGGTGTCTGAACTCGAAATACGCGGCATGGACCGTTCGGCTGCCGAAATGGCCGCGCCGCGCTTGCAGGGGCTGTACCGGCGCCTTCTTGAAAGCGGCCGGCCGGTGCAGTTTCGTACCTTTCACGCCTGGTTTGCGGGCCTGTTGCGCACGGCGCCGCTGGCGGTGCTCGAAGGTCTGGGCCTGCCGGTGAACTATCAATTGCTCGAAGACGACGCGCCTGCGCGCGCGCGCTGCTGGCGGCCTTTTCTTGCCGCGGTGGCAGCCGATGCGGCGGCATCGGACGACTACTGCGCGCTCGTGGCCGCGCATGGCCGTGCGCAGGCGGCGCGGGCGCTCGGCGAGGCGCTGGCGCGCCGCGTCGAATTCGCATTGGCCGATCAGGCCGCGCCGGTCGAGCACATGGTCTCTGCGTTCGGCGAACGATTCCCGGCGCTGGCCGCTTTCGCGCGTCCCAGCGACCTGCTGTGCGGGGAGGCCGCCCGCACGCGCTGGCTCGGCTGGGCCAAGGCGCTGGGCGCGCAAAAGAACGTGACGCCGCAACAGGCCGCCCGGGCGATCGAAAAGGTCTTCGGCGCCGGTGCGCTCGCCGACGCCGAGCCGCACTGGGAAAGCTTGCGCAATGCCTTTTTCGTGCGTGGGGAAGACCGGCTGAACAGCCGCCTTGAGAAATACCCCGAGGCGCAGGAAGCCGGAAGCGAATTGCAACTGCTGTGCGCCGCGCAGGCGCAGCACGCGGCCTGGCTGCACCAGCAGCGTATGGCCCGGCTCACACGCATCCTGATGGGCTGCTACGTGCAGGTCAAGCACGCTGGCGGCTGGATCGACATGAATGACGTCGAGCGGGCGGCATGCCTGTTGCTGGGCGAATCGCAACTGTGGGGCTGGGTGCAGGAGCGCCTGGATGCGCGGATCCGGCACGTGCTGATCGATGAGTTCCAGGATACGAACCCGCTGCAGTGGCAGGCGCTTTACGGCTGGCTCAGCGGCTATGCCGGCTCCGGGGGCGGGCGGCGGCCCAGCGTGTTCATCGTTGGCGATCCGAAGCAGAGCATCTACCGTTTCCGGCGCGCCGAGCCGCAGGTGTTCATGGCCGCCAAGGCCTACGTGCGTGAAGGTCTTGAAGGCGAATTGCTCTATTGCGACCATACGCACCGCAATGCGCGCGCCGTGATGTCGCTGGTCAACGAGGCGATGAATGCGGCCCAGCAGGCCGGCGAGTTCAGCGGTTTTCGTGACCACACCACCGAATCGGCGCTGGCCGGCCAGACGCGCCGCCTGCCGCCGATCGGCCGCGAGGCCGCCGTGCCAGACGTATCGGAGGTGACTGAAGCAGATGGCGGCGAACCCATGCCTTGGCGCGACAGTCTGACCACGCCGCGCGTGCTGCCCGAGGAGCGGCAGTTGCAAAAAGAATGCGCGCAGGCGGCCGACTGGATCGTTTCGCGCATTGCCGGCGGCTTGACGCCCGGGCAGATCATGGTGCTCGCGCGCAAGCGCAGCCGGCTCGTCTTGATGGAAGACGAATTGCGCAAGCGCCGCGTGCCGGTCCGGCAGCCCGAGAACAACGATCTGAACGATGCGCCCGAAGTGCAGGACGTGGTGGCGCTGATCGATGCGCTGGTGTCCACCGGCCACGATCTCTCGTTGGCGCGCGCACTCAAGTCGCCGCTGTGGCGCATACCCGATTCGGCGCTGGTGCAACTCGCGCTGCGCCGGCGTGCCCGGCCCGAGGCGAGCTGGTACGAACTGCTGCAAGATGCCGATGACGCGCTGCCATCGGCATTTGCCGGCGTCGGCGCGCAATTGCGGCGCTGGCGCGAGGCGCTCGCGGCGCTGCCGCCGCACGATGCGCTGAGCATGATCTACCACGAAGCCCGTGTGCTCGAACGCTTTGCCGCGGCGGCGCCTGCCGCGCTGCGTGCGGCGGTGTTGTCCAATCTGCGCGGTCTTTTGGCCGCTTCGCTGGACATCGACGGCGCGCGTTTCGCGACACCGTACCTGCTGGTGCGCGCGCTGCGTGCCGGGGGCGTCAAGGCGCCCGCGCCGGCGGTGGACGAGGCGGTGCAATTGCTCACCGTGCATGGCGCCAAAGGACTGGAAGCCGAACTCGTCCTGTTGCTCGATACCGACGCGCAGGCCCCGCGCGCGCAGAGCATGGGCGTGCTCGTCAGATGGCCTGGCCAGGCGCCGCGGCCCGAACGCTTCGTATTCCTTGCGAGCGAAAAAAAGCCGCCATCCTGTGCCGTCGATGACCTTGCGCGCGAGCAGGCCGAGCGCCGGCGCGAGGAGATCAACGCGCTCTACGTCGCCATGACGCGCGCGCGCACCGAACTGGCGCTGTCGGCTTGCACACCGGCGCGGCCCGATGAACGCTCATGGTGGGCGCGTTTGCAGCCGGGGTGCGAGCCGGTCACGGTAGCGGCTGCGGATGCGGCCTTCGCAGGCTCGGCCGAGCCGGCTGAATTTTCGATGTGGGGTATGCCGCAAATTCCCGCGCCAGCGCGTACCGGCGCCATCGCGGCCGGCGAGGCGCCGCGGATGACCGGCGGCGCCGATGCGCACATTGCCGCCTTCGGCCAGGCGATGCATCGCTTGCTCGAGTGGGCCGAACCCGGCATGCCCTTGCCAGACGCGCACGTGCAGGCGGTGGCGCGTGAATTCGGCCTTCCGCCTGTTCGCGCGCAGGCGGCCGCGGCGATGGCCGAACGCATTCGCGCGGGGGAGGGCGGCTGGGCCTGGCAGAGCGATCTGCTTGACTGGCAGGGCAACGAGGTCGTCCTGTTGCACGAGGGCCGGCAACTGCGCATCGACCGCCTGGTGCGCCATCGCCAAAGCGGCATCTGGTGGGTGCTTGACTACAAATCCGCCGCACAGCCCGAGCGTCAGGATGAGCTGATGGCGCAATTGGAGCGTTATCGCCAGGCCGTGCGCAATGCCTACCCTGGCGCAACCGTGCGCGCGGCCTTCCTGACTGGGCAAGGGCGGATGGTCGTACTCGACCGGGAACTCGACCGGGAACTCGACCGGGAACTCGACCGGGAATAGGGCCTATTTCAATCCGAGCCGGCGCGCGAGTTTGTGCAGGTTGCTCGGATCCACCGCGAGTGCGTGCGCGGTGCGCGTCCAACTCTGATCGTGAGCCGCGAGCGTCGAGCGGATGATCTGGCGCTGGAAAGCGTCGGTCATGTCCCGCAGCGGGCCGCAGGGGAGGGACTGTGCAGCGGCGAGCTTGGCGGCAGCCTGCGATGCGGCCGCTGGCATTTCCGGGTTGTCGTCGAGGTCGAGCAACTCGGGTTCGAGGGTCACGATGTCGTTTCGATCCGCGCCTCGGCTGACGGCCTTGAGCGCGGCGCGGCTGATCACGTGTTCGAGTTCGCGCACGTTGCCAGGCCATTGATAGCGGCGCAGCGCGTCCTGGGCGGCGGATGACAGCCGCAAGCCGCGCAGGCCCAGCCGTGCGCGGTTGCGTTCGAGAAAGCGGCCCACCAGCAGCAGCACGTCGTTGCCGCGTTCGCGCAGCGGCGGGATCGGGATCGGATACACCGACAGCCGATGGTAAAGATCGGCGCGGAAAGAACCGTCGCGCACGTGTTCGCGCAGGCTGCGGTTGGTGGCGGCGATCACGCGCACATCGACACTGCGCGGCCGGTCGGCGCCCAGGCGCTGAATCTCGCCATTTTGCAGTGTGCGCAGCAGCTTGGCCTGGATCGCCAGCGGCAATTCGCCCACTTCGTCGAGGAAAAGCGTACCGCCTTCGGCCGCCTCGATGCGGCCGGGCCGGTCGCTTACCGCGCCCGAAAAAGCGCCCTTGGCATGGCCGAACAGTTCACTTTCGGCCAGCGATTCGGGCAGCGCCGCGCAGTTGACATGCACGATGGGCTTGGCGCGCCGGCGTGAAAGCCGGTGCAGCCGGTGCGCGAACAGTTCCTTGCCGACGCCGGTTTCACCGAGCAGCAGCACCGGCAGTTCTGAGTCGGCGACCACTTCGAGTTCGTGCAGCAGCCGCTCGATCGCCTCGCTCTGGCCGAGGATCTCGCTGTCGTCGCCGGGCGTGTGCGTTCCGGGCGGGGTTTCACTGCGGGCCAGGCGCAGTGCGCGGATTTCGGCTTCGAGCCGGGTGGTGCGGATCGCCGCCTCCGCCGCGCTGACGTAGCGTTGCAGTTCCTCCATCGCATCGTCGTCGAAGATGCCGATCTCCAGCGCGTCCAGAGTCAGCACGCCCCAGGGTTGGCTGTCCACATGCAGGCTCGCGCCCATGCAGTCGTGTACCGGCAAAGGCTGGCCGGCCTGGCCATCGAGCAGGCCATCGTACGGATCGGGGATGGGGCTGCTGTGATGGAAATGGGTGACTCCGCGACGCGCCAGGATGGCCGCCAGCCGCGGATGCTGCGCGATCGCGAAGCGCCGCCCAAGCGCATCGCGCACCAGGCCGTCAATGGCGACCGGTCGCAGGTGATCGCTTTCGAGCCGCAGCAAAGCGACAGCTCCGCAGTGGAAATGCTCACGCAGTGTGCCGACCAGACGCTGCAGCCGTACGGCAGGCGGCAGATCAGTCGTGAGATCTGTCAGTAACAAATTCTGCATCATGGTGTAAACCACCCATGAAGGTAGTGTAAACCCATATTTACAAAGGTTGTTTTTACCCTATTTATTTTAAGTGATTGATTTCGCTGAATATTTTTCTGGCACGTTGTTCGCTATGCATTAGGGAGTAGTGCTACGGGACAGAAAAGGGCCCTGATGGAATTGCTTGATCAGTCACTGGGACACTTGGCGTGCACCATTACCGGTGCCACCGGTGTCTTTCATGAATACCAGCTTGATTTCTGTTGCAGCGGCAATCGGCTGCTGCGCGATGCGGCGCACGACAAAGGGCTGGATGGCCAAGAGATCGCGCGCCGGTTGCAGGGGCTGCAGAAGATCACCGATTCGGGGGAGCGCGACTGGACGCAAGCCTCGGCAGGAGAGCTCATCGACCACATCCTGGAGCGCTTTCATGCGCGTCATCGCGAGCAATTTCCCGAGCTGATCCGTCTTGCGCGCCGCGTCGAGCAGGTGCACGAGGCGCACGAAGATTGCCCGGCGGGATTGGCCGATCACTTATGCGGGATGCAGCAGGCGCTGGAAAGCCACATGCAGAAAGAGGAATTAATTCTGTTCCCGATGCTCCGCCGCAGCGGAGCAGCGATGGCCGGCGGACCGATTGGCGTCATGCGCCTGGAGCATCACCAGCACGGCGAGGCGCTGGAGCGTCTGGCCGAATTGACCAACAACCTCATGCTGCCGCAATCAGCATGTAACACCTGGCGCGCGCTGTATCGGGAACTGCAGACGCTGCGCGAGGATTTGATGGAGCACATCCACCTCGAAAACAACATCTTGTTTGAGAGTGTGCAACACGCGACTGCGCATTGAATGAATTGTCACCAACGCATTGAATGAATTGTCACGAGTAAAAAGGGAGAGCTAAAGTGGTTTCTTATCGGAAATATTGGGTGCTACTAGTTGTAGTGTTCTGCGTAACCTTCGGGTTACTCGGCTACTACGGGCGCGAGGTTTACCGGCAGGCACCGCCGGTGCCCACGCAGGTGCGTGATGTCGATGGCAAAACGCTGTTTACACACGATGACATCCTCGATGGCCAGACTGCCTGGCAATCGATAGGCGGGATGCAACTGGGCTCCATCTGGGGCCACGGTGCTTACCAGGCCCCCGACTGGACGGCCGACTGGTTGCACCGCGAATTGACGGCATGGCTGGATCTCGCGGCGCAAGAAGCGCAGAGCAAGCCGTACGATCAACTCACCCCCGAGCAGCAGGCGCAGTTGCGTACCAACCTGCGCTTTGAATACCGTGCCAACGGTATTGACGCGCAAGGCGTGGTCACGGTGTCGCCGCGCCGCGCGAAGGCGATCGCGCAGACGGCCGACTACTACGACCGCCTGTTCAGCAGCGCGCCGGATTTGCGCAAGACGCGCCAGTCTTACGCGATGAAGGAAGATACCTTGCCGAGTCCGGAGCGTCGCGCCAAGCTCGCCAACTTCTTCTTCTGGACTGCCTGGGCCGCCGCGACCGAGCGGCCGGGCCACGTCGCGACCTACACCAACAACTGGCCGCATGAACCGCTGATCGGCAACGTGCCGACCGGCGAGAACGTCATGTGGTCGATCATCAGCGTCGTACTGCTGGTGGCGGGCGTGGGCGCGCTGGTGCTGGGCTGGTCCTTCCTGCGGCGCCATGACGAGGAGTCTCCAAAAGCCGCGCCCAGCGATCCGCTGACCGGCTTTGCGCTCACGCCGTCGCAGCGCGCGCTCGGAAAATATCTGTTCATCGTTGTCGCGCTGCTCGTCTTCCAGGTGTTCATCGGTGGCTTCACCGCGCACTACACCCTTGAAGGGCAGGGCTTCTACGGCGTCGACTTATCGCCGTGGTTCCCGTACTCGCTCGTGCGCACCTGGCACATCCAGAGCGCGCTGTTCTGGATCGCGACCGGCTTTCTGACCGTCGGCCTGTTCGTCGCGCCGCTGATCAACGGCGGTAAAGACCCGAAGTTCCAGAAGCTTGGCGTCGATGTCCTGTTCTGGGCGCTGATCGTCGTGGTGGCCGGTTCTTTCATCGGCAACTACTTCGCCATCGCGCAGATCATCCCGCCGGAATTGAACTTCTGGTTCGGCCAGCAAGGCTATGAGTACATCGATCTCGGCCGCTTCTGGCAGCTTGCCCTGTTCATCGGCATCGTCCTGTGGCTGATCTTGATGCTGCGTGGCGTGGTGCCCGCGCTCAGGCAGCCCGGCACTGACAAGAGCCTGCTCGCGCTGCTGACGGCATCCGTGGCCGCGATCGGCCTCTTCTATGGCGCTGGCTTCTTCTACGGCGAACGCACCAGCCTGTCCGTCATGGAATACTGGCGCTGGTGGGTGGTTCACCTGTGGGTGGAGGGCTACTTCGAAGTATTCGCCACCACCGCGATTGCCTTCATCTTCTGCACGCTCGGCCTGGTATCGCGGCCGATGGCCACCGTCGCGAGCCTGACGTCAGCCACGCTGTTCCTGCTCGGCGGCATTCCCGGCACTTTCCACCACCTCTATTTCGCTGGCACGACGACCCCGGTCATGGCGGTTGGCGCCGTTTTCAGCGCGCTTGAAGTGGTGCCGCTGATCGTGCTTGGCCATGAGGCCTGGGAAAACTGGCGCATGAGAGAGCGTGCGCCGTGGATGCAGAACCTGTACTGGCCGCTGATGTGCTTCGTTGCCGTCGCGTTCTGGAACATGCTCGGCGCCGGTGTGTTCGGCTTCATGATCAACCCGCCGATTTCGCTGTATTACGTACAGGGCCTGAACACGTCGGCGGTGCACGCGCACTCGGCCTTGTTCGGTGTCTATGGCTTCCTCGCGCTGGGCTTCGTACTGCTCGTGCTGCGCTATCTGCGTCCGCAAATGCAGTTCAACACGAGCCTGATGCGTACGGCCTTCTGGTGCCTCAACGGCGGTATCGCGCTGATGGTTGCGATCAGCCTGTTGCCCGTCGGCCTGATGCAGTTCTATGCGAGCGTGACCGAAGGCATGTGGTATGCCCGCAGCGAAGCCTTCATGCAGCAAGACACGATGATGACTTTGCGTTGGCTGCGTTTCTTCGGTGACATGGTGTTCATCGTCGGGTCGTGCGCCATCGCATGGCAAGTGGTGATCGGCTTGTTCACCGGTGGCGGCAAGGAGGTCGCGCGCCGGGCCTGATACGCCGTTTTCGTTCCGTCGGGGCAGCGTGGTGGGTGACTTGCTCCGGCGGATTTTTTCTTGCAAGGATTTTGCTGAAAGCCGGACATCCGTACATGGGTGGACGGCTTTTCTTCATGGAGCGGACGGGGCCGCTCCTTTCCCTTGCCGCAACGGCTTTCCTGCGCAAGGACGACCGAGCATGGCAGAAGCGCGCAGCGTGATTAGTGGCCTCAACGGCGCGGCAATAGGGAAGGGGAAAGTTGACGAGCCTTACCCCCGGCACTGGCTATGCAGTTAGGGCTGCTTGGTTCCCCACCTGACCCGGTTGGCCGTTTCACCATGCGGGGAGGCCCGTCAGCGGGTATTCTACCCGCCAAAGCTGCTTCGGGTTCACTTCGACTGGCCTGCTCGCTGCCTTTACGGAAGCGAACCCGCAAAGAATGCTCAGTGCCGATTAGCTTGATCGCGGCAATTGCTCAATGGAGCGCCGGTACGCGGCGGACTGCTGCAACACGTCCCACTCAATGGCCGGCATCCGGGGCAGCAGGCTTTTGCGGCGCATCTCGCTGGCCGGGTCCGGCTTCCAGCGTCCGCTGCCTTTTGCCGCGGCCAGCCCATCGAGCAGTTCATCGAGCGCCGCGCCATCGTCAACGATGCTGCGGTTGCACAGCAAGACCAGATCGCAACCGGCATTCAGGGCCAGCAGCGTGGCGCTGGTGTAGTCGAGCAGTTGACCACCGTCGCGCCGCGCGGCTTCCATGCTGAGATCGTCGCTGAACACCGCGCCGTCGAAGCCGAATCGGCCGCGCAGGATTTCCTGCAGCCACTTCGACGAAAAGCCGGCGGGTCGCGCATCGACTTTCGGATAGATCACGTGCGCCGGCATCACCGCCGCGAGCGAACCGACTAGCCAGTCGTAGGGCTGGGCGTCGTCGGCGAGGATCGCCTTCAGGCTGCGCCGGTCAATCGGGGTCGCGACGTGCGAATCGGCCTTGACGAAGCCGTGCCCCGGAAAGTGTTTGCCGCAGTTGGCCATGCCGGCTTGCAGCAGGCCGTGCATCACGCTGCGCGCCAGCATCGCCACGACACGCGGATCGCGATGAAAGCTGCGGTCGCCGATCACGGCGCTTTCGCCGTAGTCCAGATCGAGCACCGGCGCGAAGCTGAAATCGACGCCGCAAGCGCGCAATTCCGCCGCCAGCACGTGGCCGCAGGCTGCCGCCGCCTGGGTGGCGCGCATCGCATCGCGCATCCACAGTTCGCCCAGCGTCCGCATCGGCGGCAGCGGCGTGAAGCCGTCGGTGCGGAAGCGCTGCACGCGGCCGCCTTCGTGATCGACGCAGATCAGGAGGTCGGGGCGCAGCGCCTTGATCTCGGCGTTGAGGGCGCTCATCTGCGCGCGGTCGCGCCAGTTGCGCGAGAAATGGATGAGGCCGCCAACCAGCGGGTCGGACAGGCGGCGACGGTCGGCGGCGCTCAGTTCGGTGCCGGCGATGTCGATGATCAGGGGAGCGTGTGCGAGGGGGTCAGTCATTCTTTGTCTTGCGTTCAACGACGACGAAGCTCGCCGCGTAATCGCTTTCATCGGTCACGGTGACGTGGGCCGTGAAGCCCTGCGCCTCGAACCAGCTTTTGAGTTCGCCGTGCAGCACGATCACGGGCTTGCCGCTTTTCTGGTTGATGATTTCGCACAGGCTCCAGCGCATAGGCATTCGCATTCCCAGGCCGATGGCTTTGCTGAAGGCTTCCTTGGCGGAGAAGCGCGTGGCGAGATAACGCAGGCCGCGTTTGGGCCAGCGGGCACTGCGCGCCTGCCAGACGGTGAACTCGGCATCGCCGAGCACCTTGCGCGCAAAGCGTTCGCCCTGGCGCTCGAAGGTCGCGGCGATACGCCGGATGTCGCAGATGTCGGTGCCGATGCCGTAGATCACACAAACGCCCGCTTAATGTGCAGCAGATACTCGCGGGTCGCGGCCGTGTAGCCGAGCTCAAGCGCATCGGCAACAAAGGCATGGCCGATCGACACTTCGCGCACGCCGTGCACGGCGCGCAGAAACTCCGTGAGGTTGCCAAGGCTGAGATCATGACCCGCATTGACTTCAAGGCCCGCCGCTTGCGCGGCGCGCGCCGCTTCGACGTAGCCTTGCAGCACCGCATTGGCTTTGGACGTGCCGCGGGATGCGGCATAGGCTTCGGTGTAAAGCTCGATGCGGTCGGCGCCCACGGCCTTGGCCGCGGCCATCATGCCGGGGTCGGGGTCCATGAACAGGCTCACGCGCACGCCCAGGGCGCGGGCTTCGGCGACGACGGGGCGCAGGCGCTCGGCGTCTTGCGGGAAAGTCCATCCGTGGTCACTGGTCGATTGGGTTTCGCTGTCAGGCACGAAGGTGGCCTGATGCGGCTTCAGCTCGCGCACGAAGTCCATCAGGTTGTGAAACGGATTGCCTTCGATGTTGAACTCGACGCCGGGCCAGTCCTTGCACAGCAAGGCCGACAGCTCGCGCACATCGTGCGGGCGGATGTGGCGCTGGTCGGGTCGCGGATGAACCGTGATGCCTTGTGCGCCGGCTTGCAGGCATTGTTCGGCGGCGCGCAGCACGCTCGGAATGCCCAGGGGGCGCGTGTTGCGCACGAGCGCGACTTTGTTGAGGTTGACGGACAGCGCAGTCCTGCCGGCAGGGGCGCTCGCAGTGTTCATAAGGATTGCAACTCTTTCATCATTTGCTGTGTGCGCAGCGTGGCAACGCCACAATGGTAGTGGAGCACCGCGCGCAACTGGACCCGCAGCGCCGTGCTGGCGGGCGGCGCCAGCGCGGCGATGGCGCGAATCAGCGCGGTCAAAGGCGCGGCATCGCCGAGCGCCGCGTGCAGCGGGCGCCAAGCGGCGCCGTCAAGTGCGCTTTCGCCGGGAGCGGCCTCGCGCAAGCCCTGACCGGCCAGCAACACGTAGCGTTCACCATCGCGCAGCGGCGCCAGCGTGGCGGTCTGCGCATCGAGCGCCGGCAGCAAGCCGGTCTCGCGCAGCAGCAGCAATTCAAAGGCCCGCAAAGCGCAGGAGCGCGTCGTGCCTTGCGCCGGCTCCGTACCCGGAACGGCCAGCACGCCAACGGTGTTGGCATAGGCGTCGAACAGCGCCTCGTGTGGATCGTCGCGCGCAAGCAGACGCAACAGCAGCTCGTTGAGGTAGTAGCCCGACAGCAACGCCTCGCCCTTGGGCATGACCTGCCCGCCCATCCACTCGGCACTTTTGAGCGTGCGGATTTCACCGTCGCCGCCGAAGGCGATTTGCAGCGGCTGCAAGGGCAGCAACACAGGCCGGAAGTTGGAACTCGGGCGCTTGACCCCCTTGGCCGCCAAGGCGATGCGGCCGTGGTTGCGGGTGAATACCTCCAGAATCAGGCTCGATTCGCTCCAGTCATAGCGATGCAGCACGAACGCGGGTTCGTGAACGATGCGCTTGCTGCTGCTCATTGGAGCGCTGGATCGCTCATTTCATTCGTAGCCGAACGCACGCACGCGGGCCTCGTCGTCGGCCCATCCGGAGCGCACCTTGACCCACAATTGGATGAATATCTTGGCGTCCAGCAAGCGTTCCAATTCCTGCCGCGCCTCGGTGCCGATGCGCTTGATGCGCTCGCCTTGGTCGCCAATGACCATCGCCTTGTGGCCATCGCGTTCGACGATGATGGTTGCGGCAATGCGCAGCAGGCGTTTCTGGCCTTGTTTTTGCGGCGGTTCTTCCTCGAACTGTTCCACCACGACAGTGCAGGTATAGGGCAATTCATCGCCGGTGAGGCGAAACAGCTTTTCGCGCACCACTTCCCCCGTGAGGAATCGTTCGCTGCGATCAGTGAGTTCGTCTTCGCCATACCACCAGGGCTGCACGGGCAGGTATTTCTCGCAGATCGTCAGCAGACGCTGCACGTCGCGCGGGTTTTTGGCCGATAGGGGGACATATTCGGCGAAGGCGCGGCGTTGCTGCATCTGCGCCAGCCATGGTGCAAGCTCGGCACGGCGGTGAATGTGGTCGAGCTTGTTGGCAACCAGCAGCACCGGGATGTCCGGCCCCAACAGGGCAAGCACCTGTTCGTCAGCGGGCGTGAAATGACCCGCTTCGACGACGAAGAGGATCAAGTCGACGCCGCTGACCGCGCCAAGTACGGTTTTGTTGAGCGTGCGATTCAACGCATTGCCGTGGCGCGTCTGAAAGCCCGGGGTGTCAACGAAGACGAACTGCGCCGCGCCTGCCGTGCGGATGCCGGTGATGCGGTGGCGCGTGGTTTGCGCTTTGCGCGAAGTGATGCTGATTTTCTGCCCGACCAAGGCATTGAGCAGCGTGGATTTGCCGACGTTTGGCTTGCCAACGATGGCGATCAGGCCGCAACGCTGCGCGCCTTGATCTTGCTCTTCGGGTGTATCGGATACCGTCTTCATGCCCGGCCGCCTTCCTGTGTTGCGGATGATCCTAGGATGCTTATTTAGGTAATTGCGAGGCTTTGAGCCGCATCAGCATCGTCGCCGCCGCAGCCTGTTCACCCGCGCGGCGCGAGCCGCCAATACCGCGCTCGGTCCAGCCGTGCTCGGTTACTTCGCATTCAACGTCGAAGGTTTGTTTGTGCGCCGCGCCCAGCGTGGCCACCACGCGATAGACAGGCAGCTTCATCTTGTGGCCTTGCAGCCATTCTTGCAATTCGGTTTTCGGGTCTTTGGCGGCCGCCTGCATGCGCGGAGTGATTTCCACCGTTTCATAAAGCCGGTGCACCATCGCTTGCGCGACGGCGTAACCGGCATCGAGGTAGACCGCGCCGATGACGGCTTCCAGCGCATCAGCCAGGATCGAGGGACGGTTCGCGCCGCCTGAGCGCATTTCCCCCTCGCCAAGCCGCAGCAAAGACGACAGCTTCAGTTCCAGCGCGAGCCGATGCAGCGTTTCTTGCCGGACCAGATTGGCGCGCACGCGCGACAGGTCTCCCTCGGGTAAATCAGCCAGCCGCAAGTAGAGCAAGTGCGAAACCGCCAGGCTGAGCACCGAATCGCCAAGAAACTCAAGCCGCTCATTGTGATCGGACGAAAAGCTGCGGTGCGTCAGCGCACGTTGCAGCAGGCGCGTGTCGGCAAACGTGTATCCGAGACGCGAATACAGTGCCGAAAACCCGTCCGAGAGCACCGTCTTGTTCACATTGATGCCGGTGTGTTCACTGTGACCGGCCCTGGTATTTGAGCAGCAGGTACGCAGGGCCGAACAGATGGATTTGGCGCTCGTAGGCGAAGGAAACGATCATTTTCTCGCCTTCCTGGACGATGTTGAGATCCTTGCCGCTGATGAACTGAAAGTCGTCGATGGCCTGCGCCTGGTTGAAAATGGCGCGCACTTCCGGCACGGTGGCGCCCTCGGCGGCCTTGTTGACCGCCTTGATGATGGTCTCGTATTCGACCAGCGTGGGGATGACCCGCGTCAGCACAATGCCGGTGCAGGTCAGCACCCCGGCAGTGAACAACAGACCGATGAATGAAATCCCTCGCTGCATCACCCGACTGCGGATCATGCCTTTTCCCTTCTTGTTATTTAGCACCTGTTGGCGATCTCAGAGATATCACTGACTACGGCCACCACTATCGAAATGAACCGATGCGCTTTAAATTGCTGAAGTTCATCCAGACCCAGAATGCCTTGCCGACGATGTTTTCGTCGGGCACGAAGCCCCAATAGCGCGAATCAAGCGAGTTGTCGCGGTTATCGCCCATTGCGAAGTAGTGTCCCTGCGGCACCTTGCAGACGACCCCCTCGACGCTGTAGCGGCAGTTCTCCCGGTTCGGGAAGACCAGAATTTCAGCCTCGGAAAGACCGGCGCGGCGCCCCTCGTCGTTGAGAATCTTGTGCTCCACGCCGCCGAGCGTCTCGCTGTATTGCTTGGCATAGAGCATTGCCGCCTCGTCGAAGTAGTCGGGCACTTCATTTTTGTTGACGGGCTGACCGTTGATGGTCAGGCGCTTGTTCAGGTAGGCCACCTCGTCGCCGGGCAGGCCGACCACGCGCTTGATGTAGTCCTTGTTCGGATCGGGCGGGTAGCGAAACACCATCACGTCGCCACGCGCCGGCGGCTTGCCCTGCGTGATCCGGGTGTTGATCACCGGCAGCCGCAGACCGTAAGTGAACTTGTTCACCAGAATCAGGTCGCCCGTCAGCAAGGTCGGCATCATCGAACCCGACGGAATCTTGAACGGTTCGACCACGAAGGATCGCAGCAGGAAGACGGCCAGGATCACCGGGAACAGCCCAGCAGTCCAATCCAGCCACCAAGGCTGCGCCAGCAGGCGCTCGCGCGCCTTGGGATCGACGGTATCGACCTGCGTAATGCCCTGGCGGGCCAGTTCCTTGTTGCGCCGTGCCGTCTCGGCCTCCAGCGTGTCGGCCGTGCGCTGGCGCCGCGGCAGATAGTAGAAGCGCTCGGCCAGCCAGTACGCGCCGGTTACCAATGTTGCCAGCAGCAACAGCAAGGCAAGGTTGCCCTCGACAAAATCAAAATACCATGCCCCCACGTAGGCGACGAATGCGGCAAGGATCAGAGAAGTGAAAAAAGGCATCGGGTTTCTTAGTCTTCGACTTGCAGGATAGCAAGGAACGCTTCCTGCGGCACCTCGACGGTGCCGATTTGTTTCATGCGCTTCTTGCCCGCTTTTTGCTTTTCGAGCAGCTTGCGCTTGCGAGTGATGTCGCCACCATAGCACTTGGCCAAGACGTTCTTGCGCAGAGCCTTGATTGTCTCACGCGCGATGATGTTCGAGCCGATGGCGGCCTGGATCGCCACGTCGTACATCTGCCGGGAAATGATCTCGCGCATTTTCGAGACCACCGCCCGGCCCCGAAACTGCGCCTGCGTGCGGTGCACGATGATCGACAGCGCATCGACCTTCTCGCCGTTGAGCAGGATATCGACCTTGACCACGTCCGAGGCACGGTATTCCTTGAACTCGTAATCCATCGAGGCGTAGCCGCGGCTGATGGATTTGAGCTTGTCGAAAAAATCCAGCACGATCTCGGCCAGCGGCATTTCGTAGGTGAGCATCACCTGCCGGCCGTGGTAGGCCATGTTGATTTGCACGCCGCGCTTCTGGTTGGCCAGCGTCATCACGGGGCCGACGTATTCCTGCGGCATGTACAGGTGCACGGTGACGATCGGTTCGCGGATTTCGGCCATGCGGCCGATATCGGGCATCTTCGAGGGGTTCTCGACCATGATGATTTCGCTATCGCTCTTGACCACCTGGTAGACCACGCTCGGCGCGGTAGTGATCAGGTCTTGGTCGAACTCGCGTTCCAGGCGTTCCTGGACGATCTCCATGTGCAAAAGCCCCAGGAAGCCGCAGCGGAAACCAAAGCCCAGCGCCTGGCTGACCTCGGGCTCATAGTGCAGCGAGGCGTCGTTGAGCTTGAGCTTTTCCAGCGCATCGCGCAGCGCGTCGTACTCGCTGGCCTCGGTCGGGTACAGGCCGGCAAACACCTGCGGCTGGATTTCCTTGAAGCCCGGCAACGGCTTGGACGCGGTAAAAGCCGCGCCGCCGCTGCCTGCGCGCACGGCGGTCACGGTATCACCCACCCGGGCGGCTTGCAGTTCCTTGATGCCGGCGATGATGTAGCCCACCTCGCCGGCTTCCAATGCCTCGCGCGGCTGGTTGGCCGGCGTGAACACGCCCAGCCCGTCGGCAATGTAGGTTGCGCCGGTCGTCATCATCTTGATGCGCTCGCCCTTGGGCAGGCGGCCATCGACCACACGCACCAGCATCACGACGCCCACATAGGGGTCGAACCAGCTATCGATAATCATCGCGCGCAACGCGGCATCCGGGTTGCCTCGCGGCGAAGGCACCTTGGCAACGATGGCTTCCAGAATCTCCTCGATCCCCATGCCGGTCTTGGCCGAGCACGGGATCGCCTCGCTCGCATCGATGCCGATCACGTCTTCGATCTCGGCCTTGGCATTGTCGGGATCGGCCTGCGGCAGATCCATCTTGTTGAGCACCGGCACCACTTCGACCCCGAGATCGAGCGCGGTGTAGCAGTTGGCCACCGTCTGCGCTTCGACGCCTTGGCTCGCATCGACGACGAGCAACGCGCCTTCGCACGCCGACAGCGAGCGCGATACCTCGTAAGAAAAATCGACGTGCCCCGGCGTGTCGATGAGATTGAGGTTGTAGACCTGTCCATCGAGCGCCCGGTACTGCAGTGCGGCAGTCTGTGCCTTGATGGTTATCCCACGCTCGCGCTCGATATCCATCGAATCGAGTACCTGCGCCTCCATCTCGCGTTCGGCCAGGCCGCCACAGCGTTGAATCAGACGATCGGCAAGTGTCGACTTGCCGTGATCGATGTGCGCGATGATCGAAAAATTTCTGATGTGCTTCATCAACGAAAACGCTTAATCACTTGAATTGACTCATACATACGAGCACTGCGGACAAGAAAAAAGGGCGCGTCTGAAAGAGACGCGCCCTGAACCAACAAGCAATGGCAACTGCGATAGTTGGGACTTCATTGTAGGCAAATCAGGGGGCGCGTACAGCTACAAAACTGTTTCCAGGGCTCGTTGCGAGCCCACAACATGAAACTTATAAACAACTTATCCACAATCTCTTTTGTGCTTTTCGGGGATAGCTTGTGGGCGATCTGTGGAATGCCGGTGGACTGTCATGAACCATCTCGCATAGTGAAGAACGGTCGCTCATTTATATAGATAAGGAATTTTGAATAAATTCATTTATATTAAAAGTAATCAAGCCATCCGGTAAATTAGCGATCACTGACATTAAGCGGGTTCCAGCCCAGCCGAAAAAAATTTCCGGGACTTTCTTCTCTCTGTCGCGATCAGATCAAAAATAACCCCATACCCGTGCGCCGAGTGGGGTTATTTGATGCCTGCATCCAACGTCAGCGCGCCGGACGAATCAACGCGTATTGTGCCCAATCGCCACGGCGAAACAGCACGCTTACCGGCTTGGATTTGTCGATCTTCGCGACGAGCGCCTCAAACTCGCGCACGTTGGTCACTTCCGCATTACCAAGAGCGACGATGACATCGCCTTCGCGCAAGCCCGCACGCGCCGCCAGATCAGACACCCCATTGACGCGGACACCGCCGCGCAGCTTGAGTTCGCGGCGCTGCGCCTCGCTCAGATCGCTGACTGCCAATCCCAAAGTCTTGGCTACCATGTCGGAAGTCTTGCCGCCCGAGCTTTCGCGCTCCGAAGTGGGCCGGGCCGGCTGATCGGGCTCCAGTTCCACCACGGTGATCGACAGATCGCGCGTGCTGCCGCGCCGAAACACGGTCACGGTGGTCTTCGTGCCGGGCTTGGTATTGCCTACCAGGCGCGGCAGGTCACTGGGCCTGTCAATCGGCTTGCCGTCGAAGCGGGTGATGATGTCGCCCGCCTCGATGCCGGCTTTCTCGCCCGGCATGCCGGCCTCCACGCTGCGCACCAACGCACCCTGCGGCTTGCCCAGTCCGATGGACTCGGCCACCTCCTTGGTCACCTGATCGATTTGCACGCCAATGCGGCCGCGCGAGACATGCCCGGTGGTGCGCAACTGGTCGCTGACGCGGATGGCTTCGTCGATGGGAATCGAAAACGAAATCCCCATGAACCCGCCCGAGCGCGAATAGATCTGGCTGTTGATCCCGACCACCTCGCCGCGCATGTTGATCAGCGGCCCCCCCGAATTGCCGGGGTTGATCGCCACATCGGTTTGGATGAAGGGCAGGTAATCGCCCGTGTCACGCTGTTTGGCGCTGACGATGCCGGCCGTCACCGTGTTATCGAGGCCGAAGGGCGAACCGATCGCCATCACCCATTCACCGACGCGCAGCTTGGACACGTCGCCGACCTTCACCGCGGGCAGGCCGGTCGCATCGATCTTGAGGATGGCGATGTCGGTGCGCTTGTCGCTGCCGACGGTCTTGGCTTTGAACTCGCGTTTGTCGGTTAGCGTGACCCATACCTGCGTGGCATCCTCGACCACGTGCGCATTGGTCATCACGTAGCCGTCGGGCGTGAGGATGAAGCCGGAGGCAACGCCGCGCGGACGCTCTTCCTGTTGTGGCTGCGGGCGGTTGAAGCGTGGCCCCTTGGGCGCGCCCGGCTGCGGACCAAAGAAATGCCGAAAGAATTCCTGCAGCTCGGGGCTCATGTCACCCTCGCCGCGCGGGTTCACCCGCTCGACCGTGCGGATGTTGACGACCGAAGGCCCCACCTGATCCACCAGATCGGTGAAGTCGGGCAAGACACGCGTTTGCGCCTGCGCCCCGTCCACCGGTACGAAGCCCAGCACCGCCGCCGCACCGAACAGGCCCGCGAATAAATACGCGCGGAGCCTTTTCCCTTCGAACTTGTACATCATTGATTTCTTTCCATCGAAAAGCGCAGAAAAAGAATCGGCCTATCCAGACACCGGCCAGACCAAGCCACGTGAGATTTCAACCCAGGTTCAACCCAGCTCTAATGTGTGCGCACCAGCCGCTGGGCAAACGCCTGCAGCGTCTGCGGCGGCACCTCACCGACAGCCGATAACCACCAGTCTCCATCTTTACTGGAAATCCGGCGTGTCAGCGTGTTGGTGGAACCGAATGCAAACAAGGTTTCATCGGATGTGCGCCGCGCATCATAAGGCTCGACAAACAACGACACCGACGCCAGACCATCCGAGAAAATCCATTGCATGGTGGATTGTTGCGCAGCCTCGCCGCCGATTGACTGCAGATAGCTCCCAACCGGCTTGAATCCAGCCACCGGACTGGTCAGTGTCCATCCCTGGGCCTGTGCGCTGGTGCGTGCGAGCTGTGATTCTTCGATGCGGTAGCCTTCCACGCTGCGCATCATCTGCATGAGCGTGCGCATCTTGATCGGCGTATCGAGCTGCAATTCGGAAAAAGCCGCCTGCTCGACCACCCGGCCTTCGGTGTCGAGCGTCTGCCGCTTCATCAGCATGCCCGAGTTGCGCTCGCTCCAGACGCGGTAACCGAAACGCAGCCCGTCGCGCGGAATGAGTTGGACCACGTCCGCCTCAAAGCCCGCCACACGGGAACGCCCGACGAACTGCACACCATAGTGCTCGGCGATGGATGAATCCGGCGCATTCGGCAGGTTGTGAAAGAAATCGGTATCTTGGCGCGTCCCGCGCCGAACGATGCGCAGATCGGGCAGGAAAGTGACGATTTCGTGATTGCGGCGAAAGATGGAGCGTGGCGGTCCGGATAAAGCCTCGACGCGCTCCATCTGGACATTGCCTTCGCATGCATGCCAGATCTTGGCGCTGGACAGGTTACCTCCAGGCACCGACACCACGAAAGTTCCGGCGTAAGCGCGCTGCCGTGCTGCCGTGTTCATTCGCTGCAGCCATCCGAGCACATCCGACGCCGGCGCTTCGACCGCCGGCACGGCTGCGGTTGTGCGGGACACGGGTGCGGCTGTTTCGGGTGTTTGCGCTGCTGCTATCTGCCCCGCGCCCCAAGCTACGGCACCGCAGACGGCTGCGCGTACCAGGGTTTGCATCGGAGAGTTCGTCATCGAATCGGTAATCGGTCAAGAAGATCGGTGATTCAGCGCGGTGATACCTCAAAAGTCGCGTCCCGCAAGAAGCTCGCCGGCATCTGCGACGCACCGGCCGCCTGCCGGTGCGCTTCGAGGAACGCGTCAAGCCGCAAATTGCGCATCATGACCGCCGAGGTTTCGTCGCTGCCCACGGGAATGACACGTGCCGCTTGTGCGGTAACAGGTACCAGTTGTCCGCTCTGCGCTGGCAAAAGATTGTCGACCGCAATGGCCGCCGGCTGGGATTGCGGGGGCTGTGGCAATGCAAGGAGTTGCGTACCGGGAAGCGCGCTGTTTGCAGCGCCGATCCAGTGCCATCCGATCACGGCCGCAGCCGCGACTGAAGCCAAGCCCGCCACGAGCTTCCAGCGAAACACCGGCTCGTTGGCCGCTTCGACCTTCGGGCCGGCATCGCCAATCAGCGCCTGCTCCGGCTGCATGGGCCGTGCCGCCGATTCGCTCGCCAGACGCCCGCGCAAACGAGCCATGAAGGCATCGGGATCACAGCAGGGATGATGGCGGCCTGTGCGCAACACTTCGCCGACCAAATGGTAAGTGCGCCATGTGTCTCGCAGTTCATCGCGCGCGCCAAGCTCGGCCACCGTTCGGGTGAACGTTTCGCCGTCGAGTTGGCTGTCGGCCATCGCGGACACATATTCTTGGACATTCTCGATGTAGTTATTCATGAGTATTCACCTGCTACTCACCAGCGCTTGCCGGACCGATGGTCAAGCAACGGTTTGACTTGTGCCGAAATTGCCTCGCGCGCACGAAAGATGCGCGAACGCACGGTTCCGATTGGGCAACTCATGACCTCGGCGATCTCTTCGTAACTCAATCCTTCGATTTCGCGCAAGGTCAACGCCTGCCGCAACTCGGCGGTCAACGCCTCCATGGCGGAATTGACCGCAGCCGCCACTTCCTTGGCCGCCAACACGGTATCCGGCGCCTCATCGGTAGTTGGTTCGTTTCCGCGACGATTAGTTTCATCGTCACCGTCAATCTCGTGCGGCGTCGCCTCAAGCACCGTTGGATCGCGCCGGATCTCGACCAAGGCCTTTTTGGCGGTATTGACCGCGATCCGGTACAGCCAAGTGTAGAACTGCGCCTCACCCCGGAATTGATGCAGTGCACAAAAAGCCCGGATGAAAGTTTCCTGGGCAATATCCTCGATCAGGTCCACGTCGCGCACCATGCGCCCAATCAGGCGCTCGATGCGGTGCTGGTACTTGAGCACCAGCAGTTCGAAAGCCTTGTCGTCCCCGGCGAGCGTGCGCTGGACGAGTTGGAAATCGACGTCATCCGCGCGAATACCGTGGGCCCGCGCAGGAGAAGTCGACTCCGTGTTCATGGGGCTGTCCCGGTTTCGGGGGGCGGGTTTGTCGCCTCGGTATCTCGAACCGGCGCATACAGCGCCCGGCGCAATGCAAGCCAGCGCGCCGGCATCGTCTCTCGCGCCAGCCACAGCCAAAGGGCCGGCTTCCCCGGTGCGACGAACCGCGCCAGTATCAAACCCTGAAAATCGAGCCGGACATCCGCCAACGCCCCGCGCCATTGAGTTGCCGGGGACTCGCCGGTGACCGTCCAGCCCTGGCCATCCCAGGTGATTTCGCGCGTTCCTTGATCGGCCGCGATACCGCGCCAGACCGCCAGACCCGCCGCCGCCAGCAGGCTAAGCGCCAGCGCGCGCGTGAATGCGCCCGCCGCGGCCTGGAACCACCAGCCGGTGACACCGGCCGCACCCAGAATCCATATCGAGATGAAAAGCGCGCGCGCCATGCGCGAACGCTCCACCGGATAACTCACCGATGGGGCGTTGTACATGACGGACCTCGAGTCAATTCAACTCCTCAAGCAGATTCCCCGTCGCCGGATGGCCGGCACGGCCGCCTTGCGCGAAGGCGGGGTGCGGCACACGCCTAAATACGTTTGAGCGCCAGCGTACCGTTGGTACCGCCGAAGCCAAAGTTGTTCTTGAGCGCAATGTCGATCTTCAGGTCGCGCGCAACATTGGCGCAGTAATCGAGATCGCATTGCGGATCCTGGTTGAAGATGTTGATGGTCGGCGGACTCTTCTGATGATAGATCGCAAGGATCGTAAATATCGATTCGATCCCGCCGGCGCCTCCAAGCAGGTGGCCGGTCATCGACTTGGTCGAGTTCACGACGACCTTCTTCGCATGATCGCCAAGGGCCAACTTGATTGCGTTGGTTTCGTTCAGGTCACCCAGCGGCGTCGATGTTCCGTGCGCGTTGAGATATTGAACCTGATCCGCGTTGATGCCCGCATTGGCCAATGCCGAGACCATCGAGCGGCGCGGACCGTCCACGTCGGGGGCGGTCATATGGTAGGCGTCGCCGGACATGCCGAAGCCCACGACCTCGGCATAGATCTTGGCGCCGCGCGCTTTGGCGCGCTCGTATTCCTCGAGCACGACGACGCCGGCACCCTCGCCGAGCACGAAACCATCGCGGTCCTTGTCCCAGGGGCGCGAGGCAGTGGCCGGATCATCGTTGCGCATACTCAACGCCCGCGCGGCCGCAAAGCCCCCGAGACCCAGCGGCGAGACGGTGGACTCGGCGCCGCCAGCGACCATCACATCGGCATCGCCGTATTCGATCATGCGCGCCGACAGGCCGATCGCGTGCAGTCCGCTGGTGCAGGCCGTGACGACCCCGATATTCGGGCCCTTGAAACCATAACGAATGGAAACGTGGCCGGAGATCATGTTGATGATCGAGGAGGGCACGAAGAACGGCGAAATGCGGCGGGGGCCGCGGCTGACGTAGTCAGCGCACGTCTCCTCGATCGTCGGCAGGCCGCCGATGCCCGAGCCAATGTTGCAGCCGATACGCACTGCCTCTTCGGGCAAAAGTGCATCGCCCGTGGGCAAGCCGCTGTCGCGTACCGCCTCTTCGGCGGCGGCAAGTCCCAGATGGATGAAGCGAGCCATGTGGCGCGCCTCTTTCTCGGGAATGATCTGTGTGATATCGAAGCCCTTGACCTCGCCTGCGAACTTGCAGGCGAAGGCGCTGGCATCGAAAGCGGTGATGGCGCCGATACCCGAGCGTCCAGCCAGGATATTGGTCCAGGTTTCGGCCACGGTATTCCCGACGGGAGTCAGGCAACCGAGCCCAGTCACGACAACGCGGCGTTTGGTCATGCCGACGAACCTTTCAGGGAGGAGCGAAGCCCGCGCGGCAACGTGTCAATACGAAATTGACACACCGGACGGGGCTTGCGGGCGGCCGTCTCAGGCCTTTTGATGCTGGATGGCGTAGTCGACGGCGTTTTGTACCGTGGTGATCTTCTCGGCGTCTTCGTCTGGAATCTCGATGCCGAATTCATCTTCCAGCGCCATCACGAGTTCAACCGTGTCCAAGGAATCGGCACCGAGATCGGCCACGAAAGCCTTTTCGTTGGTGACCTGGGACTCCTCCACGCCGAGTTGCTCGGCGATGATTTTCTTGACACGTGCTTCGATATCGCTCATTTGCTTCCCTCTAAGGGTTGTAAAGGACTGGTGATTCTATCCGGCCACGTTGGGCTTGTGCCCTGCCGGATAGACGGAAAAACCAGGATAGGGTTTCAGTTAAGGGTATGCCGGACAAGTCCGGCGTGGTTGCCGCGTCTCGGATCGAGCCGGTCTGCTTTGTGGCAAATGCTCGCGCTATCGCTGGATACGCTTGAGTTTTGCGCCTTGCAGCCCATTCCCGATCCGGGCCCGGCAATTCGCGGGGATGGATTCAGTGGTGTCTGAGACTTTGTAACCATTAATGAGTTTTTGCAATATGTACCGTCAATCTTTGACTTGCATCACATGTACATGCCGCCATTGACGTGTAGCTCCTGCCCTGTCACATAGCCGGCCTGTGATGAAGCCAGGTAGGCAACGGCATAGGCAACGTCGGATACCTTGCCAAGATGCCCCAGCGGAACCTGGGATAGCAGCGCCTGCCGCTGCGCTTCGGGTAAGGCCGTCGTCATGTCGGTTTCGATGAATCCAGGCGCCACGCAATTGACCGTAATGCCCCGGCTGCCCAGTTCACGAGCGAGCGAGCGGGTCATGCCGGCCACGCCTGCCTTGGCGGCCGCATAGTTGGCCTGGCCGGGATTGCCCGAGGCGCCGACCACGCTGGTAATGCTCACGATGCGCCCGTAGCGCTGCTTCATCATCGGCCGGATCACGGCACGCGAGAGCCGGAACACGGCCTTGAGATTGGTGTCGAGCACTGCGTCCCAGTCATCGTCCTTCATGCGCATCGCCAGCGTGTCGCGCGTGATGCCGGCATTGTTGACGAGCACATGCAGCGCGCCGTATTCCTTGACGATGGCATCGACCACCGCTTCGGCCGCCGGGCCGTCGTTCACATCGAGCACCACGCCTTTGCCGCCGTAAGCTTGCAGCATGGCGCTGATACGGGCTGCGCCCTCGGCGCTGGTGCCGGTACCGATCACTTTGAGTCCGCGCTGCGCAAGCTCGACCGCGACGCCCGCGCCGATGCCGCGCGTCGCGCCGGTAACCAGGGCCACTTGCCCTTCAAACGATGAAGTACTCATAGCTTCAAGCGAGAAGTTGTTTGGTTTCGGCGAGTGTCGCCGGATCGTAAAGGCTGGCCGCCAGCAGCGTTGGGGCAATGCGCTTGGTCATGCCCGAGAGCACCTTGCCGGGGCCGCACTCGATGACGGCCTCGATGCCGCGCGCCTGCAGCGCCTGCACCGTTTCGACCCAGCGCACCGGTCCGGCGGCCTGGCGCACCAGCGCGTCACGAATGCGCTGCGGATCGGTTTCGACCGCGACGTCGACATTGTTGAGCACCGGGATCTGCGGCGGCGCCAGTTCGACCTGAGCCAGCCGGCCGCGCAGTGCCTCAGCCGCCGGCTTCATCAGACTCGAATGGAAGGGCGCCGACACCGGCAGCGGCAACGCGCGCTTGGCGCCTGCGGCCTTGAGCAATTCGCAGGCCTTATCGACCGCCGCCTTGCTGCCGGCGATCACTGTCTGCACCGGATCGTTGAAGTTGACGGCTTCCACCACCTCGGCGCTGCCGGCGCCGAAAGAGGCGCTGGCCTGGGCGCAGCCGGCAATCACCTTATCGGCGTCCATGCCGAGCACGGCAGCCATCGCGCCGGCACCGACCGGCACGGCCTGCTGCATCGCTTGCGCGCGAAAGCGCACCAGCGGCGCGGCCTGGGCAAGCGTCAGCACGCCCGAAGCCACCAGCGCTGAATATTCGCCCAGTGAATGACCGGCGACCACGGCCGGCTTCGCACCACCTTCGGCCAGCCAAGCACGCCAAGCGGCCACACCGGCAACCAGCATCACCGGCTGGGTATTGGTGGTCAGCGCCAAAACTTCCTTTGGGCCTTCGCGGATCAGCTTGGCAACGTCTTCGCCCAAAGCCTCGGAAGCTTCACGCAAGGTCTCGACAACCGCCGGATGGTCGGCCCAGCCGTCGAGCATACCAACTGCCTGCGAGCCCTGTCCGGGGAAAACAAATGCGAAAGATTTCATCATGGGTGGTTTTCCAAACATACCGAGCGGGCGCTGCACGGAGCGTGCCGCTCGTTAAAAATCCAGCAACACCGCGCCCCAGGTAAAACCGCCGCCAACCCCTTCGAGCATGACGGTATCGCCTGATTTGACCTGTCCGCCGCGCACCGCCGTGTCGAGCGCCAACGGAATCGAGGCGGCCGAGGTGTTGCCGTGTTCATGAACCGTGGCGATGAGCTTTTCGTGCGGCAGCTTGAGCTTGCGAGCCGTGCTTTCCATGATGCGGATGTTGGCTTGGTGCGGGATCAGCCAGTCGATGTCGCTGTCTTGCCGCCCGGCCTTGGCCAGCGCCGCGCGCGCAGCCTCTTCAAGCACGCGCACTGCGAGTTTGAAGACGGGCTGCCCGTCCATGTGGACCCACGGCGATCCCACTATCTGTCCGCCCGAAATATGCCCGGGAACACACAAAATGCCGACGTGCTTGCCATCGGCGTGCAAATCGGTGGCAAGAATGCCGGGCGTTGCACTGGCTTCAAGCACCACCGCGCCCGCGCCATCGCCAAAAAGCACGCAGGTGGTACGGTCATTGAAGTCCAGGATGCGGGAAAAAATTTCCGCCCCGATCACCAGCGCACAACGGGCCGTACCGGTGCGGATCATGGCGTCGGCGACGGTGAGCGCGTAGACGAAGCCGCTGCATACCGCCTGTACATCGAAGGCCGGGCAGCCTGCGATGCCCAGCTTGTGCTGCACGATCGCCGCTGTCGAAGGGAACACCATGTCAGGCGTCGTGGTCGCGACGATGATCAGGTCTACTTCAGACGCCTGCCGGCCCGCCGCCTCCAGCGCGCGACAGGCAGCCTGCACGCCCAGATCGCTGGTACTCGCCGCAGGATCGGCAAAGTGGCGCGCCCGAATGCCGGAGCGTTCAACGATCCATTCGTCCGAAGTCTCGATCCCGCGCGTGGCCAAATCAGCGGCCAGATCGGCGTTGGTCACCCGTCGAGGCGGCAGGTAACTGCCGGTGCCGGTGATGCGTGAATAAGAAGTCATCAAACGTCAAGCGCCGCCGCTTCGGGCGCCGCTGTACACGCTGCCATCGCCAGCAACGGCGCGGCGTGAGCAATGCGGGCTCGAACACGATCAAGCAAGTTGTTGTGGACAGCATCATAAGCGCGATCGAGCGCGTAGCCGAAGGCCCGCTCATCGGCCGAGCCGTGGCTTTTGAACACCAGTCCGCGCAAACCGAGCAGCGCCGCGCCGTTATAGCGGCGATGATCGAAGCGGCGCTTGATAGTCTTGAGCACCGGGTAGGCGATGAGCGCAGAGAATTTGCTGAACAGGCTGCGCGAAAACTCAATGCGCATGAAGTCGCCGATCATCGATGCCACCCCCTCGACGGACTTGAGGGCGACATTGCCCACGAAGCCGTCGCAAACCACGATATCGGTCGTGCCCTTGAAGATGTCGTTGCCTTCGACGTTGCCGTAGAAGTTCAGATCCTGCGCCTGCGCTGCCGCGCGCAGCAACTGTGCAGCCTTCTTGATGGTTTCGCTGCCCTTGATCGCTTCCTCGCCGATGTTGAGCAGGCCGACCGAAGGCGACTCGTCGCCCGTCAAGGCCGAAACCAGGGCGGAGCCAAGCACTGCGAATTGCAGCAGTTCCCCTGCATTGCAATCGACATTGGCGCCCAGATCCAGCACCGTGGTCGCGCCATCCTTGGCGTTTGGCAGTTGGGTGGCGATTGCCGGGCGGTTGATGCCATCGAGCGCCTTGAGCAGATATCGTGCGATCGCCATCAGCGCGCCCGTGTTGCCCGCCGAAACCGCCGCCTGCGCGGCGCCATCCTTGACCTGCTGGATGGCCACGCGCATGGACGAATCCTTTTTTTTGCGCAGCGCCACCTCGATCGGATCATCCATGCCTACGACTTGGCTGGCGGGCACGACCCGCGCGCGCGGATGCGAGAAAGCGGCCAGCGCCTCGGGCATGCCGACGAGCAACAGATGGGCCTGCTCATGCCGCTCAAGAAAAGCGCGGCATGCCGGCAGCGTAACGTGCGGGCCGTGGTCACCCCCCATGCAATCGACAGCCAGGGTGATTGCAGTGGGCGCCCGAGGGGCGGAATGAGAATCGTCGTGCATCAAAAAAGGCCCGATGCTACAACGCAAGTAGCCCGGGCCTTGGCCTGAAAATGTGAATTAGGCTTCGGTCTTGGTCTTGAGCACCTTGCGGCCACGGTAGTAACCGTTTGCGCTGATGTGGTGACGCAGATGGACTTCGCCCGTGGTTGGCTCGACGGCGATGCCGGGCGTGCTCAGTGCGTTATGCGAACGATGCATACCGCGCTTGGAGGGCGACTTTTTGTTTTGCTGGACGGCCATGATGGCTCCTAAAAATTCGAATGTGTTGGCAAAGGGGCGCGCGAAAAGGCTGCTGTGGCAACACGCGCGAAGCCGACAATTATATAACGTATGTGACACTCCGAAAGAATTGTCGGGTTTTCAGTCGACCGATGAATTCTTGCGCGGGCGCAGGGTTTCAAGTGCCGCGAAGGGACTGGCGCGTTCTTCCTGGGCTGACGCAAAGCCCGGATCGGCGGCCGACATCGTGACAGCCTCGGGGCACTGCGCATGGTACGGCATGATCGGCAACGCCATCAGCAACTCGTCCTCAAGTAATTCGAGCAGATTGAAATCACGTCGCATGGCCAGCACGTCTTCCTCGGACTCCTCGTCCTCGGCCGCCGCAGTGGCTTCGTCGGCGGCGAAGCGAAACCACCGATCGACCGTGACGAGGGTACTGACCGGTTCGAGGCAACGCTGACAAGCCAGGGGCAGTTGCACCTTCGCCGTCAGATGCAGCCAGGTCGCGAGGGCTTTGCCGGTACCAGCGCCACGCCGCTCGCCTTGTGCCTGCCATTGCACCAGCACCTGAGCCATCGTCTCGGCGCTGGCAGCCACCTCGGCCGCCAGGCGCGGGAAATGGGTCAGCGCGTCCGCGCACGTCAACCGGGAAGACGTTTCGGCAAAAAAAGCTACGTCGAGCTGCCGTGAGGAAAAATCTCGTTTCATTCGATCCGTTCAGGGTGTGTTCATGACCCGCCGCGCCGCTTTCAACCCTCGCGCCGCAATGCAGGAAACAGGATCACGTCGCGAATGCTCGCTGAATCGGTCAACAGCATCATCAGCCGGTCGATGCCGATACCGCAGCCCCCCGTGGGCGGCATGCCGTATTCGAGGGCGCGCACGAAGTCGGCGTCGTAGTACATCGCTTCATCGTCACCGGCGTCCTTGGCGCTGGCCTGGGCCTGAAAGCGCGCGGCCTGATCCTCGGCGTCGTTGAGTTCGCTGAAGCCGTTGCCGAACTCGCGTCCCGTGATGTAGAGCTCGAAGCGTTCCGTCACCTCGGGGCGTTCGTCGTTGGCGCGGGCCAGCGGCGAGATTTCGGTCGGGTGCTCCATGATGAAGGTCGGCTGCCAGAGCTTTTCTTCGACGGTTTCTTCGAAGTACAGGACTTGCAGCGAGGCGAGGCTGCGTTGCGAGAGCTTGTCCTTTTCTTCGCTCAGGCCGAGTTTGCGCAGCGCGTTGACGAGCCATGCCGCGTCATCGACCATCGCGCCGGCATCGGTGTGCTTGACGATCGCTTCGCGGATCGTGAGCCGCTCGAAGGGCGGGTCCAGATCGACTTCCTTGCCCTGGTAGCTCAGCTTGCGCGTGCCGGCCGTCTTGTCGGCGATGGTGCGGATCAGCGTTTCGGTGAAGTCCATCAGGTCGCGGTAGTTCCAGTAGGCCGCGTAGAACTCCATCATCGTGAACTCGGGGTTGTGCCGCACCGAGATGCCTTCGTTGCGGTAGCTGCGGTTGATTTCGAACACGCGCTCGAAGCCGCCGACGATCAGGCGCTTGAGGTACAGCTCGGGCGCGATGCGCAGGAACATTTCCTGATCGAGCGCGTTGTGATGCGTTTTGAAAGGCTTGGCATTGGCGCCGCCCGGAATCGGGTGCAGCATCGGCGTTTCCACTTCGAGGAAGCCGTGGCCGACCATGAATTCGCGCAGCCCGCTCACCGCGCGGCTGCGGGCGGTGAAGCGGTCGCGGGCCGCCTCGTCGGTGATCAGGTCGACGTAGCGCTGGCGGTACTTCTGCTCCTGGTCGGCCATGCCGTGGAACTTGTCGGGCAGCGGGCGCAGGCTCTTGGTCAGCAGGCGCAGCTTCGTGACTTTGACCGTCAGCTCGCCGGTCTTGGTTTTCATCAGCCGGCCTTCGGCGCCGAGGATGTCGCCGAGGTCCCAGTGCTTGAATTCTCCGTACGCCTCTTCACCGATGGCGTCGCGCGTGACGTAGAGCTGGATGCGCCCCGTGGCGTCCTGCACGGTCGCAAAGCTGGCCTTGCCCATGACGCGCTTGAGCATCATGCGGCCCGCGACGCTCGCGGTGACCGGCGCCGCATCGAGCGTTTCGGCCGGTGTTTCGCCATGCGCGGCAATCAGCGCGGCGGCGCGGTCGGCGGGCTTGAAGTCGTTGGGGAATGCGATGCCCTTGCCCTCGGCCTGCGCCTGGCGCAGCGCCTTGAGCTTTTCTCGGCGCTCGGCGATGAGCTGGTTGTTGTCGGTTGCGGAGGCGGGGGCAGGCGTGGAATCGGTCATGGGCAAGGGGGAGGTGCGTGAATGCGCATTGGCGCAGGCGGGCAAGCCGTCGCGCATAACCCATAATTATCGGACAAGGGGAGGCGATCCGATGCCGGAATGCCGCACGGTACGGTTGCGGTCTGTCTATGATCGGGGAGCCTGAAGGCACTCACGATCCACACCATGCTGCTTTATCAGATTCCTTCGTTTCTTCTTGACGTGATAGCCGGTTTGTTCGGCGGTGCGTGTCTGCTGCGCCTGTACATGCAATATCACCGGGTGCCTTTCGGCAATCCGCTGGGCAGGTTCGTGTTCGCGATCACCGACTGGATCGTGCTGCCGATGCGGCGCGTGCTGCCTTCATTGCGGCGCTGGGATCTTTCAAGCACGGTCGCCGCCTGGCTGATCGTGATGGTCAAGTATTTGCTGCTGTCCTTGCTGGCGGGGGCGGGCACGCAGTTGGTGGTGCTGCCCTTGATGTCGGTGTTCGGCCTGTTGCTTCTGGCTGTACAGGGACTGACGGCGCTGGTGATCGTCTATGTGGTGCTGTCGTGGGTGCCCAGTGCGTCTTCGGTGCTGCACGATCTGGTCGCGCGGCTGGTCATGCCGCTGCTGCGGCCATTGCGCAATGTGATTCCGCTGGTCGGTGGCGTCGACCTCTCACCGCTGGTGGTGGTCGTGCTGCTGCAAATCGCGGCGCTGGTGTTTGGCGAAGGGCTGAGCTGGGCGTTCATGATGGGACGCTGAACGCATCCCATCAACAGATTCTCAGACTACCGCGTCCGCACTTTGGCGCAGCAGTATCGCCAGCGTATTGGCGATGGTTTTGCGCAGTTCGCGCCGGTCGCAGATGAAGTCGATCGCGCCTTTGGTCTGCAAAAACTCGGCGCGCTGGAACCCTTCAGGCAGCGTGACGCGCACCGTCGATTCGATCACACGCGGACCCGCGAAGCCGATCAACGCCTTCGGTTCGGCGATGACCACATCGCCCATGAAGGCGAAACCGGCGCTGACGCCGCCCATGGTGGGGTCGGTCAGTACGCTGATGTAGGGCAGACCTTTCTTGACCAGGCGTGTGAGCGCGGCATTGGTCTTGACCATCTGCATCAGTGAGAACAGGCCCTCCTGCATGCGTGCGCCGCCGGTGGCGGTAAAGCAGATGAAGGGCACTTTCTGTTCGACCGCGGTCTGTACGCCGCGCACGAAGCGTTCGCCGACCACGCTGCCCATGCTGCCGCCCATGAACTCGAATTCGAAACAGGCGGCCACTACGTTGATGTTGTGCACCGCGCCGCCCATGACGATCAGCGCGTCGGTTTCGCCGGTCTGTTCGAGCGCTTCTTTCAGGCGTTCGGGGTATTTGCGGCTGTCCTTGAATTTGAGCGCATCGACCGGCAGCACTTCTTGCCCGATCTCGTAGCGGCCTTCGGGGTCGAGGAAGGCATCGAGCCGCGTGCGCGCCGAGATGCGGTGATGATGGCCGCAGCTCGGGCAGACGTTCTGGTTGTGTTCGAGATCGGTTTTGTAGAGGACCGTCTCGCAACTTGGGCATTTGATCCACAGCCCTTCGGGCATCTGCCGCCGCTCGCTGAGATCGGTTTTTTGCGCGATTTTCGGCGGGAGCAGTTTTTCAAGCCAGCTCATGGTGGAAAACTCCTGATAGGGCGCTTATTGTGCCTTGGGCACGGATGCGGGGGTTACCGGCTGGCGGCGTTTTTGGTCGTGGCAGCCGGCAGTGCGTCAAGTGCGGCGCGGATTTCGGCGATAAACGCCGATGCGGCCGGCACCACGCGTTCGCGCGGCTCGGATTCGATCAGCTCAATGATGCGCGAACCGATCACGACTGCATCGGCCGTTCGGCCCACGGCCTGTGCGCTGTGCGCATCCCGTATGCCGAAACCGACGCCGACCGGAATTTTCACATGCGCGCGGATGCGCGGCAGCGCCTGGCCTACGGCTTCGGTGTCCAGGTGACCTGCGCCCGTCACGCCCTTGAGCGAAACGTAATAGACGTAGCCGCTGGCCATGCGCGCGACCTGTGCGATGCGTTGATCGGTACTGGTAGGGGCGAGCAGAAAAATCAGGTCAATGCCCGATGCCCGCAGCGCGGTGGCGAAATCCTGGCATTCCTCGGGCGGGTAATCGACCACCAGTACGCCATCGACGCCCGCCGCCGCCGCGTCACGCACGAAGGCGCCGCTACCGTGGCGCTGGTCGTAGTGTTCGATTGGATTGGCGTAGCCCATCAGCACGGTGGGAGTGACGGTGTCTTTTTCGCGGAAGGCGCGCACCATCGCGAGTACTTGCCTCAGGCCGATGCCGTATGTGAGCGCGACTTCGCCGGCCTTCTGGATGACCGGGCCATCGGCCATCGGGTCGGAGAAGGGCACGCCCAGTTCGATGATGTCGGCGCCGGCGGCCACCATGCCGTGCATCAGTTCGGGCGTGATGTCGGCGAAGGGAAAGCCCGCCGTCATGTAGGGAATGAGCGCGCGCCGGCCCTGGGATTGCAGGCGCGTGAAGGCGGCGGTGATGCGCGAGCTTTGGGTGTTCATGCCCGGCCTCCCTTGACGGTGTGCCCGCGCATCGAGGGCCGGTCATAGAAATCATCCCCTGAAAGATCGGCCACCGTGCCGATGTCCTTGTCGCCCCGGCCCGAAAGATTCACCAGGATCGATTGGTTGGGGCGCATCGTCTTGGCCAGCCTGAGCGCGTAGGCGATCGCGTGGCTCGATTCGAGCGCGGGGATGATGCCCTCGGTGCGGCACAGGTAATGAAAGGCGGCGAGCGCCTCCTGATCCGTGATGCCCACGTACTGCGCGCGCCCGGATTCGGCCAGATAGGCATGTTCGGGGCCGACGCCGGGGTAATCGAGTCCTGCGCTGATGCTGTGTGTTTCGGTGATCTGTCCGTCCTCGTTTTGCAGCAGATAGGTCCGGTTGCCGTGCAGTACGCCGGGGCTGCCGCGCAGGATCGAGGCCGCATGCTTGCCGCTGTCCAACCCTTGCCCGGCCGCCTCCACGCCGATCAGGCGCGTGTTCTCGAATGGGATGTAGGGATGAAAAATACCCATCGCATTGCTGCCGCCGCCCACGCAGGCGATGACCACGTCGGGCTGTTGCGCCGCGATCTGCTCGGCGGCGAGCATGGCGGGCATCTGCTCGATGCATTCCTTGCCGATCACGCTCTGGAAGTCGCGCACCATCATCGGATAGGGGTGCGGGCCGGCCACGGTGCCGATGATGTAGAAGGTGTTTTCCACGTTCGTCACCCAGTCGCGCATCGCTTCGTTCAGGGCGTCCTTGAGCGTGCGGCTGCCCAGTTCGACCGGCACCACGCGCGCGCCCAGCAGCTTCATGCGAAACACGTTCGGGCTTTGGCGCTTGACGTCTTCCGCGCCCATGTAGACCACGCATTCGAGTCCATAGCGCGCGCAGATGGTGGCCGTGGCCACGCCGTGCTGGCCCGCGCCGGTCTCGGCGAGGATGCGCGGCTTGCCCTTGCGGCGCGCCAGCATGGCTTGGCCGATCACGTTGTTGATTTTGTGCGCGCCGGTGTGGTTGAGGTCTTCGCGCTTGAGGAAGATTTGCGCGCCTCCCATTTCGCGGCTGGCGCGTGCGGCATGGTAGATCGGCGAGGGGCGGCCCACGAAGTGCGTCAGCTCGCTGTGGAACTGAGCCAGAAACTCGGGATCGTCCTTGTACCGGGCGTAAGCCGCGCGCAGTTCATCGATGGCGTGTGTCAGCGTTTCGCTGGCGAAAGTACCGCCGTAAGGGCCGAAGTGGCCGTGGGCGTCTGGTTGGTCGTAGGAGTAAGGGGTCATGTCTCAATCTTGGGTGCGGTCAGATTTCAGTGGTGACTTGGTCGTGCAAACGTGGGCGGTCGATGCTGCACTTGATCGTTACCGGAGGTTCGGCATTTCCTGATCGTGCGACCACTGCCAGTAGGTCGCGCCATAGTCACTGCCTTTCATTTCGGGCATGACGGTACCCTGCTTAAAGTAACGTCGGCTGCCCGCCTTGGCTGGGGTGTGCCACCAGCCGGTTTCGGGGCAGGGCTGACCGGCTGGGACGTTGAGGCGGCGCACGGGTTCCGCCGCGTTTGTTTCGTCCTCCGACGTATCGTCGAATTCGCCATCGATCATTTCGACGAAATACCATTTGCAGGGGCGTTCGGTGTAAACCTGTTCCGATAGAACCATCTGCGCTGCAATCAGATCGTTCACCTTTTCCCAGTCGATGCGGTTGCGCGCCACAGTTTCAGGGCTGTAATTTTGCGTTGTCATCCAATCGCCGTAGGGTTTCAGGTGTTTCCGCTTCAAGGCGTCAATTACATAGGCCATCATTTTGGGTTCGTCCAGCCACAGGGCTTTTCGGCCAATGGCCTTGACAGCCGCCAGTCCCGCGTCGTTGAAGGTCTGCACTTTGCCGAGAATGCCGTCACTGTTCCCCGTCCAGGCGAATTGCAAGGTGCCGTAGGGGTCATCCTGTGGCACATACACCCCGGTGCGCGGTGGGCGCTTGTCGGTTTCGCCCGCCACATCGGTACGCACACGGAATTTGGGCAGGCGCGGGAAATGGCCAGCGTAGTCCTGCCACCAAGCAACCATACTTGCATCCTTAAGGAATCTTTGTCCGCCGCCTACTCCCGCCGCTTCATCAATCCTGCCAGCATAAACAAACACCGCTTCACACTGTTCCTCGAAAGCATTCTCCTCATCCGGCGTCATCCAGAGTGAAGAGATTTCACTCAGCATGCGGCTGCATTGGTTAGCTCCCGTCCCGCAGTAGGTTTCATTGGTTCGCCACGCTATCAGCTTAATGGTCGACTTCCTGAAATCCGCCAGCGCCGGGTAGCCATAGGTCGACCAGTTGGCCGAGGTATTGCGCACGCCCCAGCGTTTGTCGGTCAACAACGCATCGCGCCCCTGGCTTTGGGCGAGATCAAGCAACACATCGGCCCCGTCGATGAGCTTGTCGATCATGGTTTTCAAGCCCTTCAGGTAGTCCAACGACATCCAGTAGTACAGAAGTGCGGCCTGGCGCTTTTGCCACAGCGAGAGCGGGAATTCCGGACCAGAGGCGAGCGGGTTGTTGAAGCGGTTCGGGGTCATGACTTCTTCAGGTTGGTGACTTGGCCGGGCAGGTTGGGCAGGCCGATCTTCGAACTCTGGAGTTGCATATCGAAATCCGTCGTTCCCCAGCCGGTATCAAAGGGTCCGGTGATATCTGGATGTTTGATTTTTTCCCGAAGCGAAACGTATTCAAATTGTTTCTCTTGCGGAAGGTTTTTCCATTCGGCGTAGGTCAGATCGGACGGTTTCGCCACATCGCCGCGCGGTGTGCCGCGCTTATAGAAACGCATCGTATCTGCATACGCTTCATCTCCTTTCTTGAGCTTGAAGATGATCTGCTCCCAGCCGCCTTCGAGGTGGGCATCCAAATCGGGATATTCCAGTTTTGTCTGGCTTGATGTCGGCCCGCGCCAGACTTTCAGGCTCTCGTCGCGCTTGATGTCGTACACGACGAACTGGCCGTCGGGGTTCCAGTCCGGCCAGACGGCGCAGTATTTACGCCAAGCTGCTTTGGGGTCGGGCGAAGCCATGATCTTGTTCCATACCTCTTCCGATACCCAGCAATCGCCCATCGCGCCGTTACCCGGCGAGGTGATCCGGTAGAGCCGGGCCGGTCCGTGGATTTCGTCGGGAATCATTTTGTGAAAGGATTCAATGTTCTGCTTGCTGAGCTTGGGCCAGTCGGGATATTTGGCAAGCTTGCTCTTCCCCGCATTGAAGTCTTGTGGCTCCCACTCTAATTTTTTCCCCTTACTCAACCACGGCGGCAACGGCTCAGCCTTACGCATCAGCGTCACCGCCCGTGCTTCCGGCAACGTCCCCCGGAAATGCACGTTACTGGCATCCAGAATGCCCGAACGCTGAGCCAGGTGCTCCATGTCCAGCTTGTGGATGAGCCGGTCCATGGCCAGCAGCACCGGATCGAGCGCCTTGGCGAGCGGTGCATCGGCTTGTCGGCGAACCTTGTCCACGGTCTCCATCGCCCGCTTGGCGCGTTCGCCGATCTTGGGCATCCAGGTGACCTTTTCGAGCAGGTCCTTCATGACGCTGATGCCTCTGTCGAAGGCTTTGAGCAGTTCTTTGGCGTTGATCTCGCCGCGCAGCTTGCGCGCGGCATCGGCCAGCCACTTGAAGACTTCGTCAACTTTCTCGCTGCGCAGGTACTTCTGCACTTCACGCTTGCGCAGGAGTGTGATGACCCAGGTCATGGCGTCGTCCACCGCCTTGATGAGCTTATCGAGCCCGTAACGCCTGACGAAGGTAAAGAAGATTTTCAGAACACCCTTGAGCAAACTGCCCAGGGTGGGAAACAGGCCAATCAGGGTCAGTGCCAGGGCCACCCATTTCCAGGTGTTGTCTTCTTTCTCCTCGCTTTGAGCGATGCTCTTGCAGTTGGCGATGATGTCGCGCACGTCGCAAATCTGGTCAATGACCGGAATCATCGAAACGGCGGCATCAAAGGCGATCTGCCCGGTGCTGCGGTCATCGTTGAAATCGCCCTGGATGGATTCCCAGAGCCACACCCATGTGCTTTTGTCGGCGGCGGGCTGAGTTTCGGTTTCCCACGCCAGGGCTGCCCGGATTTCGGTTTCGGAGGCCATGCGTTTTGCTTGTGATGGTAGTGAGCAATCAACTGCCTAGGTTGAAGATCAGCCCGGCGCATCGGCGGCGCGCACGGCGGCGGCGAATTCGCGCATCTTGCCCGCATCCTTGATGCCCTTGGCGCTTTCGACGCCGGAACTGACGTCAACGGTCAAAGAGCGGCAACGCGAACGCAGCAGGCGGATGCCGGCGCCGACGTTGGCAGCACTCAACCCACCAGACAAGACGAGGTGAGCGTTTTCGGCGTGTGGCAGCAGTGACCAATCGAATTCCTTGCCGCTGCCCCCATAGCCCTCGACATGGGCATCGAGCAGGATCGCTTGCGCAGCGGCGAAATCGGCAATGTATTTTAAAAGGTCGAACCCCGCGCCTGCCGCGCCCAGCGGAATGCGCGCTGCGCGCAGAAAACGGTACGCGCCGTAGTTCGTGGCGTGCAGGCATTGTTCGGGCGTTTCGTCGCCATGAAACTGGGCCACCGCGCCGGGCACGCGCGCCAGCGCGGCGCGCACGGTGGCGCTTGTCTCGTTGACGAACAGCAGCACCGGCGTGACGAAGGGCGGCAGCCGCATGGCCAGGCCGGCTGCCCGGTCGACGCTGACGGCACGCGCGCTGCCGTTCCAGAGCACGAAGCCGATGGCGTCCGCGCCCACGTCGATGGCGGCGTCCACATCTTGTTCGCGAGTCAATCCGCAGATTTTGATGCGGGTGCGCTGCCGTGGCTGAAGAGGCGGGAAATCGATCATGGCGGGCCATGATACGCAGCATTGGCGCCCGGCTGCGTGATTTCGGCGGGCAGTTTCCAGTGGGGCTCGTACAGCGGCCCCAGAAAGTACAGCCCGGCGGGGGAAAAAGTCGGCGCTGCGGCAAGCCGGCTGCGCGCGGCCAGCACTTGGCTGATCCATTCGGGCGGCGCCTTGCCTTGGCCGATGCGAACCAGGCAGCCCATGATGTTGCGGATCATGTGGTGCAAAAAGGCATCGGCTTCGAATTCGAAATGCCAGTGGTTGCACATGCCTTTTTCGAGATGGGTGATCTCGATGCGCCGCATGGTTTTGACCGGCGATAGCGCCTGGCAGGCCGAGGCCCGGAAAGAGCTGAAATCATGCCGGCCAATCAGCAGCGCCGCGCCCGCGCGCATGGCGTCGCCGTCAAGCGGATGGATCGACCAGCCCACGCGGCCCGCGTCCAGGCTTGGGCGCACCGGCGACTGCGAGAGCACGTACAGGTAACGCCGTGCCACGGCACTGTTGCGGCAGTGAAAGTTTCCCGGCATCGGCTGCGCCCACTGCACCGCGATGTCGCCGGGCAGATAGCGATTGGTGCCGCGCACCCAGGAAAAGGGCTCGCGTTCAATCTCGGTATCGAAATGCACCACTTGCATCAGCGCATGCACGCCGGCATCGGTGCGGCCCGCGCAGAGGGTTGAGATGCGCCGGCCCGAAAAAGCGCCGAGCGCCGTTTCGAGCCGGTCTTGCACGGTGCGCCCCGAAGGCTGGCTTTGCCAGCCTTCGTAAGTCCGGCCGTTGTAGCGGACGCCCAGGGCCAGCCTCACGGAAGAAACCCGAAGTGAAGGCGGCGTTCAGCGCAACTCGGCAAGCAGCTTCTGCGCTTGACTGCGCAGTTCGCCTGTACCTCCGGCGATGACTTCCTCGATCAGGGCTCGCGCGCCTTCGGTATCGTTCAGAGTGCGCAGTTCACGCGCCAGGTTCAACTTGACGAGGTAGGGGTCTTCGTCATTGAGCTCTCCTGTAGCCGGCCCGGTTGGAGCGGCTTTGGCGCTGGTGTTCATGTCGAACTCGATGGTGCCGGGATTGCTCTGCGCTTTTTTAGGCTGTACTGCAAGGGTTGGCGCTTTATCGGGGGCGGCGGGTTTGCCGGTTGTTTTCGGCTGTGAGCTGTCGTCGGATGGGCTCTTTTGGAGAACGGTTTTTTCGTCCGTGGACGCACCGGCAGGTAGCGGTTTTGGTGAAGAAGGCAGCTCCAGGTCGAGATCCGGCGGGATGATCGAGGGCGCGAATGGAACCGCTTTTTCAGATGCCGGTGTATCCACGGCCGGTGCGGCGGTTTTTTCGGCGGTTGCAGTAGCCGGGGAAGCCAGGGCAGTCGCGGCAGCGGGGGTAGCGGGGGCCGTCGCGGTCGCGTTCGATTGATACAGCGGATTCGTGGGATCGAGTTTGTGACCGAGTTCGACCACGTGTGCCCAATCATTGCCGGTTCCGCCAGTGAGCTTGTGCACGTCGCGGGCCAGTGTTTCGTAGGCGGGCAGGTCGTGCCGCTTGAGATAAATCTCCAGCAGCTTCACGTAAATGGCGGTGCGTTCAGGATTGGCGCGCAGCGCTTCGCGCAGGATTTCCTCGGCTTGCAGATCGCGGCCATAGGTCAGATAAACCTCAGCCTCGGCGATCGGGTCGATATCGCTGACGTCGAGCTGGCCCGCTGGATAGGGCAGTGGCGACTGCGCCGGGGTGTCGCGGTTTTTGGCGTCCGCCGGGGCGTCATTGCCGGCACTGAAGAAAGGCTCCTTCGGGACGTTGTTCTCGGCGGGCTCGCTGTCATCCACCGCGGCTTTGCGGCGGTTGGACACGCGGTAGGCCAGGAGCATCAGCACCAAGATGATGATTGAACTGGCGGCGGCCAGCAGGACCGGATCTCCAAGGATATTTCGCAGAAAGCTGTACGACGCCTGCTCCTTCGGCGTGTCCGGCAGATGCGAGCGGGCGGCATCGAGTGTCTTGGCATCTTCCGAGGACGGCGCCTTCTCCTTCTGGGGGGTGGGCGTGCCTGACGGTGCGGCATCGGTCATTGCCGGGGCTGCCGCCAGTGGCGCGGTCACGGCCGGCACGATGGAAGGAGCCTCGGCAGGGGCAGCAGCGGGCGCAGCAGCGGCCGGTGCGGCAGTATCCGCGGCGGCCGCGCCTTGGGCCTTGAGCTTGTGCAATTCGCTGAGGTTTTTCGAGAGTTCCGCGACGCGCGCCTGTTCTTCCTGCGCTTGGCGGTTCTGCACGATCTTGTCGTCGGCCGCATTGCCGGCGCCGGCGGCCGACACAGTGAGCTTGTCGGGCGATGCACTGGCCGCATTGCGGTCTTGGATATTGGCCTGCAGCTTGCCGCTGGTGCGGCGGTCGACATTTTCAGTGTGCGTGGCCGGGACGTTCTCGGCCAGCTTGCGGCGGTATTCGTTGAAGTTGCGCGCTTGTGCCACCACGGTGCGGCGGGCTTCGCTGTGCGGAACTGCGCCGGCTTGTTCCGCATCGGGAATGTCGATGACGGTTCCGGCTCTCAGGCGGTTCATGTTGCCGCGAATGAAGGCGCTCGGGTTGGCGTTGAGCATTGCGACCAGCATTTGGTCGAGCGACACCTCTTCCGGTTTATAGGTGTGGGCGATGCGGCCGGCGGTGTCGCCGGGCTTGACGGAGACCCGCGCCGGCGGCTCGTCGCTGGCGGCACTGGGTGCTGGCGCTGGCGCTGGCGCGGGTTTGGATGGGGTAGCTACCTTGGTGCGCGGTTGATGCGTTTTGGCGGTGCTCGGTTTAACTGGCGGCGGCGGCATGGAGCGGCCCGTATTCTGTGCGGCCGGGGCAGGTGCCGGTGCTTGCGCGGCTGGAGCGGATACTGGCGCCTGTGCGACCGGGGTAGATGCCGGCGCTTGCGTGGTGGGCGCCGGAGCCGGCGTGGGCTCCGGGGCGCTCAATTGCGGTGCGGTGGTGACGCTCGGCGCCGGCGCAGCGGCTTGGCGGGCGACCGGGGGATCGAGCAGCACCGTGTAGCTGCGCACAATCCGGCCGGCACTCCAGCTTGCTTCGAGCAGCAGGTCGACGAAGGGCTCGTTGAGCGCCTGGTTTCCGGTCAGGCGTACCACGTAGGAGCCGTTGGGACGGCGTTGCAGACTGATACGAATATCTGCCAGCGTGGGCGAATACGGCACCCCGGCAGCATTGAAGGCTTCGTGTGATGCGATCTGGACGCGCAAATCCTCGACTTCGGCCGCAGAAACGTCGGTGATTTCGATTTCCGCCCGTAGCGGTTCACCCAGCGCCGACTGAACGGTGAGCCGTTCCATCGACAAGGCGTGCGCGCTGGTTGCCGCGAAGCCGATCAGCAGGGCGGCCGCGGTGGCACCGATGGACAGTCGGCAATGACTCAGGGAGTTTGCTGAAACGACATGGAAGGCTGGCAGTAAGCGTTTCTTTTTCATGATGTAAGGCAGCGTATCCCGAAAATATAAACAAATGCTAATACCGTACCCCTGGTCGATCAGGTGGTACGGCTGAGCTTCTGGTCAAAAAACTCATCGCGCAAGCGCTCGCTGGGACACGACAATAATCTATAAGGATATCCGGAGTTGAAGCATTTTGTTATATGTGTAAGTTTGTTCCGGCCTAAACACGGCAGTCGAACCCGCTCTTGCTCAAAATGTGAGTATTTGCTAATGCTGCAAGAATATAAATACTCATGCGGTTCATTATGGTAGCAAGTGCTCGCATGTAGTTTTAAGTTCAAGCCTGCAGCAGGATGCGCAACATGCGGCGCAAGGGCTCGGCCGCTCCCCACAACAGTTGATCGCCGACAGTGAAAGCGCCCAAGTAATCGGGCCCCATCGCCAGCTTGCGCAGGCGGCCAACGGGGATCGACAGCGTTCCGGTCACGGCAACCGGAGTCAGGTCACGGATCGTGGCTTCGCGCGTGTTGGGCACGAGTTTGACCCAGGCGTTGTCGGCGGCGATCAGGGCTTCGATGTCGGCCAGCGGGATGTCTTTCTTGAGCTTGAAGGTCAGCGCCTGGCTATGGCAACGCATCGCGCCGATGCGTACGCAAAAGCCGTCCACCGGCACGGACGCACTGCCGAAGGCCGGCCCTTGGCCCAGTATCTTGTTGGTTTCGGCGCCGCCTTTCCATTCTTCCCGGCTCGTGCCATCGCCCAGATCCTTGTCGATCCATGGGATCAGCGAACCGCCTAGCGGTACGCCGAAGTGAGCGGTTTCTTCAGCCGTCAGCGCCTGCTGCCGGGCCAGTATCTTGCGGTCGATTTCGAGGATGGCCGATTGGGGGTTGTCCAGCAGGGCGCGCACTTCGGCGTGCAGCGTGCCGAACTGGGTGAGCAATTCGCGCATGTGCTGTGCACCGCCGCCCGAGGCGGCCTGGTAGGTCATGCTGGTCATCCACTCGACCAATCCGGCCTTGTACAGCGCGCCCACGCCCATCAACATGCAGCTGACGGTGCAGTTACCGCCGATCCAGTTTCTGCCGCCCTTGGCGAGCGCGTTCTCGATCACCGGCAAATTGACCGGATCGAGCACGATCACCGCATCGTCCTTCATGCGCAGCGTCGAGGCGGCATCGATCCAGTGGCCTTTCCAGCCGGCCGCGCGCAGCTTGGGGAATACTTCGGTGGTGTAATCGCCGCCCTGGCAGGTGATGATGATCTCGCACTGCTTGAGCGCATCGATGTCATGCGCATCCTTGAGCGTGGTTTCGTTCTTTGCCATCGCCGGGGCCTTGCCGCCGGCGTTGGAGGTGGAGAAGAACAGAGGCTCGATCAGGTCGAAATCTTTTTCTGCGGCCATGCGGTCCATCAGAACCGAACCAACCATGCCGCGCCAGCCGATCAGCCCTACCAACTTGCTCATTTCAATGCCCTTTCAGTGTCAACAAACAGGAGACCGCATCGAAGGGATGAACCGCCTGGCTCGTCCGAGGCCAGGAAAAGCCGCACGACGAACCAGGCTGGATCAGCCTTTAATGGTGGTCGTGGTTTTGGAGGAGGAAACGATGATGTCCACGCGCACAGCCACACCCATCGCAACAGCGGGCGCGAGGTTCGAGGCGAACAGGCAAGCGGTAGACACAATATGATGGATTGTAGCGGATGCAATCATTCAGAAGTTCCCGGGTTTCCGAAGTTCCCAAGACAATTCTTCGCCGTGTTTGGCGTTGACGTACGTTCGCACCCGCATGCAAAGGCGCCTTTCCCATTTTGCGCGCGGCGCCGGGCCGCTTCGTTTGAGCGGATACATCTTCTGACATCTTGATGAGCAGGTTCTATGCCGTCCGCCATTCCATGCGCCATTCCATCCGTCATTGCATCCGTCATTGCATCCGCCGCACAGCTCCTGGCCGAGGTTCGCGCCTGCAGCTTGTGCGCCGGGCTGCTCCCGTTGGCGCCGCGTCCGGTCGTGCAGCTCGATCCGGCGGCGCGTATCCTGATCGCTTCCCAGGCGCCGGGGCTGAAGGTGCATGCAACGGGCGTGCCGTTCAACGATGCCAGCGGCGAGCGGCTGCGCGGCTGGCTGGGCGTGACAAGCGAGCAGTTCTACAACCCCCGGCTGTTTGCCATCGTGCCGATGGGGCTGTGCTATCCGGGCCGGGGCGTCTCTGGTGACCTGCCGCCGCGGCCGGAGTGCGCCTCTCGCTGGCGCGCGCCGCTCTTGCGAAACCTCGCGCAGTTACGGCTCACGTTGGTGATCGGGCACTATGCGCTGGCCTATCACCTGCCGCAAGAACGCGCGGGACTGACGGCGGCGGTGCGCAATTGGCGCCGTCATTGGCCGGCTGCCATGGTCTTGCCGCATCCGAGCCCGGCCAACAACCGTTGGTTTGCACGCAACCGGTGGTTCGAGCAGGAACTCGTTCCCGTGTTGCGCGCACGGGTCGTGCAAGTGCTCGGTGATGAAGGCTGACCACAAGATAACTTGGCGGGTTACAGGTCAAGTCATCAATTACGAGGCGCGGCGATTTCCACGATCTCCCAGCCTTCGTTGCGGTCCGCCAGGAACTTCGTCACGGACTCTACAGTGACGGTCCTGATCCGATCCGAATAGCGCAATTCACTGGGATGATCGTCGAAGGCCACGTTGGCCTTGAACATGCGGCCACCCAGACGTGTGAAGGGGCCGATGTTCATCTCCGACGGTTGATAACCGGCCAGCTTGAGCCAAGCCTGTGCCTGTTCGCGGTTGCCGATCTTCGCATCACGCGACTCGGCAACCGCCAGCGTTTCGAGAACCCAGGTGTTCGAGTTCTGATAGCGTGTCGAGAAAGGATAGGCCACCAGGCTGTAGCTCGCGTTGTGGACGGCGCGCAGCGCCGATGCGTCCTGCAACAGCCCAAGCAGACGTTCGGCCTGCGGCTGGGGCGGAATGATCAGCTCCGAGTCGAACGAAAACATGTCGTCCAGAAAGAAGTTGCCCACGCCCTCGTACCACAGGTCTGATTGAGCCGTACCGCAACTATTGAGCAAATGCGCGATGCGCCAGGGCGCATCCGGCGCGCCGCGGTAGACGAAACCAACGTGGCTGTATTTGAGCCCATAGCGCGACAGGTCTTGCCCGACCCGCCCCAGCAAAGCCACGCTGACGCCGCGCTTGTCGAGCGTCGTGGCGACGTTCTGCGCCGTCGCCATCGCCTTGCGCACGATCGCGGGCGTCATCGGAGTCTCTTCGCAGCTTTGCCCGGCCGAGGCCAGCAGGGGGACGAGCAAAGCGACTAGCGCCGCGGCGCGGTTGATTCGGTGAACAAACATGCCGCGATCTTTCACTTCGTTGTCGCGTCGGGCACGCGCTCATGGTGCAGCAGAGCCTCTCCCAAGGTGTTGGGAATGAAGGCGAGCACCTTGCCGGATGCCACCAGCACCACGCCGGTTGATTGCGTGACGGCGTTGACCGTGGCGCCAACCGATACGCCCAGTTTCTCGAAAGCGGACTTGCTGATCTGGACCGAGAGCTTGCCCGCGTTGCCGACCGCATCGAGGATGACGCTGACCATTTCCCCCGAGCCTTGAACGATGCCGGAAACGACGAGCGTGCTGCCCATGCTAGCGAGCGCGGAGGCCGTCACCGGCCCCTTGGCGATGCTCCCCGAAGGCGCGGTGACGATGGAGGCGACTCCTATCGAAATCTGCTCGGACGCACCCCCGTGAGTTGATTGGCTGTAGGCAGCGCCCGCGTACATGGTGATACCGGCCAGGATCGCTAAGGTCTTCATTCCTGAAATCAGGTTTTTGCGTAAGCTCATTTCACTTTCCTTTCTTGCTGAGAAGATCATCCGTCGCATGGAGTTCTTCCGTGGTCCGGGCACATGCCCGTGCGGCGCAATGTGCCACGCACGGCGGCGTTGCAATGCCGATTTGTTGCGGGGTATCGTCCGGCGCACCCGCCGGGGGCGGGAGTTGCCACTTTTCGGGGCTTTTCTCGCTGCGCTGCCGCTTGCAGCCAGGGTCAACGGGTGCTGAAAAGGCGCCTGACGACCGTCCGCCATGTGTCGGCCACGCCGATGAGTACCAGTGCCAGCAAGATCAGCGCGATTCCGCTGCCTTCGGCATTGCCGGGTTTTTCATCGAGCAGCCACAATGCCCACAGCACGCTCATGACCGGAATCATCAAGGTCGAAAGCCCTGCTATCGCGGCGGGCAGCGTGCGCAAAATGAACAGCCACAAGACCCAGCACAGCGCCGTTGCCAGCACCACGTTGTAGCCCAGCGCCATCAGCATGTACGGCGACCAGATGATCGGCGTCTTGTGGGTTGCGATGGCCAAGGTCGACAAGGCGATTGCGCCCACCACCATTTGCCAGGCCGTCAAGCGCAGCAGGTCGATCGACTCATGACGGAAAGTCCGCTTGGCGACGACCGATCCGCCCGCCCACAGCGCGCCCGAACCCACTGCGAGCAACGAACTGAGCCACGTGCCTTGCCATTGCCACGGCTGGATTACCAGCAGCAAACCCAATGCCGCGATTGCGGCGGCCACATACTGGAACGGGCGCGGTTTTTCATTGAGAAACAACGCTGCCATCGCGATCACCCAGAACGGCATCGTATAGACCAGCACCGCCGTTTTGCCCGCGCCGCCGGCGACCAGCGCCAGTTGTGACAGCCCGGTCATCCCCGTGGCCTGCAACAGGCCGATCCACAGCACGGGCCGCCACGGCGGCGGCTTCAGTGAACGGCCCGACAATGGCAGCAACGCCAGAAGCAGCGATGCGCCGAGCACGCAGCGCAAAGCCGCGAAATCGAGTGCGCCGACATATCGCAGCACCGATTTCGTCACGATCCAGTTGTAGCTCCAGATCAGCGCCAGAGCGATCAGCGCAAGAACGGCCAAGCGGATGGTTTTGCGCTCGCGCCTTGAGTCAATCACATGGATCTCGCAGAGGAGAGCAGCGGTGCGTCATTGGAATCTGGAACCGGCTGGGTTGTGCGCGAAGTTCAACCCAGCGCTTTGATCACCGCGTCCCCCATCTGCGCCGTGCCGACCCGGGTTGTGCCTTCGCTCCAGATATCGGGCGTGCGCAGGCCCTGCGCCAGCACCTTCTGCACGGCGGCTTCGATGCGGCGGGCGGCGTCTTCCTGGTTGAGGCTGAAGCGCAGCATCATCGCGGCCGAGAGGATCGTGGCCAGCGGGTTGGCCACGCCTTTGCCGGCGATGTCGGGTGCGCTGCCGTGGCTGGGCTCGTACAGGCCCTGGTTCCTCGCGTTGAGCGAGGCCGATGGCAGCATCCCGATCGATCCGGTGAGCATGGCCGCCTCGTCCGAGAGGATGTCGCCGAACATGTTGCCGGTGACCACCACGTCGAACTTCTTGGGCGCGCGCACCAACTGCATCGCGGCGTTGTCCACGTACATGTGGTCGAGTTCCACGTCGGGGTATTCCTTGTGTACGTCGCTGACCACGTCCTTCCAGAACTGAAAAGTCTCCAGTACGTTGGCCTTGTCCACGCTGGTCACGCGCTTGTTGCGCTTGCGTGCGGCCTGGAAGGCAACATGCGCGATGCGTTCGATTTCGGGGCGCGTGTAGCGCATGGTGTCGAAGGCTTCGTCGGCGCCGGAGAAGGGCCCGTCAATCGCTGTGCGGCGCCCGCGCGGCTGCCCGAAGTAGATGTCGCCGGTCAACTCGCGGATGATCAGGATGTCCAGCCCCGCGATCAATTCCGGCTTCAGGCTCGATGCACCCACCAGTTGCGGGTAGCAGATCGCCGGGCGGAAATTGGCGAACAGCCCCAGGTTCTTGCGCAGGCCCAGAATGGCTTGCTCCGGGCGCAGCGGCCGTTCGAGCTGGTCGTACTTCCAGTCGCCCACCGCGCCGAACAACACGGCGTCGGCTTCTTTGGCCAGCTTGAGCGTGGATTCGGGCAGTGGATGGCCGTGCGCCTCGTAGGCGGCACCGCCGACCAGGGCGCTTTCCATCTCGAATTTCAGGTCGAGCGCCTGGAGTACCTTGACCGCTTCGGCGACAATTTCGGTACCGATGCCATCACCGGGAAGAACTGCGATTTTCATGAGGGGAGTCTGTTCGGAGGAGGGTTTTTGAAGAGGAATCAGGCCAGCATCTGATGCGCGAGCCACGGTTTTTGCGCCAGCCGTTCGGCTTCGAAGGCTTTGATTTTGTCCTTGTGGCGCAGCGTCAGGCCGATATCGTCCAGACCGCCCAGCAAGCAGTAGCGGCGAAAGGGTTGCACCTCGAAGGGCAATTCATCGCCGTCGGGCTTGACGATCACCTGCCGTTCCAGATCAACGGTCAGTGCATAGCCGGGGAAGGCGGCCACTTCGTCGAACAGGCGCGCCACCTGCGATTCGGGCAGCACGATGGGCAGCAGACCGTTCTTGAAGCTGTTGTTGAAGAAGATGTCGGCGTAGCTCGGTGCGATCAGGGCGCGAAACCCATATTGCGCCAGCGCCCACGGCGCATGCTCGCGCGAGGAGCCGCAGCCGAAGTTCTTGCGCGCCAGCAGGATCGAGGCGCCCTGGTAGCGCGGTTGATTGAGCACGAAGTCGGGGTTGGGCTTGCGGCTTGCGGGGTCCTGACCCGGATAGCCGGGGTCGAGGTAACGCCATTCGTCGAACAGGTTCGGGCCGAAGCCGGTCTTTTTGATCGACTTGAGGAACTGCTTGGGAATGATCGCATCGGTATCGACGTTCTCGCGGTCCATCGGGGCCACGATGCCTTGGTGTACGGTGAATTTCTGCATGGTGTTTTCTCAATGGGAACGGTTCAGGCTCTCAGGCTCTAAAGGTTTAAAGGCCCTCAGTAGGTTGATTGATACGGCTGGCCTTGCTTCCACCGGCTTTGCCAGTGCGCGATGTACTGGCCGGCCAATTTTGGGTTGTTCCACAGCACAAGCACATTCTCGCTGTTGCGTTTTGCGGCGGTCGTCGTGAAATTGAAACTGCCCGTTTCGACGTGCCGCCCATCGACCACGATGTACTTGTCGTGATGGTTCGGGTATACGTCCACGGTGCGGGTCTCGATGCCGGAAGTCACCAGCAGGTTGAGCGCCTGCCGTGACCGGGCATCTTCGATGTTGTTGCGATAGTCCACCATGACCGCCACGTCAACGCCACGATGCCTGGCATCAGTCAAGGCCCGGACAATGACCGGCGACGTGAACAAGTACCCGGCCAAGCGGATCGAGGATCTGGCCGATCCAATGACTTTGAGGACCAACGATTCGGCCGTGCCCTCCGGTGAAAAACCAACTTCGATGGCTGGGTTTTCCGATGCGCCGCCGGCCGGGTTGCCGGCGAATGCTTCGCGCACCTGGCCGGTGCTCCCCGCCGCCGGGGCGAGGAGCAACAGGGCGGCGCAGGCGAGTATCCGGCGCATTGCCCCTTCCTGGCCGATCCACATCATGCCCACCTGTTTGGGGTTGCCGCGCGGTTTCTTGTGCTCAGGTGAACTGACGCACATCGACGAAATGCCCATGCACGGCGGCGGCGGCAGCCATCGCGGGACTGACCAGGTGCGTGCGCCCGCCCGCGCCTTGGCGGCCTTCGAAGTTGCGGTTGCTGGTCGAGGCGCAGCGCTCGCCGGGCTCCAGCCGGTCGGCGTTCATCGCCAGGCACATCGAGCAGCCCGGCTCGCGCCATTCGAAACCGGCGGCCTTGAAGATTGCGTCCAGCCCTTCGCGCTCGGCCTGTTCCTTCACGAGGCCCGAACCGGGCACCACCAGGGCCAGACGCACGTTTCTGGCAACCTTGCGGCCCAGATTCTTGACGACGGCGGCAGCCTCGCGCATATCTTCGATGCGGCTGTTGGTGCACGAGCCGATGAATACCTTGTCGATCACGATGTCGTTGATCGCCTTGTTCGGCTCCAGTCCCATGTACTTGAGCGCGTTTTCAATGGCGTGGCGTTTGGCCGGGTCTTTTTCGCGCTCGGGGTCGGGCACGCGCGCGTCAATGGGCAGCACCATTTCGGGCGAGGTGCCCCAGGTCACTTGCGGCTTGATCTGCGCCGCGTCGAGCTCGACTACGGCGTCAAAGTGCGCGTCCGGGTCGGAGTGCAAGCTTTTCCAATAGGCCACGGCCTGATCCCATTCGACACCGGTGGGCGAGAGCGGGCGGCCTTTGACGTAATCGATCGTCTTTTGATCGACGGCCACGAGGCCCGCGCGCGCGCCTGCTTCGATGGCCATATTGCATACCGTCATGCGCCCTTCCATGCTCAGGTCGCGGATCGCCTGCCCGGCGAATTCGATGGTGTAGCCGGTACCGCCGGCGGTGCCGATCTTGCCGATGATCGCCAGTACGACGTCTTTGGCGGTGCAGCCGCGCGGCAGGCGGCCTTCGACCTTGACGAGCATGTTTTTGGCTTTTTTCGCCAGCAGCGTTTGTGTGGCCATCACGTGTTCGACTTCGCTGGTGCCGATGCCGTGCGCGAGCGCGCCGAAGGCGCCGTGCGTGGAGGTGTGCGAATCACCGCAAACGACCGTCATGCCCGGCAGCGTTGCGCCGTTTTCAGGCCCGATGACGTGCACGATGCCCTGGCGCCTGGAGAGAAAAGGGAAATACGTCGCCACGCCGAATTCGCTGATGTTTTTGTCCAGCGTCGTCACTTGCTCCTTGCTGATCGGGTCGGCGATGCCGTCGTAGCCGTGCTCCCAGCCGGTGGTGGGGGTGTTGTGGTCGGCGGTCGCCACCACCGAACTGACGCGCCAGAGCTTGCGCCCGGCTTCGCGCAGTCCCTCGAAGGCTTGCGGACTGGTGACTTCGTGCACCAGGTGGCGGTCGATGTAGAGGATGGCGGTGCCGTCTTCTTCGGTGTGGATGACGTGTTCGTCCCAGAGTTTGTCGTAAAGCGTGCGGGGCATGGGAAGTGTCTTTCGGAGTGTCTCGGGTGCCGGCCTAGGTTCAAGGAACTGTCGGCGATTGTGCTACGGGAACAAGGCTGCCTGTAGGAAGGCAGGCGGCCGTCGTCTTTGCTCACGATGGCAAGTGTGCCATCCGAAGTGTGCCATCCGGAGCATAAAAAAGCGGGCTTATAAGCCCGCTTTTTACCAAGCGCGGATTGCGGCGGCAATCAACGCGCGTTCAGCGGCTTGACGTCGCGGTTGGGCGAGCCCTCGAACAATTGGCGCGGACGGCCGATCTTGTATTCGGTGTCGGCGATCATTTCGTTGAGCTGCGCGATCCAGCCCACCGTGCGTGCGAGTGCGAAGATCGCGGTGAACAGCGGCACCGGAATCCCGATCGCGCGCTGCACGATGCCCGAGTAGAAGTCCACGTTCGGGTAGAGCTTGCGCGAGACGAAGTATTCGTCTTCGAGCGCGATCTTTTCGAGCGCCTTGGCCAGTTTGAACAGCGGATCGTTTTCCAGGCCCAGTTCGTTGAGCACTTCGTTGCAGGTTTCCTGCATGAGCTTGGCGCGCGGATCGTAGTTTTTGTAGACGCGGTGGCCGAAGCCCATCAGGCGCACGGAAGAGTTCTTGTCCTTGACCTGCTTGATGAATTCGCCGATTTTCTCGACACCGCCGGTTTTCTGGATGTCATAGAGCATATTCAGCGCCGCTTCGTTGGCGCCGCCGTGCGCGGGGCCCCACAGGCAGGCCACGCCCGCCGCGATGGCCGCGAACGGGTTGGTGCCCGAGGAACCGCACAGGCGCACGGTCGAGGTGGAAGCGTTTTGCTCGTGATCGGCGTGCAGGATGAAGATGCGGTCCAGCGCGCGTTCGAGCACCGGGTTGACCTTGTACT
>CAYTPC010000054.1:0-6652 GCA_964439605.1 uncultured Burkholderiaceae bacterium
CTGCGATTGCACCAGGCGCTCGGCGATGCGCGCGCGCAGGCGGCTCATCGGCACGCGCTGCTCGGGGCGTTCGCCGACGATGTTGTCGACGTTGACCGGCGGCGGCGGCTGAATCAAGGCGGGCCGCGGCGGCGCGGCGGACGCCGCAGGCGCTGCCGCGCCGATTGAACCCGTTGAACGCTGCCCCGCTTCAAGCACGTCGGCCTTGGTGACGCGGCCACCGCGACCGGAGCCTTCAATGCCTGCGGCATCGAGGCCCTTCTCGGCCATCAGCTTGCGGGCCGCCGGACCGGCCACCGCGGGCGCTGAAGCAAAAGTCTGGGCTGGCGGAACGGCCTGTTTGGCGGGCGCCGCGGGCGCAGCCGCTGTAGATTTCACTTCGGTGTCGAGTTGCGCGATAACCTCGCCGGCAACGACGGTGGCGCCGTTGTCTTTGAAGATTTTCACCAGCGCGCCGGCTTCCGGCGCGGGCAGTTCGAGCACCACCTTGTCGGTTTCGATGTCGATCAGGTTTTCGTCGCGGGCGACGGCTTCGCCTTCCCGCTTGTGCCAGGAGACCAGGGTGGCCTCGGCGACCGATTCGGACAACTGGGGAACTTTAACGTCGATCAGCATTGTTCTCCTCCTTGTATTCGGATCACTTCAACGCGCCCAGGGCTTCGTCGATGAGTGCTTTCTGTTGCGCCATGTGCTTCGCGGCATAGCCAACCGCGGGCGAAGGCGAGGCGGGCCGCGAGACGACATGCAGTGTCTGTCCCTTGCCGAGCACGCCTTGCAGGCGATGCGCCTTGGCATACCACGCGCCCTGGTTGAGCGGCTCTTCCTGGCACCAGACCAGTTCCTTGGCGTTGGGGAAGCGTTTCAACTCCTCGGCGAAGCGGCGGTCGTCGAAAGGATAAAGTTGCTCGACGCGCAGCAAGACGATATTGCCGATCTTGCGCTCGCGCCGCGCCGCCAGCAGGTCGAAATACACCTTGCCGGCGCAGGCGACCACGCGGCGAACCTGCTTCGGCTCGATCGGGTCGATCTCGCCGATGATGGTGTTGAACGTGCCATTGGCGATGTCTTCAAGCGGCGCGGTGGCGTCCTTGTGGCGCAGCAGGGATTTCGGCGTGAACACGACGAGCGGCTTGCGCTGCTTTCTCAGCATCTGCCGGCGCAGCAAATGGAATATCTGGCTGGCGCTGGAGGGCATGCAGACTTCCCAGTTGAATTCGGCGGAAAGCTGCATATAGCGTTCGACCCGCGCCGAGGAATGCTCCGGCCCCTGCCCTTCGTAACCGTGCGGCAGCAGCAGGACGAGACCGCAGCCGCGGCCCCACTTGGCTTCGCCCGAGGAAAGAAACTGGTCGATGACGACTTGCGCGCCATTGGCGAAATCGCCGAACTGCCCTTCCCAGACAACCAGATCATTGGGGCTGGCCGTCGCAAAACCGTATTCGAAGGCGAGCACGGCTTCTTCCGACAACACCGAGTCGAAGCACTGGAACCAGCCTTGTTTTTCCTGCACGTGGGCGAGCGGCCACCAGGTGCCTTCGTCCCACTTCTCACGGCTCTGGTCGTGCAGCGCGGCATGGCGGTGGAAGAACGTGCCGCGGCCAACGTCCTCGCCGGAAATGCGCACGTTGTAGCCCGCCGCCAGCAAGGTTGCATAAGCGAGATTTTCGCCCATGCCCCAGTCGACCGGCAGCCTGCCCTGCCCCATCGCCCGGCGATCCTCGATCACCTTCTGCACGCGCGAGTGGAGCGTGAAATTCTCCGGGATGTCGGTCAGGCGCTCGGTCAGGCGCTCGATCTCCTTCACCGGCACGGTGGTGTCGCACTTTTCGGTATAGGGAACGTTGACATGCGGCAACCAGTCGATGGCGAATTTGCTCTGGTAGTCGGTGATGACGGGATCCACCAGATGACGGCCTTCGTCGAGCGCGGTGCGATAGTCCTTGATCTGCTCCTCGGCCTCGCCCGCCGTGATGACGCCCTGCGCTTCCAGGCGATCGGCATAGAGCTTGCGCGTGCCCGGATGCTGGGCGATTTTCTTGTACATCAGCGGCTGGGTGACCATCGGCTCGTCCTGCTCGTTGTGGCCGAGCTTGCGGAAGCAAACGATGTCGACCACGACGTCCTTCCTGAACTCCTGGCGGAACTCCATCGCCAACTGCGTCACCAGCGCGACCGCTTCCGGGTCGTCGCCATTGACGTGGAAAATCGGCGCTTCGACCATCTTGAAGAGATCGGTACAGTAGAGCGAAGAACGATAGTCGCGCAGATCGGACGTGGTAAAGCCGATCTGGTTGTTGACGATCAAATGCACCGTGCCGCCAGTGCCATAGCCGCGCGTTTGCGAGAAGTTGAGCATCTCCTGATTGACGCCCTGTCCGGCGACGGCGGCATCGCCGTGGATCAGCACCGGCAGCACTTCAGCCTTGCCGTTGGCGCCGCGCCGCACCTGGCGCGCATACACCGAGCCGGCGACCACCGGGTTGACGATTTCAAGGTGCGAGGGATTGAAAGCCAGCGTCAGGTGCATCGGCCCGCCCGGCGTCGCCACGTCGGAAGAATAACCCATGTGATATTTCACGTCGCCCGATGAGAGCGAGGAGGCTTTCTTGCCTTCAAATTCCTCGAACAGCATTTTCGGCTGCTTGCCGAGCGTGTTCACCAGCACATTGAGGCGGCCGCGGTGCGCCATGCCAATCACCATTTCCTGTACGCCAACGGCGCCGGCGGTGCGGATCAACTGATCCATGGCCAGGATCAGGGATTCGCCGCCTTCAAGCGAAAAGCGTTTCTGGCCGACATACCGCGTATGCAGATAGCGTTCCAGCGTTTCGGCCTGGGTAATCAGGCGCAGGAAGCGGCGCTTGTCTTCGGCGCTGTGGTTCAGCGTCGCGCGGATCGGTTCCAGCCGGGCCTGAATCCAGCGCTTCTGCGCCACTTCGGTGAGGAACATGTACTCAACGCCGATGGTGCCGCAATAAGTCTGGCGCAAGGATTCAAGAATCTCGCGCAGCGTGGCCTGCTCGGGCGCGCCGACAAAGCTGCCGGTGGCGAACATCTGGCCGAGATCGGCCTCGGTAAAACCGTAATACGCCGGGTCAAGCTCCTGAATCGCCGGACGCTCGCTGCGCTTGAGCGGATCAAGCTGCGCCCAGCGGTTGCCAAGAAAGCGGTAGGCGGTGATGAGTTGCAGTACGGCAACCTGTTTCTTGTCGTTCGCCGCGCCAACTGGCGCGGCGCGCAGCGTGCCCAACTTGGCGCGCTGCGCGAAGGAAGCGACGATCGGAGCGTGCGCGACATCGCGGCGTTCATCGGCGCCGGGCAGATTCTGCAAGCGGTCGAAATAGTCGCGCCAAACATCGGCGACCGCGCCGGGGTTCTCAAGATACGACTCGTAAAGCTCCTCGATGAAAGGCGCGTTGGCGCCGAAGAGATACGAGTTGCCAAGCATCTGTTTCATTTGACTCATACCGCTATCTCCTCTTGATCCTCTCGTTCTCGTCATTCACGCGGCGTCAGCGCGGGGACGCTCCTCTCGTTCCCTGCGCGCCGGCTCAGCGTTTGTTCATCGGCGGCACGTCGCGCTGCTCGGCGCCGGTGAACAGTTGGCGCGGGCGGCCAATTTTCTGTTCGGGGTCGGCGATCATTTCGTTCCACTGCGCGATCCAGCCGACCGTGCGGGCCAGCGCGAAAATGCCGGTAAACAACTGGGTCGGAATACCGAGCGCGCGCTGCACGATGCCGGAATAGAAATCGACGTTCGGGTAGAGTTTCTTTTCGACGAAATAGTCGTCTTCGAGCGCGATTTTCTCCAGCGCGATGGCCAGCTTGAAGAGCCGGTCGTTTTGCAGGCCCAGTTCGGTCAGTACTTCGTGGCAAGTCTCGCGCATCAGCTTGGCGCGCGGATCGAAATTCTTGTACACACGATGACCGAAGCCCATCAGCTTGAAAGAATCGTTCTTGTCCTTGGCGCGCTTGATGTACTCGCCAACACGCGCAACGTCGCCGATTTCTTCGAGCATGTTGAGGCAGGCTTCATTGGCGCCGCCGTGCGCCGGTCCCCACAGACAGGCGATACCGGAAGAGATGCAGGCGAAGGGGTTGGCGCCGGAAGAACCGGCCAGACGCACCGTCGAGGTGGAGGCGTTCTGCTCGTGATCGGCGTGCAGGATCAGGATGCGGTCCAGCGCCCGCACCAGCACCGGATTCGGCTCGTACTCCTCGCTCGGGCTGGCGAACATCATGTGCATGAAGTTGGCCGTGTAGGGAAGCGCCTTGCGCGGGTACATGAACGGCTCGCCGCGGCCGTATTTGTAGGCCATGGCAACGATGTTCGGCAGCTTGGCGATGAGGCGGTAGGCCGAAATATCGCGGTGATGCTGATCGGAAATGTCCATCGCATCGTGATAGAACGCCGACAACGCGCCGACCACGCCGACCATTACGGCCATCGGATGCGCGTCGCGGCGGAAACCCGAGTAGAAGCGGATCAGTTGCTCATGCACCATCGAGTGACGTTTGATAAGGCCGTCAAACTCGGTTTTCTGCGCGGCATTCGGCAACTCGCCGCGAAGGATCAGATAAGCAACTTCGAGAAAGTCGCACTGCTTGGCCAGTTGCTCGATCGGATAGCCGCGATAGAGCAGGACACCGGCATCGCCGTCGATATAGGTAATGGCCGATTTGCAGGCCGCCGTGGACATGAAGCCCGGATCGAAAGTAAACATCCCCGTTTTGGCATAAAGCTGGCGGATGTCGATCACATCCGGCCCGATCGAGCCGGAATAGACAGGCAGTTCCACGGTCTTACCGTCGACGGTCAGCGTCGCGTTGCGTTGAGTGTTCATCTTTGCATCCCTATCAAAAAATCGAAAAAGCTCTCCCGGAAAAACGCTTTTATCATACCTGGCGCAGCCGCTCAAGCATCCTGTTCAGGCGCGGATCGCCGATCGATCGCCGGCCGCTCACCAAATCCCACAAATCGTGGTCTTCCATTGCCACCAACCGCGCCAGCGCCGCTTCGCTTTCCGCGTCGACATCGTCGCCCACGCGATGCCAGAAACGCTGAAACATCAGATCCAGCTCCAGCAGGGCGCGCCGGCAATGCCAGCGCAAGCGCCGCAGCCGCGCCTGTCTGTCTTCGTCGTTCATCCCTTCCGGGCAGGCGCAGGCCTGCGAGCAACCTCGGGGAGGGAGGCGGAGGGAAGGCTCATATCACCCTGTGCACCATCAAGTCCTTGATCTTGCCGATTGCCCGCGTCGGGTTGAGGCCCTTCGGGCAGACATCGACGCAGTTCATGATGGTGTGGCAACGGAACAGGCGGTACGGGTCTTCGAGATTGTCGAGGCGCTCGTTGATCGCCTGATCGCGCGTATCGGCAATGAAGCGATAGGCTTGCAGCAAACCGGCCGGGCCGACGAATTTATCCGGGTTCCACCAGAACGTCGGGCAAGCGGTCGAGCAGCAAGCGCACAAGATGCACTCGTACACCCCGTTCAACTCCTCGCGGTCCTCTGGCGATTGCAAACGCTCGGTCTCGGGCGGCGGATCGTTGTTGATGAGGTACGGCTTGATCGAGTGATATTGCTTGAAGAACTGGGTCATATCCACGATCAGATCGCGGATCACCGGCAGCCCCGGCAGCGGGCGCAGCACCACCGTTCCCTTGAGGTCTTTCAACTCGGTCAGACAGGCCAGTCCGTTGCGGCCGTTGATGTTCAGCGCATCCGAGCCGCACACGCCTTCGCGGCAGGAACGGCGGAACGCGATGGAATCGTCCTTCGCCTTCAGTTTCACCAGCGCATCGAGCAGCTTGCGGTCGGTGGCGTCCAGTTCAACCGAGATGTCCTGCATGTACGGCTTGTCGTCCCGGTCCGGGTCGTAACGGTAAATCTTGAATTGCATGGTCCGCGTCGTCATTGTCTTAAGCTCCTTAATACGCGCGTTTCTTGAGTTCGATGGTGGGGACGGAGAGCGGGGCCAGCGTCACCGGCTTGTAGTCGAGGCGGTTGCCCTCCTTGAACCACAGGGTGTGCTTGAGCCAGTTCTTGTCGTCGCGGCCATTGGGATTTTCCGGCGTGTCCGGCGCGTCGTCGCGGACATGGGCGCCGCGCGACTCCTTGCGCGCCTCCGCCGAAATCAGGGTGGCCACCGCCACTTCGATCAGGTTGTCGAGTTCGAGGGCTTCGGCGCGGGCGGTGTTGAAGACCTTGGATTTGTCCTTGATGCCGGTGCGCTGCACGTCCTTTTGCACGTCGAGGATTTTGCTCACGCCTTCCTTGAGCTTGTCGGCGAAGCGGAACACGCCGCAGTGATTCTGCATGGTGCGCTGCATGGCAAGACTCGTTTCGCGCACATCGGCGCCGTCCTTCTGCGTTTCGAGACGGTTGAGACGCGCCAGGGTGAACTCAATCGCTTCTTTCGGCAGGGGCTTGTGCGCCTTGGCCGATTTTTTGAAGTCCTCGGCGGCGCTCTCGCCCGCCGATTTGCCGAATACCAGCAAGTCGAGCAGCGAGTTGGTGCCGAGGCGATTGGCGCCATGCACCGAGGCGCAGGCGCATTCGCCAGCGGCGTAGAAACCGGGTACGACGACGTTCATGTTGCCGTCGCGCGGCGCCACCACCTGGCCGACGTAGTTGGTGGGAATGCCGCCCA
>CAYTPC010000055.1:0-10595 GCA_964439605.1 uncultured Burkholderiaceae bacterium
CAAACGCCCACGCTTATCGGCTGTATATTTTTAACGAACCCACCGCAACTTCCGTTTGCGGCGCCTGCTTCACTGCGATCAGCGAAGCCTTGTATTATGCAACAGCTTTGAAAGACCTGTCAACATACTCGGGTTTTAAGCGGCTGGCTTGAACATCCTTCGAAGATCAACCCACCCCTCAAACCCCACGGCGAGCCTGAGGCATCACCGCGGCACAGTGTTCATTCACTCTCCGAACTGCAGAACATCTGTGCTGAGCCCGCTATTCTATACCGATTCTGGCCCCGGAATGCGCTCACGCCAACCAGACCGCGCGCGCAGACTCGCTAGCCTGCATGCGTTATCGCGACGCATCGCCATGAGAGGCGTGGACAAGCGAAGGTTCAGCCTTGAAACGGCAGTTCAGATCGCCTGCGGGTCGACATCGGTGAGCCAGCGCACCAGCCCTTTGCCGGCCGGGCCGCGCCGCAGTTCGTGCAGCAGCGGCAGGCTTTGCGCAAGAAGGTGCTGCAGTGCCGCGCGCGAAGGGCTTTCGATGAGCATTTGCGCGCGCTCTACGTTGGCAACGCGCTGGATCGCCAGCGGCACCGCCGGGTAAAGCCTCACCCGTGCGGCGTCGGGCAGGGCCTGCAGGGCCGCGCTGGCTGCTTCGAGAAAGCCCTGCGCGGCTTCCTGCGTGCGCGCATCGGCGCGCAGCAGCGCCTGGAAGGCAAAGGGCGGCATGCTGGCGGTGCGGCGATCGGCGAGCTGCTGGCGCGCGAAGGCCGGGTAGTCGTTGCGGCGCAGCGCCGCAAATAGCGGGTGTTGCGGATGGTGCGTCTGGATCCACATCTGCGCGCCGCTGCCCTGCCGTGTCAGCCAGGCGGCGTCGCGCCCGGCGCGTCCGGCCGATTGCATCAGCAGCGCAAACAGGCGCTCGGGCGCGCGAAAGTCGCTTGAAAACAGCGCCCCATCGGGGTTGAGCGCGGCCACCAGTGTGATGCGGCGGAAATCATGGCCTTTGGCGATCATTTGCGTGCCCACGAGCACGTCAACCTCGCCGGCATGCACCGCCGCGAGCTGAGCTTGCAGCGCGCCCTGGCGGCGCGTGGTGTCGGCGTCTATGCGCGCGATGCGCACCGGCGAGCCGTCGGGCCGCGCCAGCGGCGCGAATAGTTCGCCCAAGTGTTCTTCGAGCCGCTCGGTGCCGCGCCCGACCGGCTCGATGTCGAGGTTTCCGCATTCGGGGCAGGCGCGCGGCACGCGCTCGGTGAAGCTGCAATGGTGGCAGCGCAGCGTGCGGTCTATCTTGTGGAATACGCGATAGGTGCTGCAGTATGGGCACTCGCTTTTCCAGCCGCATCCGGCGCAGGCGAGCACCGGCGCATAGCCGCGCCGATTGAGCAACAGCATGCTCTGCTCGCCGCGTGCGATGCGCTCGCCGATGGCCTGGAGCAACGCGCCGGACAGCAAGGCGCGCGACGGCGGCTGGTTCATGTCGACCAGGCGCACTTCGGGCCAGGCGGCATCGGCGATGCGCGCGGGCATCGTCAGGCGCGTGTAGCGTCCGCCCGGATCGCTGCCTTCAGGCGGACGGCTGTTGTGCCAGCTTTCGAGTGAAGGCGTGGCCGAGCCGAGCAGCACTTTGGCGCCTTCGCGCTGGCCGCGCCACACGGCCAGATCGCGCGCCGAATAGCGCGCGCCTTCCTGCTGCTTGTAGCTTGGGTCGTGTTCCTCATCCACGACGATCAGCCGCAGCCGCGGGATCGAGGCGAATACGGCCATGCGCGTGCCCAGCACGATGCGGGCGTTGCCGGTGTGCGCCGCGAGCCAGCTGGCCAGGCGCTGCGCCGGGGTCATGCCGCTGTGCATGGAAACCACCGCGCCGACGCCGAAACGCGCGCAAAAGCGCGCTTCGAGTTGGGGCGTGAGGTTGATTTCGGGCACCATGACCAGCGCCTGCGCTGTTGCATCGCGTTGCAGCAACGCGTGCACCGCGCGCAAGTAAACCTCGGTCTTGCCGCTGCCGGTGGCGCCAAACAGCAAGAAAGGGCCGGGCTGCGTTTCGAAGCTGTCGAGCGCCGCCTGCTGCTGCGCGCTCAGCGTGGGCGGATGGGTGTCCGTGGGCGCGCCGGCGGGTGCAGGCGTGGCGCGCCGCGCGAGCCGGCGCGCCAGTTGGATCGCGCTGAGTTCGCGCAATTGCGGCGGCAGCGCGGCCAGCGCCATTTCGCCGAGCGCGCGCTGGTAGTAGCGCGCCGCAAAGGCGGCCAGATCGCGCCAGCCATCCGTCAGCGGCGCCAAGGCATCAAGCGCGGCGGCCACCGGCTTGAGCGGCGGCGCTTCAGGGGGGGACTGCGCCGGCATTTCCTGGGCATCCCAGACCACGCCGAGTACCTCGCGCCGGCCCAGCGGCACGCGCACCAGCGTGCCCGGCGGCAAGGGAGCCGGATTCGCGTAATCAAGCCAGTCGCCCAGCGCGCTGTGTGCCGGAGTCTGTACAGCGATCTGAAGGCGCCAGTTCATGGTCGATGAGGGTGGCTGTCTATACAACGAATGGAAGAGGCATCATCCTGCGCTCTTGAGCCTTCGCGCTTGCGGTGTGAGCGGCTTGGGTTAAAGCGATCTGTAGCAAACGGGACTAATCCATTGATTTGCTTGAATTTTACAAATCTCCACAAGTCCTGTGGATAACTTTGTTGATAGGGCTGCCCCAACTGGCCGCCAAGCCTTGCAAACTAAGACTTTGGTGAGACTCTCCCCAAAAAGGCAAAACGAAAAACATAATACAAATCAAGGACTTATCTCGATTATCCGTCTGATGGAGACGTAGTACGTCGGTGCGGCACTTTTCTGCCTTAGGGCATCCGGCGTGTGCATAAGTCAATATTTGTCGTCTTGAGGCGTCTTTTGACACGGAGCAAAGACGATGCGAGGAATATTCAGAAATTTCCCCGGATGCCTAAGCGCCTTCACGCATGGCGCGCGAGTGCGTGCGCACTGCCTCAACCAGCGCGGTCACGTGCTCAGGCGGCGTGAACTGGCTGATGCCATGACCCAGGTTGAAGATGTGCGCCGGCCCGGCGCTGGCGGGGTCGGTGTGCGGCTTGCCGAAGCTGTGCAGCAGCCGGGCGGCTTCCTGCGTGATCCGCTCCGGCGGCGCGAATAGCACATTGGGGTCGAGGTTGCCTTGCAAGGCTTTGGCGTGCTCGCCTTCGCCCACCAGTGCGCGTGCGTGCGCCAGGTTCACGGTCCAGTCCAGCCCCAGCACCTCGCAGTCGAGCGTGCGCATATCGGCCAGCCACGGGCCGCCGCCCTTGGTGAATACGATGCGCGGCACGCGCTGGCCGTCCGCCCCGGTGCGCTTGAGCCGCGTCAGCACCTGCTTGGTGTAGTCCAGGCTGAATGATTGGAAAACGCCGTCGGCCAGTACGCCGCCCCAGCTGTCGAACACCATCACGGCCTGCGCGCCAGCGTCGATCTGCGCGTTGAGGTAGGCGGCCACCGCTTCGGCATTGACCTGCAGCAGGCGATGCATCAGATCGGGACGGCTGTAGAGCATCGTTTTGACCAGGCGGTAGTCGCTTGAGCCTGCGCCTTCGACCATGTAGCAGGCCAGCGTCCACGGACTGCCCGAGAAGCCGATCAGCGGAACGCGGCCGTTGAGCGCGCGGCGGATCGAAGTGACCGCGTCAAACACGTAACGCAGCCGTTCCAGATCGGGTACCGTCAGCGCCGCCACCGCCGCCTCGTCGCGCACCGGGCGCGCGAAACGCGGGCCTTCGCCTGCCTCGAAGGATAGACCCAGGCCCATCGCGTCGGGCACGGTGAGGATGTCCGAAAACAAAATCGCCGCATCGAGCGCGAAACGGTCTAGTGGCTGCAACGTGACCTCGGTGGCCAGATCGGGATTCATCGCCATGCCCATGAAACTGCCTGCCTTGGTGCGCGTGGCCAGGTATTCCGGCAGATAGCGCCCAGCCTGCCGCATGAGCCAGATCGGGGTATGGTCGGTAGCTTGGCGCCAGCAGGCGCGCAGGAAGCTGTCGTTTTGAAGCGGTGCGAAAGACATCCGCGCATTGTGGCAGGTGACGGACGGTGGGGCACGGGTTGCGGCGCCTGTTCCTTGTCTGTTCGTTTCGTGTCAGCGCAACTCGGAGAGAATGACAAACTCATACGACGATGGTGGTGGCCGGCCGTTGTGCCAGGCGCAGGCGATCGGAACGCACAAGGGCAAGTCCGTGCGCTTACGTTATGAATCGATGAATCGGACCCAAACCTGACAAAAGGAATACAGAGATGAAAAGAGCGGCAATTGTTGCCCCCCGGCGTACGCCGGTAGGCGCCTTCGGAGGAAGTCTGCGCGGCGTGCCGGTGGAGCGCCTGGGCGCCGAGGTGGTGCGCGCCATCTTGGCCCAGACCCGCATCGACCCGCAGCGGATCGACGACGTGGTATTCGCGCAGTCGTACGCGAATGGTGAAGCCCCGTGCGTGGGGCGCTGGGTTGCGCTGGAGGCCGATCTGCCGATCAGCGTGCCGGGCATGCAGCTCGATCGCCGCTGCGGCAGCGGCCTGCAGGCGCTTGCCACCGCCGCGATGATGGTGCAGACCGGGGTCGCCGACGTGGTTGTGGCCGGCGGTGTCGAGAGCATGAGCAACGTCGAGTACTACACCACCGACATGCGCTGGGGCGCGCGCGCCGGCACGGTGAAGCTGCACGACCGGCTCGACCGCGGCCGCGAGCGCAGCCAGCCCGAGCGCCGCTTCGGGCGCATCTCGGGGATGATCGAAACGGCTGAAAACCTGGCCAAGGCCCACGGCATTACGCGCGAAGAAGCCGACGCCTATGCGGCGCGCAGCCAGGCGCGCGCGGCGGCGGCCTGGGCGCAGGGCAAGTTCGACGCCGAAATCGTGCCGGTCAGCGTGCCGCAGCGCAAAGGCGATCCGGTGATCGTCAACCGCGACGAGGGCGTGCGCGGCGACACCACGGTGGAAAAACTCGCGGCGCTGCGTCCGCTCATGAAAGACGGCACGGTCACTGCGGGCAACGCTTCGCAGCAGAACGACGCCGCCGCCGCCTGCCTCGTGGTGGCTGAAGACAAGCTCCAGGAACTGGGCCTGGAGCCGATGGGCTACCTGGTCGGCTGGGCCGCCGCCGGCTGCGATCCGGCAACCATGGGCTTTGGCCCGGTGCCGGCGGTGCAAAAGCTGTTCGCGCGCACCGGCATGAATTTCGATCAGATGGACCTGGTCGAACTCAACGAAGCATTCGCCTGCCAGGTGCTGGCCGTGCTCAAGGGCTGGGGATGGAACGATCCGGACCGGCTCAACGTCAACGGTTCGGGCATCTCGCTGGGGCACCCGGTGGGCGCCACCGGCATGCGCATCATGACCTCGATGCTGCACGAACTCCAACGCCGCCAGGGGCGCTACGCGCTCGAAACCATGTGCATCGGCGGCGGCCAGGGGCTGGCGGCGATCTTCGAGCGCGCACGGTGATTCGCGCCCGCAAAGCAGGCGCGCATGACCACTGAAACCACACTGGAGGCGCTGGATTTTTCGGCGCTGGTGCGCCCCGGCGACCGTGTGGTTTGGGGCCAGGCCGGCGCCGAGCCTTGCGCGCTGACCGATCGCCTGGTGCAGCAGGCCGAGGCGATCGGGCCTTTTCGCGCTTTCGTCGGCATGAGCCTGTCGGACCGGATCGCCTCGGCGCAGGCGGCGCCGATCGCGTTCCAGTCCTATTGCGCCTCGGGCGTCAATCGTGCGCTCGCCAAGGCTGGCCGGCTCGACATCCTGCCCTGCCACTATTCGCAACTTGCCGGTGCGCTCGATCCGCCCGGCGTGCTGCTGCTCCAGCTTGCCCAAGGGCCGGAGGGCTTGAGCTTCGGCACGGCGGCCGAGTATCTGGTGCCGCTGCTGAAATCGGCGCGCGTGGTGGTCGCCGAGGTCAACGCGCAATGCCCGTGGACCTTCGGCGAGACGATCGCGCCGCAGGATATCGACATCCTGGTGCGCACCGACCGGCCCTTGCTGGAACTGACCGGCCCGCCGGCCGGCGCAGCCGAGCAGGCCATCGCGCGCCACGTCGCCGGCCTGGTCGATGACGGCGCGACACTGCAATTGGGCATCGGCAGCCTGCCCGACGCGATCCTCGGGGGGCTGGCCGGTCACCGCGACCTGGGCATCCATTCCGGCGCGCTGACCGAAGGCGTGGTCGAACTGATGCAGCGCGGCGTGATCAACAACTCCCGCAAGCGCATCGATGCGGGCGTCACGGTGGCTGGCGCGCTGTTTGGCGGCCGGCGGCTCTATGAATTCGCGCACCGCAACCCGCAGGTGCAACTGCGTTCGACGGCGTACACGCATTCCCAGCAGACGCTGCGCGAAGTGCACGGGCTGGTGACGCTGAACGCCGCAATCGAGGTCGATCTGACAGGACAGATCAACGCCGAAGTGGCCGGCGGTGCTTATGTGGGCGCGGTCGGCGGCGCGATGGATTTCCTGCGGGGGGCGCACTCCGTGCCGGGCGGGCTGCCGATCGTCGCCTTGCCTTCCACGGCGGCTGGCGGCAAGCTCAGCCGGATCGTCGCGCAGCTATCAGGGCCGGTGAGTTCGCCGCGCGCCGATGCCGGCATCATCGTCACCGAACACGGTGTTGCCGATCTTCGTGGGCGCACCTTGCGCGAGCGCATGCGCTCGATGATCGCCATCGCGCATCCGGATTTCCGCGAGGCGCTGCAAAGCGCCTGTTCCTGATCGCAGGAAACTCAAGCTGGCTCGCGTGCGGCGGCCACCAGGTGGCGCACCAGCTCTTGGGCGAACTGCGGCAGCTCGCGGCCCGGGTGGCGCACCAGCCGCAGTTCGCGCTGCGCCCATTCGTCCTTCAGCGGCACGTGGCGCAGGTGCGCGCTGTCGGCGTAGCGCCGCGCGCAACTTGCGGGCAGCACCGCGATACCGGCGCCGGCCTGGACCATGCGGCATACCGCGTCGAAATTGCCCACTTGCACGCGCAAGCGGATGCGCTTGCCCATGCCGGTGGCAATGCGATCGAGAAAAGATTGGATCGCGCTGATCTGGTTCAGGCCGACGAAGCGGCAGGTATCGAGCAGGTCGGCAAAGCGCACGTGCTGGCCGTCGAGCGGCAGCTTGGCATTGGTGGGCGCGATCACGATCAGTTGGTCGCTCGACAGGTGCATCGCGTCCAGATCATCGGTGACGACCTCCCCCGCGACGATGCCCAGATCGGCCGCGCCAGCGCCGATTGCCGAGACGATCTCCTGGGACAGTTGTTCTTCGAGTTCGATGTCGACATCGGGGTTTTCGGCCAGAAAGCGCGACAGGGCCAGCGCGAGAAAAGAACTGGTCGCGGTGGTATTGGCCAACAGCCGCAGGCGGCCCTTGACGCCCTTGGCATAGGGCCGCAGGTCTGAATGCAGGCATTCGAGTTCGCGAAACACCTCGCGCGCATGAGCCAGCAGCGTGGCGCCGGCCGGGGTCAGGCGCACGCCCTTGGCCTGGCGCACCAGCAGGGGCGTCTGGAATGCTTCTTCAAGCTGCTTGATGCGCGTGCTGGCCGCAGGCAGCGAAAGAAAAGCGCGCCGCGCCGCACGGGTCAGGTTTTCGGTTTCCCCCACATGGAGAAACAGGCGCAGGTCAGTCAGGTCGTAGTGCATGCATGGGGCCGGGATGGGGCTTTTCAGAGCCCGCGCTCGACCGGCGTGCGATCTCGGCCCTGGCTTCGTTGGATTGGGAGCGTATTTTCTTATTCCAATCGGGCGACCAAATCTGTTCGGTTACCGTCAGGCAATCCTCCCAGGCTGCCAGCGCCTTCTTGAGACAGTCGGTGCCGTTCTCGCGCTGTCCAAGCGCCCGCAGCGTGGTGCCCAGGTTGTTCTGCGTGGTGGCCCATTGGAGCGGCACGCGCTCGCGGGGCATTTCCTCGAGCGCGGCGCAGTAGGCCTCGACGGCTTCCAGCAGGCGCTCGGTGCCGGTCTCGCGTTCCCCGAGCGCCCGCAGCGCGATGCCCAGATTGTTCTGCGTGGCGGCCCATTGGAGCGGCATGCGTTCACGGGTCCATTCCTCCAGCGCGGCGCGGTGGGCTGCGACGGCTTCGTGCAGATGCTCGGTGCCTGTTTCGCGCCGCCCGAGCATCGAGAGCACGGCGCCCAGGTTGTTCTGCGTCCTGGCCCAATCGAGTGGCGCGCGCTCGCGGGTTCTTTCCTCCAGCGCGGCACGGTAGGCTACAACGGCTTCGAACAGGCGTTCGGTACCGGTCTCGCGTTCTCCGAGCGCCTGGAGCGCCTCACCGAGGCTGTTCTGCGCCTTGGCCCAATCGAGCGGCACGCGCTCGCGGATACTTTCCTCCAGCGCGGCACGGGACGCCGCAACGGCTTCGTGCAGCCGCTCGACGCTGGCTTCACGCTCCCCGAGCACCCGCAGCGCCTCGCTGAGGTTGCTTTGCGTGCCGGCCCAATACAGCGGCACGCGCTCGCGGGTCCATTCCTCCAGCGCGGCGCGATAGGCCGCGATCGCTTCATGCAGGAGTTCGGTGCCGGTTTCGCGTTTCCCGAGCGTCTGCAGCGCGATGCCCAGATTGTTCTGCGCCATGGCCCAATACAGCGGCACGCGCTCGCGGCTCCACTCTCCCAGCGCGGCGCGGTAAGCCGCGATCGCTTCGTGCAGATGGGCGGTACCGGTTTCGCGTTCTCCGAGCTTCGAAAGCGCAATGCCCAGATTGTTCTGCGTAGCGGCCCATCGCAGCGGTACGCGCTCGCGGGGCATTTCTTCGAGCGCGGCGCAGTAGGCCGCAATGGCTTCGTGCAGCCGCCCGGTGCCGGACTCGCGTTCCCCGAGCTTGGACAGCGCGATACCCAGGTTGTTCTGCGTGACGGCCCATCGCAGCGGCACGCGCTCGCGGGGCCTTGCCTCCAGCGCGGCGCGGTAGGCCTCGACGGCTTCGTGCAGCCGCACGGTGCCGGTTTCGCGTTCCCCGAGCGCCCGCAGTGCGTTGCCAAGGTCGTTTTGCATCGAAGCGCGCTCGTCGCTGTCATGCGTTCGCGGGAGGATCAAGCGGGCAATTTCAATGGCGACCAGAAGGTCGGCGCTCAAATTTTTGTCCGAGTCTCTTTTGTAGAAGCGCGCAAATTCAGACGCCAGCAGCGCAAGGCGTTTATCGGCATGTTCTTCGGACAGGTCGATTTTTTCGGCTATCAGCCGCGCGGCGACCTGGTAGCGCAAGCCGGCGAGAGCAAGCGCTATTTGCACATCCTTGGTCAAAATGCGGATTTGCCGGCTCTGCTGGATTTCAGCGGCAATCCCGGTATTTTCTCGCTGCTGGTGGAGGAGTTCTTGCTCGCCCTCCTCTTCTTCGGCAACGATCTCTTTCAGAATCCGGTCCGCCTCGATGGTGTCGCCGGACGCATGGGCCTCTTGCGCATTCTTGCGAAGCCCTTCGATATGCGGCGCCAGGGGACTGGATCTGCCCAGCGCGTCGAGACGGGCGCCGGCATTTTCCCATTCCCGCAGCAGCATGGAGAAGGTCTCGCCATACTGATCGGGGGGAATATTTTTATCGAGAAGAATGGCCTCTAAAAATCCCTTGACGACTCCAATGGATTTTTCCAGGTCATCCTGATCTTTCGTCAGTTTCTCAATGGCCTCGGTTTTTTGTTGTTCCGTCAGATTGAGATCACTCAGGGTTCTATCGAGGTCCGATACGAATTTATCGAAATCATCCGGCAGAATGTCTGCCGGTTTCTTGGTGGTGAGTTTTTTGAACAGCAAGATGACGACGGTGATCAAGCCCACGGCTACCGCTGCCCAAATGAACCAATCAGGCAAGTCTTCTGCAACGTAATAAGACAGGGCAACCGCGATCACGTACAGCACGATCCCGGCAATCATCAAGGCTACGTTCATCTTCACGTCCAGACCATCGCACAGATCGCTCAGCTTGGCAATCTCGTCACGACATTATCCAGGGAATCCCTGAATAACCCAGGCTTTCCGGCTTCTGCGGGTTTTCAGAGTCAGAGGCTCCATAAGAGCCTCTGAATACCCCCTCAGCTAAAGAAAACGCAATACACCAGAGAAATTGAAACCCTTTCCTTTGGTTTATCCAGCGTGGACGTACGCCTCGCGGCGGCGTTGCTTAAATCGTATCGATGAAGCTGCGCAGCTTGTCCGAACGGGTCGGGTGCTTGAGCTTGCGCAGCGCCTTCGCTTCGATCTGGCGGATCCGCTCGCGCGTCACGTCGAACTGCTTGCCGACTTCTTCGAGCGTGTGGTCGGTGCTCATCTCGATGCCGAAGCGCATGCGCAGCACTTTGGCCTCGCGCGGCGTGAGGCTGTCCAGGATGTCCTTGACCACGTCGCGCAGACCCGCATGCATCGCGGCTTCGATCGGCGCGGTGTTGGAGCCGTCTTCGATGAAATCGCCCAAGTGCGAATCGTCGTCATCGCCGATGGGTGTTTCCATCGAGATCGGCTCCTTCGCGATCTTCATGATCTTGCGGATCTTGTCCTCGGGGATTTCCATCTTCTCGGCCAGGATGCCCGCGTCGGGTTCGAAGCCGAACTCCTGCAGGTGCTGGCGGCTGATGCGGTTCATCTTGTTGATG
>CAYTPC010000056.1:0-25199 GCA_964439605.1 uncultured Burkholderiaceae bacterium
GCGAACGGCAGCGCCGCCGTGTAGAGCACGAACGAGAGCACGTTGTTGAGCGCCACCAGCGCCACCGCCGCCGACAGGGTTGGCCCGCGCGCATGCAGCTCGCGCGAGACGTGGATGAGCACCGCCGGCGAGGACGACACCGCGATGGCCGCCGCCAGCAGCGCCACCAGCGGGGGCGTGCCCAGCCACAGCATGAGCGCGGCGATGGCGGCAAACGTCAGCCCGCTTTCCAGCAGCCCGGCCAGCAGCAGCGGCCGGTTTCTGAGCAGCGCCAGCGGATGCAGCGCCGCGCCCAGCCGGAACAGGATCAGCCCCAGCGCCACATCCACCAGTGGCGTGGCGGTGAGCAAATCCCCGGCCTTGAGCAGCCCCAGCCCCTGCGGCCCGATGAGCAGCCCCACGGCCATGAACCCGGTAATCGTCGGCAGCCAAGCCAGCCGCTTGGCCAAAAGCCCGCCGAGCACCCCCACGGCCAGCAGTAGCCCGAATGTGGAAAGTACATTGAGCGCGGGCAGTTCGGTGGGGTAGAAGGTGTCGAGGGGCATGGTGGGGGTTGGGTTAGGCGCGGTTCCCGCGCCATTCAATCAAATGCTGAATACGCTATTTTTAGCAAGCGTAACCCGGATATGCACCAAGAATCGACATCCACCGTGCTGCTGCCCAAAGGTCACGGCGCCGTCAGCAGCGGCACGGCGGCCAGCGCACGCGCCGTGACTGGGCGTCAGTTCATTTTGAACAGGCTCGCCGGTGCTTTGTGCGTGACCGGCCAGGGCTCCCAGGCGACGTCGGTCGGGCCGACGGCGATCTCGATCAGTTTCCAGACGCCACCCTCACGATGCAACAGGGCTGCGCACAGGTCGGACACGGTACCGGCCTGGGCGGCTTCGTATAAGTCGGTGCCGGCGTAGTCGAAACGCTGGCCGGCGGCATTGAGCATGCGCCCTGTCAGGAACACCCAATTGCCGCTGTGCCTTGGCTGATCGGGCGTCAGCCGCAGCGCATCATGGCCAAGCTTGAGTTTGGCCGCCGCCGCTTGCGTGACGGTCTGAACAATGGCGTTCCGCTCGGCCAAGGACAAACCGGGCGCGGCGTGGCCTGGCATTACGGCGGTCAGGGCCAGTGGAAGGCCGAGAAGGGTTGAAAGCAGTTTCAAGGTAATCGCCTCATGATGAAAAGCCCATGAAATAGCAAAATACCGCACGCTCATCACACGTGGTTGTACGCTCAAAGAGCGTGCGGTATTTCTGGCGTGGTGCACCACACCAGACTATAACGGCGGCGCGGTTCGGCGCAGTTCGGCGGCGCGAGCGTCAAGCTGGGAATGTTGTTTGCCGAGTTGTCGTCGTAGCTGATGCGCTGCGAGCCGTCGGCGTTGCGGTTGTGAGGTGGTTGGGGCAGCTCTGCAGGCTACCTTGCTATGTGTGTTTTTTCGGGCGTTTTGATTCGCGCATTTGAACAAAACCAGCAATTTGCTCTTTGGTGGGGCGCATAGCACCTATTTGCCAGTTCTCTGGCTCTTGTTCATCAATTTGAATCCATATCATTTTTCGAAAATCCGGATCGCCTCCGCCCTCGACTTCAATGAGCAGTTCGGTGAATTTTTCCATGAGGTAACGTTTCTGCTCCTCGTTGAGCAACCCCTTTACTGTGCGAAGGTTGAGATAAGGCATGACGTTGGTATTCCTGTAAACGTGATTGATGATCTTGGCCGCAGCAAGGTGGCCTGGACAAGCGAAGCGCCGTCCAGAGCAGCCTCAACTTTCAACAATCGTAACCATCGTTCCCACAGCGTCGCGGATCTACATTTGCGATGCGCCGTACGACCGCGATCCGTGCCCATCAAGACCCGCGACAGCAAGGCCAGTTGATGGCGAACCGCAGGGTTTTTCAGGAGTCCCCTCGCGCTGCTGCTAGAGTAGCGGGCTCGCGTCCCTGTAGTTCAATGGATAGAACAGGTTCCTCCTAAGAATCAGATCCAGGTTCGATTCCTGGTGGGGACGCCAGTCAAGGCAAGGCGCAGATGGCCGCCTTCACGCCGAAATGCCTTGCGCGAGCGCGGTGGCGTTCTGTCCCGCGAAAGCGAATACCGATAGCTGGGGATTGGCGCCGATGCTGGTGGGGAACACCGAGCCATCGAACACCCAGAGGTTGTCGAGCTGATGATGCCGGCCCCGGCTGTTGACCACGCCACGGCGCGGATCGTCGCTCATCGCGCAGCCGCCCATCAGGTGCGCGCTGAACAGGGTCGCGCGGAACTTTTTCAACGGCAACTGTGCGATGGCTTCGCGCGCCTGGCGCCATGAAACATAGTCGTGCGCATCGACGTGCGCCGTCCGCACACGCACGGCGCCGGCGGCGAATTGCGCCTCGGCCATGCTCAGCCAGGCCCGGCGCACGCCGTCCCAGAGATAGCCGTTCATCTCGTAGTCGAGGATCGGACTGCCGTCGCCGGCCAAGCGCACACGGCCGCCCGGGCTTTCGGGTACGAAGCCGTCGCGCAGCAGCGCAATCATCGAGCTGCTGTACGGCAGCAGGGCCATGTCTTCGCGCAGTCTTGGCCCGATGCTGTTGATGGCGGCGGCACTGATGCCGGGGAACATCGGCGGCGCCTCGAGCTTGTAGCCGGCCGGCCCGGTCACGCCATCGCGCCATTGGAATTGATCCGAGGCGATCGATTGCGGCGCGCCATAGTAGGGATCGGTGCGCTCCGGCATCACGGCCACGCTCAGGCAGACCGGGTGAATGAAGGTGCGCAGGCCCAGCCGTTCATGCGGGTCCGGCGTGCGCGATCGCAGCAGCAGCGCCGGGGTGTTGATCGCGCCGCCGGCGGCGACGAAGTGCCGTGCCTTGACGGTGATCTCGACCCCGGTGGGCGTGCGGCCATCGCTGCCGAGAGCCTCACAGCGCAGCGAATCGATGTGGCTGCCGTCGTGCACGAAGGTGCGTGCCCGTGCGCGGTGCACCAGTGTCGCGCCGTGGATCAGCGCCTGCGGAATGGTTGATACCAGCATCGACTGCTTGGCGTTGACCGGGCAGCCCAAGCCGCAGTAGCCCGAGTTCCAGCAGGTTTTGACGTTGCGCGGGATCACGTGCGATTCCCATCCCAGGCGCTCGCAGCCGCGGCGCAGCACGTCGTTGTTTGGATTGGGCGCCAGGGCCCAGGGGGCGATGCTCAGGCGGGCCTCCATGCGCGCGAACCAGGGCGCCATGTCGCCGGCGCCGTGGCCGCTGACGGCGTGGTGCTCGGCCCAGTGCGCGAGCGTAGGCGCCGGCGTGCGAAAGCTCGATGACCAGTTGATGGTGGTGCTGCCGCCGACCGAGCGGCCTTGCAGGATGGTGATGGCGCCGTCCGACGTGCTGCGCGATGCGCTTTCCTGGTACAGATCCCGGTAGGCGCGGCCCTCGTCCATATCCTTGAAGCTGTCGGAGGTATGCAGCGCGCCTTCTTCGAGCAGCAGCACGCGCAGGCCCGCCGCGCTCAGAATTTCGGCGCTGACGCCGCCGCCGGCGCCGCTGCCGATGATGGCAACGTCGGCTTCCAGCGTTTGCGGTTTCGCATATGTGGAGGCATCGACCACCTTCCAGCCGGAAGCGATGCCGTCACGATAGATGTCATTGATGGCCATCGGAGTTCGTACTGTTGGCGGCCTGATAGATCACCGCTGGCGGGCCGGGATAGCCGCTGCCGGCCCAGGTGGCCGGCAAGACGTAGTAGCTCGCGCAGCACAGCTTGACGAGCGCCATGCCGCCCGCGTTGAGCGTGGCGAAGCGGCTCCCGCGCCAGCGTTCGAGGAAGGCGCGCACCGCTTGCGTGCTGGCTTGGCTCCAGGGCTCGCGTACGCCGGTCAGCGCCCAGCGCAAGGGCGGGCTCGACAACAGGCCCAGCAGCTTGCGCAGTTCGGTGCGGGCATGCAGGGCCATCGCGGCGCAGGCGCCGTCGATGTTGCGCAGCGTCTGGTCCAGGCGTTTCTCGCGCTCGGCGGCGTCCAGGGACAGCAGTTCGCTTGCGATGGTTGGCATCAGCGCGCGAAACAGCGCCACGTCCTCAGCTTGCAGAAAAGCCATGCCCTGCGCAGGCCCGGTGGCAGCGGGCGTGCAGCCCGAAAGCGGCGCCGCGCAGACCAGCGCAATCGAAAAGCCAAGGCCGACCTTGAAGAAGCCGCGCCGCGAGAAGCCGGTGCCCGCTCCGGGAGCCGGTTCCGCAGTTTCTAGGTTGAACATGCCGGAGACCATGAACAGGCTCTGAAATAAGTCGATATTCTGCCCATTCGAGCCGCATCGCCACTTTGCGCTCTGTTCAGCTCGGCGGGGCCGGCGCCGGCATCAGTGGCGCGTCTCGCTCATTTCTTTGCGTTGCCGTTCGATCTGGCCCAGGAGGTCCAGGAGGTTGCGGCTCGCATCCAGAGACAGGTTGGCCGCGATCCATCCTTGCCATGGGTGCCGGAACGCCAGCATCGTGCCTCCGGCAAGCGAAGGCTCCACATGCCACACGGGGTCTTCGAGCCCGAGCGCTTGCATCCCCGCTTGCGGCGTCATCGGGATGGGGTCTTTGTCCTCCCTTGGCTGCATGTGCCAGAGCTGGTGAAAGACGGCCCGCAACGACTGCACCGGGTCGTCCTCGGAGGACATAAATTTGAATTCCAGATTGCCGTCGTCCAGCTCGTTCAGCTCGATCATGAGCAACGCTTTCATGCCCGTTCCTTTCTCATGGGGTGTGCGGCAGTCTCCACTGTAAGCCGGGAGAAGGGCTCGGCGCGGGTGCGCCATGTCCGGGATGCGACAGGTCAGTGAGGCGCTTGATGGCTGTGCGGCCTGAAATCAAAAGCCGAAGATTGTTCAGGATGGATTTATTCGGCAATATTTTTCCGCCATTCGAGCAGTTCTTTTTCTTGATTGCGTAACCAGCCTGCGCGCTTGACGTTGACTTCTATTGTGCAGGCTTTCTCTGATCTTGGCGTTATCACCGGGGTGCTGTTGTAAAATTTCCCGAGGCGCTTAAAAAATAGGCAATGTGAATTTCTGTAATTTACAAACTCCTGATTGGCTTTCGTCAGTGCGGAGATTGAACGCATGGTGCGTGAAAACTCGGGCATGAAATCGTCAGGGAACATATCTGGAAGCACTTCAAACAGCCGGTCCTCAGCTAGTTTTAGCTTTTTCTCGCTCACGGCGATCAGTTTGTTCATGCAGCCGGCAAACAATTTGCTTTGGGAGCCATCCATTCCTGCTGGGTAGAACATATAGCAGGAGGAAATCAAGTCATCCCATTTAACGGTGCCGTTATCAGTATAGAAGGCCGCTACACGCGCAAGACAGGTCGTTATGCGGTCATTGTTGCGCTCGTTAAAACATATCTCCGGTTTGGTCAAAGATATTTTGGATTCGGTGATTTGTACGGGTTCTGCAAGATCCTGGTCTTTTTTAGCCGTGAATTCACGCAGCACCTTTGTTTCGTTGTGCAGCCAGTCTATGCGTTCAGAATTCATCTCGATAACGCAGGCGTTTCTCGGGATGGCTGTACCAATTTCGACACCTGCGGCCGCGATTGTGGATTCACAGTGTGCTTTTCTGAAGCTTGAAAATCCCCGGGCGCTCCTCTTCAAGACTGGTTTTATGTTGTGGATGTGTTGCGGGTTACGGTTTTTGAGTAATTTTGTGAGTGTTTTGGATAATTGAGCTTCGGCTTGTTTTATTTTTTCTTCGCTTACGGCGGCCAGTTTTGTTAGGCAGGCGGATTTACCTGCCTGAGAGAATGCGTCGCACCAGCCGGTTGCATCATTCCATTTTATATTGACGTTGTCCACGTGAATGGATGCAAGACGCGCCAGGCAAGTTATTTGTTTTCTATCATATCCGGAAGATGTTGAGAAACACGAATCGGTTAAATTCTCCTGCGCGTGAGCGGGCATGAATACGGTAAATATCGCTCCCAGAGCGAGCAGTATTAATGCACGCATGCGATTGTCTTTCCATTTCGGACTAAATCGAGTGCATAATCTAATTTTTCTGCATAATTCGAATCTTTTTGCATTGAGTTGTAACGTAACGCGACCGTCATCGTTGAGAATGATCTCCAGCCAATGATAACTCTCTTGATTGACGCCTTTTGATATTTCAATACTTGTCCGCTTCGAAGTGCAATGACTGTTGGATTCAATTTCTTTAGTATATCGACTGTGCTACCCTGGGCTTTCGCAATTTTATCCAGGCTGTCGCCTGGTTTGGTGGTTACCTCATAGATTTTGGTGTCGTCGCTCAGCACGCTGCGATATTCGTAGTAGGCCATTTTCATCAGCAGATAGCCAACTCCAGCGCGAATGTTGTGCACAGGAAGGGTTCGCGCTGAATTTGCCGTAATTTTTCCTTTCCATGCAGGTGGCAGAATCAGATCGCCGCCTTCATTCCCATAGAGGAAGGACGTCAGCCCCGGGTCATCGGACACGCCGATGCGCATGGGGCGGCTATTCCATTCTGAGTTGGTGGCGCCACTTTCAACCCACAGCATTGCTTTGATCAGTAGCCAGTCCAGTGGCATGTACCCTGAGGTTGTGGACAGGTGCCGGTTGTATTCGCTCACCGTCCGCTGAATTTCGCAATCCCACGAATCCCATCTGGTATCGCCTGCTGCTTTGTCGACCCCATCCTTCCACTGCTGAAAGTCTGTTTTCGGTGGTGTTCGCGTGGTCGCCATAACAGTCCCAGTCCTCTCTTGTTGAGCGAGAACGAGTCTATCGTTGGCATCCCGAATCCAATGTGAGAAATTGTTTCAGGTCGCGCCAATTGGCGCGGACTTATTCGGTGTTGCCGTAAATGGTCCAGCCGTTCGCGCGCAGCATGCAGGCGGCGCAGGTTCCGCAGCCGTAGCCCCACGGATGGCGCTGCGTGCGGTCACCTTCGTAGCAGGTGTGCGTTTCCTCGATGATGAGTTCGACCAGCGCGTCGCCGCCGAGCCGGTGCGCAAGCGCCCAGGTTTGCGCTTTGTCGAGCCACATCAGCGGGGTGTCGATTACGAGATTGCGGCCAAGCCCCAGCGACAACGCCTGTTGCATGGCTTTCATCGTCTCATCGCGGCAGTCGGGGTAGCCGGAGTAGTCGGTTTCGCATACGCCGGTGACGAGCACTTCCAGGCCGCGCCGGTAGGCGAGCGCGCCGGCCAGCGTGAGGAACAGCAGGTTGCGTCCCGGCACGAAGGTGTTGGGCAGGCCGTCGGCCTGCATGGCGAAGGCGATGTCCCGCGTCAGGGAGGATTCGCTGATTTGCGCGAGCGCGTCCAGCCGCAACACGTGGTCTTGGCCCAGGCGCGGCGCCCAGCCGGGAAAGCCGTCGCGCAGGCGCGCGAGCACGTTGCGGCGGACCTCCATTTCAATGTGATGCCGCTGGCCATAGTGAAAGCCCAGTGTTTCGACGTGCGCGTACTTGGAAAGCGCATCGGCCAGGCAGGTGGTGGAGTCCTGGCCGCCGGAAAAGAGAACGAGAGCGCGATGATGCATGGCCCCGATTGTGAAGGCCACGGCCGATCGCTATACTGCGCGGCCCCGAAAAGTCTATGAAAAAGACGATGAATAGGCTCTGAAACGGGTGCCGAAGAAGCGGCAGGGTCTTGGGTCTTGGATCTTGGGTTTGGAGATTTGAATTTTGATAGAAGCCTTTCTCGTATCCACTGGCGTCGTCGCGCTCGGCGAAATGGGGGACAAGACCCAATTGCTCGCGATGCTGCTCGCGGTGCGGTTCAAGCGGCCGCTGCCGATCGTGCTGGGTATTCTGGTGGCCACGCTCGTCAATCATGCCGCCGCGGGCGCGGTCGGCGGCTGGGTGGCTTCGGCCCTGGGGCCGCAGGTTCTGCGCTGGGTGATCGGCCTGTCGTTCATCGGCATGGCGCTGTGGATGCTTGTGCCGGACAAGCTTGAAGAGGGCGATACCCGTATCGCACGCTACGGCGTTTTCGTCACCACGGCGATCGCTTTCTTTCTGGCCGAAATGGGCGACAAGACACAGATCGCGACGGTCGCGCTGGCCGCGCGCTATCACGACCTGGTGGCCGTGGTCGCGGGCACCACGCTGGGTATGTTGATTGCCGACGTGCCGGCCGTATTCGTCGGCGACAAGCTCGCCAAGCGGGTGCCGATGAAGCTGGTTCACGGCATCGCGGCCGCGATTTTCTTGATTCTTGGACTACTGACGCTGCTGAACGCCGGTCATTTGTTTTGACGGCGGAACAGGCGCTCAGAGAAATCGTTCGAGCATTCGCTGCGAGGCCCGGTCAAGCGCCTTCACGTCGGGAATGCGAAACTGCACGCCGCTCGCGCTGGTGATCAGCAACGCGCCTGTGTGCAGCCGCCGGATGTCCTCCTCGGCCTTGAGGACGAACTCGGTCTCGCCCCGGTCGGTGCTCACGCGCCAGGAACTCGGCACGCTGTAGCTCGATACGCCGTGCAGCCGCTGCAGCACCGGCGAGAAATCGCGCACGGCCAGCGCCTCTTCGATCAATGCGCGCGCCGGCGCGGGTACCTCGCGCAGATGTGCGATCCACCGGCGTTCGCTGCCATCAGGGCCGACCAGCGAGATGCCTTCGTCGGGCGCGCTCAGCGCGAAAGCGCGCACCGGGACGACCGGCACGCCCGTTGCGCCGCCCTCGGCGAGCACGAGGCGGCCAAAAGCATCGCGATGAAGATTCAGTGGCGCATCGTTCATTGCTCATCTCCATCCAGGTGGGCGGCGGGCGGCATCGCGGCGGGCACTTCTTCCGGGCCGCCGTCATCGGTCTGCCGCGCCTGCGCCTGGTACAGGCGCCAGTAGGCGCCCTGGCGCTGCATCAGATCGTCGTGCGGGCCGACCTCGACGATACGGCCGCGGTCCATCACCACCAGGCGGCCGGCCTTGCGCAGCGTCGACAGACGGTGCGCGATCGCGATCGTGGTGCGGCCGCGCACGAGGTTGTCCAGCGCCTTCTGGATTTCTTTCTCGGTCTCGGTGTCCACCGCCGAAGTGGCCTCATCGAGGATCAGGATGCGCGGATCGATCAAAAGGGCGCGCGCGATCGAGATGCGCTGGCGCTCGCCGCCGGACAGCCCCTGTCCGCGTTCGCCCACCAGCGAGTCGTAGCCGTGCGGGAGGCGCAGGATGAAATCGTGTGCATGCGCGGCGCGCGCGGCGGCGACGATTTCCTCGCGCGTCGCATCGGGCTTGCCGTAGGCGATGTTTTGCGCGACGGTGCCGAAAAACAGAAAGGGCTCCTGCAGCACGAGGCCGACGTGCCGGCGGTAGTCGGCCACCGCAAAGCGGCGGATGTCGGTGCCATCGACGCGGATTGCGCCTTCGCTCACGTCGTAGAAGCGGCAAATCAGGTTCACCAGCGTGCTTTTGCCCGAGCCGCTGTGGCCGACCAGGCCGATCATTTCGCCCGGTTCGATGCTCAGGTTCAGGTCGTGGATCACCGCGCGGCTGCCGTAGCGAAAGCCCAGGTTGTGCATCTCGATGCGGCCGACGACGTGGGTCAGCTCCACCGGATTGGCCGGATCGGGCACGTTGCTTACATGATCGAGGATGTCGAAGATGCGCTTGGCTCCGGCCGCCGCTTTTTGCGTGACCGAAACGATGCGGCTCATCGAATCCAGCCGCGTGTAGAAGCGCCCGATGTAGGCAATGAAGGCCGTCAGCACCCCCACAGTGATGCTGCCGCGCGCGACCTGCCAGATGCCGAAACCCCACACCACGAGCAGGCCCACCTCGGTGAGCAGCGACACGGTGGGCGTGAACAGCGACCAGGTCTTGTTGAGCCGGTCGTTGGCTTGCAGGTTGTACTGGTTGGCGGCGCGAAAACGCGCGGCCTCGCGCTTTTCCTGCGCGAAAGCCTTGACCACGCGGATGCCCGGAATGGTGTCCGCCAGAACGTTCGTCACCTCGCTCCAGACGCGGCCGATTTTCTCGAAGCCGGTGCGCAGCCTGTCGCGCACCACGTGGATCATCCAGGCGATGAAGGGCAGCGGCACCAGCGTTACCAGCGCCAGCAGCGGGTTGATGGAGATCAGGATGCACGCCGTCATCGCCATCATCAGCACGTCGGTTGCGAAATCGAGCGCGTGCAAAGAAAGAAAAACGTTGATGCGATCGGTCTCCGAGCCGATGCGCGCCATCAGGTCGCCCGTGCGCTTGCCGCCGAAATAGTCCAGCGGCAGCGTCAGCAGGTGCTCGTAAGTGGCGGTGCGCAGATCGGCGCCCATGCGCTCGGACACCAGCGCCAGCAGATAGGTGCGCGCCCAGCCCAGCGCCCAGCCCAGCAAGGCCGCCAGCAGCAGCGCGCCAAGGTAGAGCGCAACCTGCGTGGTCGCGATCTGATGGCCGTTCTGGAACGGAATCAGGATGTCGTCCATCAGCGGGATCGTCAGATAGGGCGGAACCAGCGTCGCGGCGGTGGATGCGAGCGTGAGCGCGAATCCGGTAATGAGCTGTTTCTGGTAGGGCCGTGCGAAGCGCCACAGCCGCAGCAGCACCCAGGTCGAGGGCGGCGGCTGCGAAGCGGCTTCGTCATCGGCCGGTTCCGCGCTTTCGTCTTCGGCCTCAGCCGGCGCCTGTGGAGCCGGCGCGGCCACGCGCTGCGCCGTCTGCTCGAACAGCCGCTGCAGGCGCAGTGCCGCCGCCTGGTTCGCCAGCGTGTAATGCCACTTAGACAGTAATTGCTCACTGCCTGTCAAGTCCAGCGTTCCCACGCCGGCGTGATCGGCCATGTACAGTGCGAGGCCGGGAGTGTCCAGCGCCCAGGTGTGCCAGCGGTCCGCGGTGCGTGCAAGAAGACGCCGATCTGTCAGTGCCAGCAAATCGGAGCAAAATTGCAACCCACAGTCCAGGTCAACCGTAAGCGTCGCCAACACGTTTTCTCCATCTAAGAGATGGTTTTCGAGCGCGTGCAAGGCTGTTTCGGTTTCGCCCAAAGGGGCGTTGACGGGTTTCTGATGATCCATTTATCTGTTCGTGCAAAAAGGCGCAAACCTCAGCCTTACGCTCTTTTGACGGCGTCTCGTCAAGGCCCATTCTCGCCGATACTTTTGTAACCTATTTTCTTCTCGTAATACGCCCGAAAAATCGTCGAGAACGTGACTCGACAACGCTTTCATGACCCGTTTTCCTGATATCCGACTGCTGCGCGTCAACTACTTGCGCGGCCCCAACATCTGGACTTACCGCCCGGTGCTCGAAGTCTGGCTCGACCTCGGCACGCTCGAGGACTTCCCATCGAACAAAATCGATGGTTTCGCCGACCGCCTGACAGCCCTGCTGCCGGCGCTGATCGAACACCACTGCGGCGTCGGCGAACGCGGCGGCTTCATCCAGCGCTTGCAGGAAGGCACCTGGGCCGGCCACGTGCTCGAACACGTGGTGATCGAACTGCTCAACCTCGCGGGCATGCCCACCGGCTTCGGCCAGACGCGCAGCACCTCGCGGCACGGAATCTACCGCATGGTGTTTCGTGCGCGCGAGGAACAGGTCGCGCGCGCCGCGCTGGCCCAGGGCCACCGGCTGTTGATGGCCGCGATCAACGCCGACCCCTTCGGCGCGGCCGATGTGCAGGAGGCGGTGAACACGATCAAGGCCCGGCTCGAAGCCTGTTACCTCGGCCCGAGCACCGCGAGTATCGTCAATGCGGCGACCGACCGCGGTATTCCCCACATTCGCCTCAATGGCGGCAATCTCGTGCAACTGGGCTATGGCGCGAATCAGCAGCGCATCTGGGCAGCCGAGACCGACAGCACCAGCGCGATCGGCGAATCGATCGCAAGCGACAAGAATCTGTGCAAGTCGCTGCTGCAAAGCTGCGGCGTGCCGGTGCCCGAAGGCAGCATCGTCGAGAACGCCGAGCAAGCCTGGGAAGTCGCCCAGGATATCGGCCTGCCGGTGGCCGTAAAACCTTCGGATGCGAACCATGGCCGCGGCGTTTCGCTTGACCTGCGCACGCGCGAGGAGGTCATGGCCGCTTTCGCCGTGGCCGAGCCCGAAGGCAGCGAGGTGATGGTCGAGCGCTCGGTGCCCGGTTCCGAGCATCGCCTGCTGGTGGTCGGCGGCGAGATGGTGGCGGCCGCACGCGGTGAAGTGCTCACCGTCATCGGCGATGGCAGCGCAACGGTCAAGGAACTGATCGACCGCCAGCTCAACAGCGACCCGCGCCGCGGCGCCGCGGAGGAGTTCCCGCTTGACGTGATCGACGTTGCCACCGACGCCAAGCTGCAGCTCGAACTGCGGCGCCAAGACCTCGGCGCCGATTCGGTTCCGGCGGCGGGCCGGACGGTTGTCATTCAGCGCAATGGCAATCTCGGCACCGATTGCACCGATCAGGTTCACCCCGAAGTCGCCTACGCGGCGGTGCTGGCCGCTCGGGTAACCGGCCTGGACGTGGCCGGTATCGACATCGTGGCGCGGGACATCGGCCGGCCGCTGTCCGTACAGAACGGCGCGGTGATCGAAGTCAATGCCGGTCCGGGCCTGCTGATGCACCTGAAGCCGGCCGTCGGCGCGCCGCGCCCCGTCGGCCGTGCGATCTGCGACCACCTTTTTCCCGAGCCGGCCGCGGTCGGCCGCATTCCCGTGATCGGGGTGGCCGGCTCGCAGGGCGCCTCGGTGATCGCGCGCCTGGTCGCCTGGCTCATCGGCCTGAGCGGAAGCTTTACCGGACTGGCCTGCAGCGATGGCCTGTTTCTGGACCGGCGGTGCGTCGACGCGCGTGACAGCGCCTATTGGGATGCCGGCCGGCGCCTGCTGATCAACCGTTCCGTGCAGGCGGCGGTGATCGAAAACGGCGCCGAAAGCATTCTGCGCGACGGGCTTGCCTACGACCGCTGCGACGTCGGCATCGTCACCGATCTCGGCGGCGCTGAAAAGCTCACCGAATTCGATATTCACGAAAGCGGGCAGATGGTCAAGGTGCTGCGAACGCAGGTTGACGTGGTGCTGCCCGAAGGCTGCGCCGTGCTCAATGCGATGGACGAGCACGTGGCCGGCATGGCGCCGCTGTGCGATGGCGAGGTGTTGTTCTATGCGAGCGATCCGCAGGCCAGCGCACTCGTCGCGCACCAGCGCGCTGGCGGCAGGGCGGTGCTGGTGCGGCAGGACCGGGTCGTGCTTTCCGAGGGGGGCGGCGAGTCTTTCCTGCCCGGAATCGGGCAGCTCGGGGCCTGGAGCGCCGGACACCCCGGCGTCAGCGTCGACAGTCTTCTTGCCGCCGTGGCCGCCGCCTGGGCCATGGACATCCCGCTGGGCCTGATTGGCGCCGGCGCCCAGGCTTTCGAGGCCGACCTGGGGGCGGCGCTGGCATCGCAGCAGTTTTTACAGAGCGCGCCGCCTTGCGGATCGCAACACGTCTGAGCAATCACACCTGAGAAAACGGTTCTTCACACCCCATGGAAATCACACGCATCCGCGCGCTGCGCGGACCCAATCTCTGGAGCCGCCACACTGCCATCGAAGCGGTTGTGCGCTGTGAAGGCCCCGAAAACGCAATCGATCAACTGGACGGTTTCGAAATACGGTTGCGCGCGCTCTTTCCGACGATCGGCGAGCTGCATCCGACCGTATTCGGCCAATCGACGACGCTCGCGCATGTGCTTGCAGACGCGGCGCTCGCGCTACAGGCACAAGCGGGCTGCCAAGTCATTTTCAGCCACACGGCCCCGACCACCGATGCCGGCGTCTATCAGGCCGTGGTGCAGTACAGCGAAGAAACGGTGGGCCGGCTCGCGGTCGAGCTCGCGCGGCAATTGATTGCCGCCGCGCTCGCCGACACCGCCTTCGATACCGGCGCTGCCATCGCCAGGCTGCGCGAACTCGACGAAGACGAGCGCCTGGGCCCGAGCACCGGATCGATCGTCGAGGCCGCGGTTGCGCGCGGCATTCCGTACCGGCGCCTCACGCGCGGCAGCCTCGTGCAATTTGGCTGGGGCGTCAAGCAGCGGCGCATCCAGGCGGCCGAAGTGGACGGCACCAGCGCCGTCGCCGAATCGATCGCGCAAGACAAGGAACTCACCAAGCAGTTGCTGCACGCGGCCGGCGTACCGGTGCCGCGCGGGCGGCCGGTCACCGATGCCGAAGACGCCTGGGCCGCGGCGCAGGAGATCGGTTTTCCAGTGGTCCTCAAGCCGCAAGACGGCAACCAGGGCAAGGGGGTTACCGTCAACATCACCTCCCGCGAGCAGCTCGTTTCCGCCTACGAATCGGCCGCGGCCTACGGCAAGGTGCTGATCGAGAAATTCCTGCCGGGCTTTGACTACCGGCTGCTGGTCGTCGGCGACCGGCTGGTGGCGGCCGCGCGGCGTGATCCGCCGCAAGTGGTTGGCGATGGCGTACACACCGTGCGCGAGCTGGTCGATGAAGTCAACCAGGACCCGCGCCGAGGCGAAGGCCACGCAACCTCGCTGACCCGGATCAGGCTGGACGACATTGCGCTTGCACGGCTCGAAGCGCAGGGGCTCGCGCCCGAGAGCATTCCCGCGCTCGGCCAGCGCGTGGTGCTGCGCAACAACGCGAACCTTTCCACCGGCGGGACCGCGACCGACGTGACCGACACCATTCACCCGGAAGTGGCCGCGCGCGCCGTCGATGCCGCGCAGATGATCGGGCTGCACATTTGCGGCGTGGACATGGTGTGCGAGAACGTGCTGGCGCCCCTCGAAGAACAGCATGGCGGCATCGTCGAAGTCAATGCCGCGCCGGGGCTGCGCATGCATCTTTCGCCTTCCTTTGGGCGCGGCAGGCCGGTCGGCCAAGCGGTGATGGATACCCTCTTTGCCCCCGGCGACGACGGCCGTATTCCGGTCGTGGCCGTCACCGGCACCAACGGCAAGACCACCACCACACGCCTGATCAACCACCTGCTGGCCTCGGGCGGCCTATGCACCGGCATGACCAACACCGACGGCGTCTACATCGACGGCCGCCAGACCGACAGCGGCGACTGTTCGGGTCCGCGCAGCGCGCGCAACGTGCTGCTGCACCCCGACGTCGAAGCGGCGGTGTTCGAAGTCGCACGCGGCGGCATCCTGCGCGAAGGGCTGGGATTCGACCGCTGCCAGGTCGCCGTGGTGACCAACCTCGGCGTGGGGGATCACCTCGGACTGAACTACATCACTTCAGTCGAGGAACTCGCGGTGCTCAAGCGCGTGGTTGTGCACAACGTCGAACCCGGCGGCACGGCCGTGCTCAATGCGGCCGATCCCCACGTCGCCGCGATGGCCGCCAATTGTCCGGGCAACGTGATTTTTTTTGCAGCCGACCGCTGGCTTCCGGTCATGGCCACGCACCGCGCGCAAGGGCGGCGCACGGTGTACGTCGATGGCGACGCGCTGGTGGCCGCCGAAGGCGCATGGCGCGAGCGCATTGCGTTGCGCAACGTGCCGCTGACACGCGGCGGCGCCATTGGCTTCCAGGTCGAAAACGTCATGGCCGCGCTCGCCGCCGCCTGGGCCATCGGACTGGACTGGGACACCATTCGCCGCGGCCTTGCGAGTTTCCAGAGCGACACCGCCGGCGTACCCGGCCGCTTCAACATCATGGACTACCGCGGAGCCACCGTGATTGCCGACTACGGCCACAACACCGACGCGATGCGTGCATTGGTGGCGGCGGTGGAAGCGATGCCGGCCAAGCGCCGCTTGGTGGTCATCAGCGGCGCCGGCGACCGGCGCGACGAAGACATCCGCGAACAGACCCGCATTCTTGGTGAAACTTTCGACGACGTCATCCTCTATCAGGACGCCGCCCAGCGCGGCCGCGCCGACGGTGAAGTCATGGCGCTACTTCGGCAGGGGCTGCACGGCGCCACGCGCACGGGGTCCGTCGACGAAATCCGCGGTGAATTCATTGCGATCGACAAGGCGCTCGAACGCTTGCGTCCCGGCGATCTTTCGCTGATCCTGATTGATCAGGTTGAGGAAGCGCTTGCACACCTAGCCAAACGGATATCCGAAGCGCATACTGTAGGCAGTATGGATGAAAGACAATAGTTCGTGTGCGCGCGACAATTACATTGGTAAAGCTTTGTTAACCGTCAAAAGGAGTGGAACTCATGACATCATCCCTTCGGTCTTCTATTGCCATCCTGGCGACCGTGTGCCTGGCGGCAGTGGCGGGTCAAGCCGTGGCCGCCGGCAAAGCCCGTCCGGCCTGCGATAGCGCCAGTCAGAACCGCCGCGCTTGCTCGCATGAAACCGGCGCGGCGGCACAAGCCGCACGCCGAAACGACCTGACCTATGCGAGTGAAGATGTTTACCGGCAGAACGCCCTCACACGCTGCAACCGCTTTACGGGCGAGGATCAAAAAGCCTGCGAAAACCGCGTGCTCGGCACCGGCGAGACCAAGATCGTGGGTGACGTGATGGGCGGCGGCCTTCTGCGCGAGACGGTCACCAGAGTGACGGTCCAGCCCGGCAAATAAACAAGCGCCGCGACACAGCATCCCATCCGCCGCGCCACCTGCGGCGGGTGCGGGTGTTTTTTGCCTTTCACAGCCTCAGTCTGTGCGGCGTGAATACCTCGGGTGACCCTGGGGACGGCAGTTGAAGGTACTCGCCAGTGCCTTCGAGTCCGCGCTGGGCCTTGAAAGATTTCACCAGCTCGGCGTTGCCGGGAGTGGGCAGGCTTGGCATTGCCTGTGCTCGGCCGATGGAGAGAAAATCAATATATGGCGGTGATCGCCGCCATATTCACGAATCGGTGTTTTCTTCAACAGGAGTGGAGTCATGAGCGGTGTGATGTCCGGCAAGGTGGCGGTGGTGACGGGCGCGGGAGGAGGTATCGGGCGTGGTATCGCGCTGGCACTGGGAGCGGCAGGCGCCAGGGTGGTGGTCAACGATTTGGGTGTCTCGATGTCCGGCGAAGGCGGTGACGCCGGCCCGGCCCAGCGTGTCGCTGCCGAAATCTGCGCTGCCGGCGGCGAGGCGATCGCCAATACCGACAGTGTCTCGACCTGGCAGGGCGGCCATGCGATCGTGCAGTGCGCGCTCGATCATTTCGGCCGCATCGACGCCGTCATCAACAACGCCGGAAACCTGCGCGACCGCATGTTCTTCAAAATGAACGAGGAAGAGTGGCGCGCGGTGATCGACGTGCACCTGCACGGCACTTTTTTTGTCAGCCGCGCTGCCGCCAATCACTTCAAGGATCAGCAAAGCGGCGCTTATGTGCACATGACTTCGACCTCGGGGTTGATCGGCAACTTCGGCCAAGCCAACTATTCAGCCGCAAAGCTCGGCATCGCGGCGCTGTCGAAATCGATCGCGCTCGACATGGCGCGTTTCAACGTACGCTCGAACTGCATCGCGCCTTTTGCCTGGAGCCGGATGACCAGCTCGATCCCCGCCGAAACGCCGGAGGAGAAGGCGCGCGTGGCCAAGCTGCAGAAGATGGAAGCCGGCAAGGTCGCGCCGATGGCGGTGTTCCTGGCCAGCGACGCCGCGCATGAAGTCAATGCCCAGATTTTCGCGGTGCGCGCCAATGAGATCCTGCTCATGAGCCAGCCGCGCCCGATCCGGTCGGTGCACATGAGCGAGGGCTGGACGCCTGAGTCGATCGCCGAAGTCGCGCTGCCGGCGATGCGCAACAGCTTTTTCAAACTCGAACGCTCGCCCGACGTGATCAGCTGGGATCCGATCTGACCCCGGTGGCTCAGACGCTCAAGTCTTGTCTTTGTACTTTACCGAGCAGCCATAGGGGCGCGTGACTGCGGCGGAGACCGGTTTGCCGCCAAATGCCTCGGATAGCGCCTGGTTCACGTAATTGGTTGCCGATTTGATGTCTTCCGGCCGCGCCGAGGCGATGCTGTCGATGCCGCCGGCGTAGATCAATACGCCCTGCGGGTCGATGATGAACAGATGCGGCGTCGTGCGGGCGCCATAGGCTTGACCGATCGCGCCGTCTTCGTCCATCAGCACGGCGCTCGCGGCGGCCGAGCGTTCGTTCATCCAGCGCTCGAGCGCGGCTGGTTGCAGGTAGTCGGGTGCGCCGCGCTCGGTCGAATTGATCGAAAGCCACACCACGCCTTTGGAAGTGGCCGATTTCTGCGTGGCCGGCATGTTGCCGCTGTCGTAGTGTTTGCGCACGAAGGGGCAGCCGGGGTTGGTCCACTCGAGCACCACGAACTTGCCGGAGAAGTCTGACAACTTATGTGATTTGCCCTGGATGTCGGTGGCGACGAAGTCGGGCGCTTTCTGGCCGATGGCGGGTGCCGCGTAGGCCGCATTCATCATGAGCGTGGCCCCGAGCGCGACGGCGGCGGTCATGATGGCGCGGCGCGACGCACGGCTGAGTTGGGCGCGCGCGGAGCGCATGGCGGACGAAGTCAAGGGTGGCATGGCTTGCTGTTTTTGATCACTAATTTGAATAGACAGACCAACCTGGGAAAGGTTCTGCATGTATTTGTGACAGCTCGTAGTTCATGGCGCCGAAAGTAACTGTTTGCGGGTTGATTTGCATGCGGGATATCCCGTGCAATGCGTATTCCGGCATTTACAGTGCGGCGAGGGCGTCCAGCACTTCCTGCTTGCGCAGAATCTCCCTCAGCACCAGCGGTGCGCGGCCTGGCACCTGCAGCACGTAGACCGGTACGCCGTTGCGGCCCAGCGCAGCCAGCGCCGTGGTGATGGCCGGATCGCGACGGGTCCAGTCGGCGCGCAGCAGCGTGACCTGTTTGGCTTCGAAGGCTGCAATGACTTGGGCATCGTCCAGTGTCGCCTTCTTGTTGAACTGGCAGGTCACGCACCAGGCGGCGGTGAAATCGACGAACACTGGCCGGCCCTCGGCCGCGAGTGCCGCCGCCCGTTGCGCCGACCAGGGCTGCCAGCGGGCATCGGCCCCGGCTGCCGTGGCGGTTGGCGCGGCGCCGTGCAATACCGCGCCGCCGATGGCGCCGGCCAGCAAGGCGGTAAGGGCGATGAACAGGGTCGCCAGGATGGCGCGTGCGCGCGTGTGCAGCGTCAATGACCATACCACCGCCGCCATGCATACGAGCAGCGCGAGCAATGCGCCGGCGCCGTCGATGCCGCTTTGTTGGCCCAATACCCAGACCAGCCAGACGACAGTGCCGAACATCGGGAAAGCGAGTAGCCGGCGCAGGATATCCATCCACGGGCCGGGTCGCGGCAGCAGCTTCGCCACTGCCGGCACGAAGCTGGCGAGCAAATATGGCAGTGCGAGCCCGAAGCCCAGCACCACGAACAGCAGCAGCGCCTGCGCGGCAGGCAGGCCGATCGCGAAACCGAGCGAGGCCCCCATGAAGGGGGCGGTGCAGGGCGAAGCGACCAGCACGGCAAGGATGCCCGAGAGGAAATCGTTGACGCGGGGGTGCCGCGCCTGCATGTTGTAAAGCGCCTGCGGTCCGGCGCGGCCGAACTCGAATACGCCGGCCAGGTTCAATCCAATGAGCGTGAACAGCGCCGCAAGCGCCGCGACCATCACCGGCGATTGCAGTTGGAAACCCCAGCCCAGGCGTGCGCCGGCCGCCCGCAGCGCGAGCATCGCGCCGCCCAGCGCGAGGAAAGACAGCAGCACGCCGGCGGTATAGGCCAGGCCGGCCTTGCGGTGTCCGCTGGCATCGCCCGCATGGCGCGTGAATCCGAGCACTTTGATCGCAAGGACTGGAAATACGCAGGGCATCAGGTTCAGCAGCAATCCGCCCAGCAGTGCGCCTAGCAGTGCGAGCGCAAAGGTGCCGCGCGGCGCGCCAGCCGGCAGCGCGGTACTGTTTGCATGGGCCGCGGACGCTGCGGTGTCGGCGGGCACCGTCTGCGATAGGGGTAAGACGCTGATACTTTGCGCGGCAGCCGGGGCCGGCCAAGTTCCATGCACTGGCGCGACGACGCGCCAGGCGATCGGTTCGCCTTTGGCGCGTTCGGCTGCGTTCGGTTCGGTCAGCGCCAGCACCAGGGGCATGTCGGCGGGATTGGCGCTGCGCTGGTTGGCCAGCGGCATGGTGGCGGTCCAGGTGCCGCCCTCCCAGGCTTGCGACCCGTCCTTGTCGGCAACGGCAGCGGCGCGAATGATGCCCTCGGTCTCAGGAAAGATTTCAAGCGCGCGGCCGCGCGCCGATGCCGGGAGCCCGGAGATTTGCAGCTTGAGCGTGCCGCCTTCGATGTCGATGCGCGCCGGGGAATCCAGCGGACGGGGTGCGGCAGCCCAGGCCGTTTCGAAGACCGCCTTGTGCAGAACGGTCGACCCCCGGATCGGTACCTTGAGCGTGAAGTTGCCTTCCTCGGGAATGCACTCCTGGCGGCAGACCAGCCAGCTCGCGTGCAGCCGCACTTCAAGTGATTCGCTCGACAGCGGCGGCCTGAAATCCGGCGCCACATGCAGCGGCAGCGGCAGCAGTACCGTGCCGGAATAGCCGTAATTGACCAGCGTGCCCACTGAAATCTTCTCGGGCGTCGGCCAGGCAATCTCGTCCGCCGACACGCCAGCCGGCAGGGTCCAGCGCAGTTCGGTCGGCAGGCCCGAATCGCCGGGGTTTTTCCAGTAGGTGTGCCAGTCCTTTTGATGCGTGATTTGCAGGCCCAGCCACAGCGGCTTGTCCGGCTGCACCCCTTCGGGCGCGTACGCCAGCAGTTCTGCATGAACGCGCGGTGTCTCCATCGCGCTGTTGCCGCCGGCAGCCAATGGAAACTGGGCTGAGGCGGGCTTGACCAGAGCGCAGGCAGCCAGCAGGAAGGTGAAAAAAACGGTCCGCAGCAAGATCATGCGGAAGTTGCGGTGTGCGGCAGGCATCCAGGCTCCAGGATTCAGTACGATGCCGGATGCATCGCAGCGTACGATCCGTGCCGTACATTCGCGCAGGCAGGCGTCGCGGCGGAACAGTTCCTCGATCATGCGGGAATCGTAGCCGATGGCGCACTTTGATGGACTCCCTATAAGACTCCCTCTAAGATAGCTTTCATGATTGCTCCAGCCAGCCGCTTCTGGGCCGAACTCGGCAGCCGCGATTTCGCCGCGCTTGACGCGGCGCGCACGGTGGCGGTGTTGCCGCTGGGCGCGACCGAGCAGCACGGTCCACACCTGCCGCTGGGTGTGGACACGGTGCTCGCCGAGGGCATCGTGCGCGCCACGATCGCGCTGCTGCCGGCCGATTTACCGGTGCTGTTTCTGCCCACGCAAAGCGTTGGCCTGAGTCCCGAACATGCCGACTATCCAGGCACGCTCACGCTCTCATCCGAGACGCTGCTGCGCCTGTGGAAGGAGATCGGCGCCGGCGTTGCGCGCGCGGGGGTGCGCAAGCTGGTGCTGTTCAATGCTCACGGGGGCCATGTCGCGGCGATGGACATTGCGGCGCGCGAACTGCGCGCGGCGTTGGGGTTGATCGTCTATTCGGTGAGCTGGTTCAATCTGCCGCAGGGCGATCTTGCGCCGGGGCGTTTTGACGTGCACGCCGGCCGCAGCGAAACCTCGATGATGCTCGCGCTCGCGCCAGCGCAGGTTCGCATGGACGCGGCACAGGATTTCGCCTCGGCTTCGCGTGCGCGTGCCGCCGACTATCCGGTACTTGGCGATGGCCGTAGCGCCAAGTTCGGCTGGGCGATACAGGACCTCAATCCGCTGGGCGCTGCCGGCGATGCGGCTGTCGCCACGGCCGGCGAAGGCCGTGCGCTCATCGACGCGGCGGCAAGCCGGTTCGCGCTGCTATTGGCCGAGGTCTCCCGCCTGCCGCTGGAGACGGTCAGTGCGTCCGTCAGAAAGGGGACGGCATGAATCTCCTCGATCCGCCCTGCATCGTGATGACCGCCGTCGGCACCGAGGAGGAGGCCGGGGCGCTTGCTGCCGCAATCGTGCAGGCGCATCTGGCGGCTTGCGTGCAGGTGCACCGCGTGCGCAGCTTCTATATCTGGCGTGACGCAATGCACGATGAGCCCGAGTGGGTGCTGATGGCCAAGACCCGTGTTGGTTGTTACGCGGCGCTCGAAGCCTTTATCCGCGAACGTCACAGCTACGAGACGCCCGAAATCCTCCAGTTGCCGGTTACTGCCGGCTCGTCCGACTATCTGCGCTGGCTCGACCTCGGCACGCGGATGCCGATTCAGGCGTAACTGGACCAGCCGGCATAGTCCGGCGCATCCAGATGCGGCAGCGCGTTGTAGCTGACCAGCATGTGCCGTTTTGGCGTGAATGCGAATTCGGTGATCGCGGTATTGCGAAGGCGCATGTTCAACTCCACCGTCGTCTGGGCGCTGGTGCCCAGCAGATGGCCCACCGCGTTGCTGATCGGGCCGCCGCTTGAAACCACCAGCACGCGCGCGCCGTGGTAGTTTTCGCGGATGCGATCGAGTGCGCCGGTCACGCCGGCCAGGAAATCCACATAGCTGGGCATGCCCGCCGGGGTTGTTTCGCCCCGCATCCAGGCGTTGAGCCCGGCGCGCAGCAGCCGGAAGTGCTCGCGGTACAGGTCCGGCGTATCCGGACGTTGAAGCGGGCCGCGATGGACCGCCTGGATCAACGCAGCGCTGTCGTATTCGTTCAGGCCTGGCCAAGTTTGTATATCGGCGGCGTTCATCCCCAGTTCGCTGGCGATGCCCTCCCAGGTTTGGCTGTGGCGCTGCAACGTCCCTGTGATGACAGCGTCGAAGGACATGTTGCACTCATGCCAATACTGGCCAAGCCGGATGCTTTGGCGTTGGCCCAAGTCGCTGAGTTGGTCGTAGTTGTTGGCGCCGAGCGATGCCTGACCATGGCGCACAAGGTAGAGGGTTCCCATGCGGTCATTGTCGCAGGCAGGCAGGAGGAAATGGGTCGCCAAGGGCACAGTGCGGAAACAACTTCTACCCGGCGCTCAGCGCGATGCGAGAGCTTCCCAGCGTTCGAGCGCCGCCATCAGCTCGTCGTCGATTTGCGTATGACGCTGGCTGAGCCGGATGGCGTGCTCAGAGTCGCGCGCATAAATCGCCCCGCCATCGGCTTGCAACTGATCGGCGATCTGTTTTTGCTCCGCCTCCAGTTCGGCAATGCGCTCAGGCAGGGCGTCGAGTTCGCGTTGTTCCTTGTAACTCAGCTTGCGGGGCGCGGTTTTAGCCGATTCGTCTGCGGAGGGCGGCGCGGGCACGGGCGCTGCAACCGCCTTTGGCGCACTGGCCGCCGCACGCTGCGCCGCGAACTCACGCGCGCGCTGCGACTGCTCGATCCAGTCGTACACGCCGCCCTCGTATTCACGCCAGCGTCCATCGTCCTCGAAGGCGATCGTGCTGGTGATCACGTTGTCCAGAAAGGCGCGGTCATGACTGACCAGAAAAACCGTGCCCGTGTAGTCCTGCAGCAGTTCTTCGAGCAGTTCCAGCGTGTCAATGTCCAGATCATTGGTCGGCTCGTCGAGCACCAGCACATTCGCGGGGCGCGCGAACAGGCGCGCCAGCAACAAGCGATTGCGCTCGCCGCCGCTGAGTGAGCGCACGGGCGATGCCGCGCGTGCGGGCGAAAACAAAAAGTCGCCTAAATAGCTCTTGACATGCTTGCGTTGTTGTCCGATCTCGATCCACTCGCTGCCGGGGCTGATGAAATCTTCCAGCGTCGCGTCCAGATCGAGCGCCTCGCGCATCTGATCAAAGTACGCCACTTCCAAATGAGTGCCATGCCGTACCTGGCCGCTGTCGGGCGCGTATTCACCCAGGATCAGCTTGAGCAGTGTGGTCTTGCCCGCGCCGTTCGGGCCGATCAATCCGACCTTGTCGCCGCGCAGAATCGTGGTGCTGAAGTCTCGCACCACCGTCTTATCGCCGAAAGTTTTACTTACGCGCGTGAGTTCGGCGACGATCTTTCCGCTGGGCAATCCGGTGGCGACATCCATGCGCACGCGGCCCAGGGCCTCGCGCCGGTTGGCGCGGCGCTGCCGCAGAGCCTGTAGGCGCGCGATGCGGCTCTGGCTGCGTGTACGGCGCGCCTCGACGCCCTTGCGAATCCATACTTCCTCTTGCGCGAGCAACTTGTCGGCCTTGGCGTTGATCGTTGCTTCTTGAGACAGTTGGGCTTCCTTCTGGGCCTGGTACCGAGAAAAATTTCCCGGATACGAACGCAACACCCCGCGATCGAGTTCGACGATGCGTGTCGTCACACGATCGAGAAAGGCGCGGTCGTGCGTGATCGTGACCACCGCGCCTTTGAAGTCGATCAGCAGTTGTTCGAGCCACTCGATCGAGTCCAGGTCGAGGTGGTTGGTTGGCTCATCCAGCAGCAGCACGTCAGGCGTGGCCAGCAATGCCTGCGCCAGCGCCACCCGCTTGCGCAAGCCGCCCGAGAGCGAACCGATCCGTGCATCCGGGTCCAGGTGCAGCCGGTGCAAAACCTCTTGTACCCGTTGCTCCCAGTTCCAGGCGTCGCAGGCCTCGATCTGTGATTGCAGCGCATCCAGGTCGGCTTCCGGCGTGGCATGAAGATATTGCTCGCGCAACGCGATCGCGGCGGCAAGGCCCTGGCTGGCGGCTTCGAACACGCGAGCATCGCAGGCCAGTTGCGGTTCCTGTGCGACGTACGCCACGCGCGTCCCTTGCTGGATTTGCAACGCACCGTCATCGGGTGTCTCAAGGCCCGCGAGAATCTTCAGAAGCGATGACTTCCCAGCCCCATTGCGCCCAATCAGCCCCACGCGTTCGCTTTCCTGCAAGGAAAATTCCGTGTGATCGAGTAGTGCGACGTGGCCGTATGCCAGTTGTGCGTCAAGAAGAGTCAGTAGCGTCATCAATCGATTATCGGAGGGCTCGTCCGGGTAGGCCGCGCCCAGGCCGAGGGTGGTGAGTCGAAGAAGCCGCCGCTCTTGGAGTCTGTCGTTCTCTTTCTCTTGGGGCCTCTCGCTCGTGGCAGGCAGGGCGACAGCCCAACACCAGGGGCATGCGAGCCCTTCTGTGAGTCTTGCGTGAGCCCTGCGCGGACAGCGGCAAGAAAAAATCTTTCACATGTCGTTTGCAACCGCCAGAAAGTCGGTATAGAATAGCGGGCTCAGCACAGATGTTCTTCAGTTTGGAGAGTGAATGAACACTGTGCCGCGGTGATGCCTCAGGCTTGCCGTGGGGTTTGAGAGGTGGGTTGATCTTCGAAGGATGTTCAAGCCAGCTGCTTAAAACCCGAGTATGTTGACAGGTCTTTCAAAGCTGTTGCATAATACAAGGCTTCGCTGATCGCAGTGAAGCAGGCGCCGCAAACGGAAGTTGCGGTGGGTTCGTTAAAAATATACAGCCGATAAGCGTGGGCGTTTG
>CAYTPC010000057.1:0-5612 GCA_964439605.1 uncultured Burkholderiaceae bacterium
CGGCACGACCGCCACGCTGGCGGTGCAAGAAGCCGTGCAGATGCACGGCGGCATGGGCATGACCGACGAGTTCGACGCCGGCCTGTACATGAAGCGCGCCCGCGTACTGCAGGAGCTGTGGGGTGATGCCGACTTCCACGCCGACCGATTGGCGCGGTTGCACGGGTATTGAAGCTCTCCCCCAGCCTCGCCCACTTCGTGTGGCTCTGCACCCCCTCTCCGGGGGCAATCCCAGTGGCCCGGCGAAGCCGGCTCCACGGGATTCCTGGCCTTGGCCGCGCCAGTTTGATTACGTCATTGCGCGCTCCGTCGCGGAATCCATGCGGCGTCTGGATTGCAGCGTCCTGCGACTTCGCGCAGGATGACACGCTTCGCTCCGCGCAGAATGACGATGGAGCAGGTGATACGTAAATACCTGAACGAAAAATGCCCTAACTCACAACGGAGAAACGCCGATCAGCCACCCGTGCGCCCAAAACAGGAAGACCCCGTACACCACCAATCCGCCGACGAGCGCGATCAAGTCGTTGAAGGTACTGGGCGGCGTGCCAAACGCCTTGCCTGAAACCGCGCGATGCTTGACGGAGCGCAGGTCCGCCACGGCCCACACCAGAAAAGCGCCGAACAGCAGCACGTCCGCCAAGGTTCCATTGGTCAGCAGATGCGAGATCGCCCAGACCATCGTTGCGAGCAGCGTGGGGTGTTGGGCCGTGTGCTTGATGCGGCCCGGCAGGTAGGTTGCGAAAAACAGGGGGAACACCGGCAGCATCAACAGCAGCGCCAGATAACGCAGCGCGTCCGGCGGCGAGTAAACCGGAATCGGCGCCTGCCGTGCCAGTACGTAGCCATAAATCAGCAACACGAAGCCAAGCAGCGAAACCAGCGAATAGCCGCCTTTCCAAGTCTGTTCGCCTCGCCGTTCGATCTGCGCGGCACGCCAGCCGGGCGCGACGATCGATGCCGAATGCATGCCGAGAAACAGAACGAGGCCGAGAACTAGCAGGGACATGTAAACACTCCGCTAAGTTAAAAAGGACTCCCATTCCCCCAATGGATTAATCATAGGCCCTCAACACGGCGCCGCGTGCTGCGCATAAACCGTCAGGCGCCGCGAGCCGGCAAAAATGTCTTTGGGCTTGAGCCCATAAATCTGCCGAATCGAATGGCTGAAATGCGTCGAATCGGGGTAGCCCGTATCAAGCGCAACGCGGGTCAGGTTCGATTTCTGGTTCACGTAATGCAGCATGCCGCGCGCCCGTTTCCAGGTGCGGAAAATCCGAAACGGCATACCGGCTTCCTGTTTGAACAGGTGCAGAAAACGCGAGTACGACAGGCCCGCCATGCGCGCGCAAGTCTCGGCGCTCAACGGCGCCGAAGGGTCGCGCTGGATCGCCTGCACCACCGCCTCGATGCGCCGGTCCATGCGGCGCGGCGCGAGTGCCGTGCTGAAAAACAACTCATCGAAGTCGATCGCCGCAAGATCCACGTCGCTCCCGCACAGCATGCGCTGGCACGCGCGCACGTGTTCGACGAACCACGGCGCGTCAACCGCGCCCTGGCCGCGCAGCACCTCGGGCAGCGCCGCCAGATCAACCGCCTCGGCTTCGATGTTGATCGTGTTGATCTGCCGCGCCTCGGCCAGCACCCAATGCGGCGTATACGGCGGCACCACCGCCATTTGCGCGCTCTCCCAGGCGCCGTCGCCAATGCGCACCCGGATGTTGCCTTCCACCGCCACGTAAACGATGACCGACCCGATCGACCGCTGAGACGGCACGCCCAGCAGGCCCGTATAGAAACTCCGGTTCGGCGTGATCCACATCAGCCGGTTCGATACATAGGATTCCGGGGAGGTACGCAACATCTAGTGTTTCTCCTGCATGGTGGTTGTTGGATGAATCAGCAATTCATGAATGCCGTCACCGCCACCATGCACGCTGCGCGCATCAACCGTCATCCGGGTTTTCCCGGAAAACAAAGCACACCAATGCGTTCATCCCCGCCAATGCATGCATCGGCGGGGTTTGTAGCAATCGTAAGAATCTGTTCGTCTGTTCGTGGCTATGAACAAATTCTTATGCCAATGCGCAATCCGCGATCTGCAATCCGCGATCTGCAATCCGCGATCAAATCGATCAGCCGTTCTTCGGAAAAGTCCCCATGAACTTGCACAGAATTTGCAGCATCACCTCGTCCGCGCCGCCGCCGATCGAGCCGAGCCGGCTGTCGCGGAAGATGCGCGAAATCGGGCTCTCCATCACGTACCCCATGCCGCCCCAGAACTGCAGGCACTCGGTCGCCACCTGGCGCGTAATGCGGCCGGCCTTGAGCTTGGCCATGGTGGCGATCTCGGTCGCGTCTTCGCCGCGCACGATCATCTCCACGCCTTGCCAGGTCAGCGCGCGCAACGCCGCCACGTCGGCATGCATCTCGGCCAGCCTGTAGTGCACCCACTGGTTATCCAGAATCGGGCGCCCGAAAATCTTGCGCTCGCGGGTGTACTCGATCGTCATATCAATCGCGCGGCGGGCGCTGCCGCAGCCGTTGAGCGCGCCCCACAGGCGCTCCAACTGGAACTGCTCCATCTGGTAGATGAAGCCCATGCCCTCTTCGCCGATGCGGTAACGCTGCGGCACGCGCACGTTGTCGAAATACAGTTGCGCCGTATCCGACGAATCCATGCCGATCTTGCGGATCTTCTTGGCCACGCTCACGCCGGGCGTCTTCATCGGCACCACGATCAGCGATTTATTCTTGTGCACCGGCCCGTCCGAGGTATTGGCCAGCACGCAGCAGAAATCGGCCTGTGTGCCGTTGGTGGTCCACATCTTGCCGCCGTTGATCACGTAGTCGCCGCCGTCCTTGCGCGCGGTGGTCTTGATCGAGGCCACGTCCGAGCCGCTGCCCACTTCCGAAACGCCTAGGCAGCCGACGTATTCGCCCTTGATCGCCGGCGTAAGAAACTCGGCGCGCAGTTCCGGGCTGCCGCGATGCGCGAGCGCCGGGGTGCACATATCGGTCTGCACGCCGATCGCCATCGGAATGCCGCCGCAATTCATGTCGGCCAGCGTTTCGGCCAGCACCGCGGCAAAGGAATAATCCAGGCCCATGCCACCGTTTTCAACCGGCTTGTTCAGGCCCAGCAGGCCCAGATCGCCCATCTGGCGAAACACCTGGTGCGCGGGAAAAATCTCGGCGGCCTCCCATTCATCGACGTACGGATTGACCTGCTCGGCAATCCAGCGCTTGATGGTGTCGCGTAATTGTTCATGTTCGTGGCTTAGTTTCATCATCGTCTCCTGAGGCGGTGCGCCGACGGTAACGGCTCCGGCGCTGCCGGTCTTGCGCGAATTGGCTGTCCGGTCAATGGCAACGCACGAGCCGCCCGAAACCGGGGTGCGGCGGCCGCAGGGGGCTTGCTCGGCGTTGCCTTGGCAGGTTCTTCACACGGCGGCGAAGATGAAGTCTGAGAAGTCGAGGGTGTCGGGCTTGAAGTTGGCGAGCACCACGTGGTCGTCGCCGAAGCGGATGACGCGCCAAACCGGCAGTTGAGCGCGGTTGCTGGTGTAAGCTTCGCTCCAGCGTCCGGCGCCTTCACGCGCAAGGACAAACTCCCTGCATCGACGCACGATCCAGATCGCCACCAAGGCAAGCTGCAGGGAACGTTGAGCGCTACCTCACCGGACAAGAACCGCAGGACAACGATGCCGATGACACGGACAGAAGCGATTTGCGTGCGTAGAACTCAAGGAGCCCGGACATGAGCGAGCATTTCGTGGACACACCGGCGGGCAATGCCCCTGGCGGCCTGAGCTGGCCCCAATTCAAAGCCATGGCCGCCGATGCCGGTCAATGGCTGTGGGGCACGGTGCAAGGCGCTTTCAACGAAAAATCGACTTTCTCCCAGATCGTGGTGGATGCGGTCATCGGCATGATTCCCGTGGTGGGCGACGTGACCGCCGCGCGCGACATCGTGGCGGTGGTGGTCGGGCTGGTCGACGATCCGGCCAAGCGCGAAAAAGTCTGGGAATGGGTGCTGCTGGTGATTCTGTTGTTTGCGCTCATTCCCGTGGTTGGCGGCGTCATCAAGGGCGTGGGGCGCATCGTGGTGAAGATTGCCAAGGAGGCCGAACCCCTTGCGGGGGCCGCGCGCGCGGCGCATTTGGCCGAAGGCGCCAAGGAGATCATTGCGTTTCTGAACCGGATCGGGCACGGAAATGCCGAGAAGTTTCTGCTCGAACTGCGTGCGGCCAACTACCAGACCCAGCTCATCGAACGCTTCGAGGCGCTGATCCGCACGATGAGTGGCACGCTCGAAATAATCCAAAAAAAGATGGGCGGCTTGATGCCAGCCTCTCTGGGCCAGCGCATCGAAGGGCTCAAGGCGGGGCTGCAACAGTTGCGTGCAGCGGGCTCGGAGATGATTCCCAAGGCGGTCAAGGAGTTTGACCAGAAGCTGCGTGAGATTCAGGCGTATGTGCGCTCGGGCGGGGAGACCACCAGCCGCACGGTGATGCACGAAGTGGCGGTGGGCGAACGCGCCGTGACCCGCGCCGATGAGGCACGGCTGATCGAAGACCCGGCGGCGTTGCCGGCTCGGTCGGCTCGGGGGTGGGAGAAGAATGTGGCAGATGCCAAGGACCCGAAGACTTACATAAATGTTTATAAACATGAGCCGGGTTTTCCTGATCTGACGCGCAAAATTGAAAAAGGACATTACACCCAGATCGAAGCGTTCAGCGGCAAGATCGTCAACCGTGAATTGCAGCCGGGCGAGCAGATTTACCGCCTTTTTGGTCCTGCCGGCGATACGCACCGTGTTCAGGTGGACAAAAGCTTCGCTGGCGGCGACTGGTGGGGCTTGGGTACACCACCGAAGACAGCCAAGGAATGGCGCGAGAAAGCAGCCGTCCTCGACGAGTGGAACCGTGATGGCTTCATCATCGTGGGTACCGTGCCCGATGGCAGCCGCATCAAGGCAGCCGTGGGTACCATCTCCGAGCAAAGCGGCACCAAGCTCCCTGGTCAATACCTGCCTGGCGGTGAAATGCAGGCGGTGCTGGATATGAGCAAAGATGCCAAGACCAGCTTATCCAAGATTGCCGACGAGGTCGTCAAGACGAGCAAGCCGGGCGCCTGGATCGACCCGGCCACCGGCATGAGGTTCGAAATACGGCCCACCGGCTGGAAGGATGCCAACGGCATTCATGGCTACATCCACATGCCCGGTGTGGCCGCCGTGCAAACTGTCCGGCTTGGCGCGCGCGAGCAGGCTTCCAAAGATCACCGCGAGGTCACCCCATGACGATACCCAAGGACGTAATGTTGCCCAGCGATCTGGAACGCCGGCAAATCTTTTATACGCTCAAGCGCTGGAGTTCGTATACCGCCTGGAACCGCATCCTGGGCTATTTCCAGGCGTGGGCCGATATTCACAAGCGCAGCTTGCAAATTGCCAGCGCGCAAGGATTCGAAAGTGAAACTGGTCTGCCCGAATCGGACTACGTCATGCTTTTACAAGACTTGGCGTACTGCGAGGAAGGGGTGCAGCGGTTGCACACCGGTGACAAGCGTGTCTTTCAATGCGGCCCGATGGGGGCTTTCATGAAAGC
>CAYTPC010000058.1:0-17695 GCA_964439605.1 uncultured Burkholderiaceae bacterium
ACGCCGCTGGGCATCGGTCTGGTGCACACGCAGGACGTGGGCCTTGCCGCCGACCTGATCGAGCAAGGGATCTGGCAGGTACAGCCCGTGCGCGCGCAAGAGCTGCCGCTGCGCTTCGGCTTCGTGGCGCGGCCGTCGGAATATAGGGCGGTTTCGGTTCAGTCATGAACAGTCAGTGTGATGACGTCATTGCGCGCTCCGTCGCGGAATCCATGCGGCGTCTGGATTGCAGCGTCCTGCGACTTCGCGCAGGATGACACGCTTCACTCCGCGCAGAATGACGATGGAGCGAGTGATACGTAAATACCTGAACGAAAAATGCCCTATCCCAGCAGCGCCTGGGCGAATTCGCGTGCGTCAAAAGTCTGGAGATCTTCGAGCTTCTCGCCTATGCCGATGAAGTAGACCGGTATCGGCCGCTCGCGCGCGATCGCGCACAGCACGCCGCCCTTGGCGGTGCCGTCCAGCTTGGTGACGACCAGGCCCGTCAGGCCCAGCGCCTCGTCGAAGGCGCAGACCTGTGCGAGTGCGTTCTGGCCGGTGTTGCCGTCGATCACGAGCAAGACTTCGTGCGGAGCGCCCGCTTCGGCCTTGGTGACGACGCGCTTGATCTTTTTGAGCTCGTCCATCAAGTGCAATTGCGTCGGCAGGCGGCCTGCCGTGTCCACGAGCACCACGTCCTTGCCGCGCGCGCGCCCAGCGTTGACGGCGTCGAAACTCACGGCCGAGGGGTCGCCTCCTTCCTGGCTGACGATCTCGACCGTGTTGCGGTCGGCCCAGACGCCGAGCTGCTCGCGCGCCGCGGCGCGAAAGGTATCGGCCGCCGCGAGCAACACTGAATAGCCTTCGCGCGAGAGATGCCAGGTGAGTTTTCCGATCGAGGTGGTCTTGCCCGCGCCATTGACGCCCGCGACCATCATTACGGTGGGCGTGTGCTGGCCGATCACCAGCGGCTTCTGCAGCGGGCGCAGCAGGTCGGTGACCGCATCGGCCAACAGGCCCCTGACCTGCTGCGCGTCGGTTGCCATCGCGGCCTTGACGCGCCGGCGCAGGTCGTCGAGCAGATATTCGGTGGCTTTGACGCCGGTGTCGGCCATCAGCAGCGCGGCCTCGAGCTCTTCGTACAGATCGTCGTCGATCTTGGCGTTCACGAAGACGGCGGTGATGCTGTTGCCGGTCTTGCGCAGGCCGGTGCGCAGGCGCGCCATCCAGCTCTGGCGCTCGGGGGGCGCGGCATCGGCGGCGGGCGTGGGGGCAGGCACGGGCACGGGCACGGGCACGGGCGCAGCTTGCTGCGCGGCCTGCGTGGGCGCATCGGCCGCGGGGGCAATGGGAGTTTTCTTTTTGAAAAAGCTGAACATCTGGGCGTTTCTACAATTGCTCATTTTATGAAACACCCCATCCCATACAGACCCACGCGGGCCGTATCGGTCGCGCTGGCAGCGTGCGCGGCGCTGTTTACCGCGGCTGCAAAGCCCAGCCTGGCCCAGACGGCGCCAGCTCCTGCCGCCCCTATCCCGCCTGCCGCTCATATCGCGCCGGCCAACCCGCAGGCCAACCGTGCCGAGCAATTCACACTCGCCAATGGCATGACGCTGATCGTGCAGCCCGACCGGCGCTCGCCCACCGCAGTGCAGATGGTCTGGGTGCGCGCCGGCTCCACCGACGAGGTGGACGGCACTTCGGGCGTCGCGCATGTACTCGAACACATGATGTTCAAGGGCACCGCGCGCGTTCCGGCTGGTGAGTTTTCGCGCCGCGTGGCCGCACTCGGCGGGCAGGAAAACGCCTTCACCACGCGCGACTACACCGGCTACTTCCAGCAGATTCCGGCCAGCAAGCTCGAAGCCGTGATGGCGCTCGAATCCGACCGTTTCGCTCATAACCAGTGGCCCGACGAGGAGTTCAAGCGCGAGATCGAGGTGGTCAAGGAAGAGCGCCGCATGCGCACCGAAGACCAGCCGCGTGCACTGTTGGCCGAACAGCAGGACGCGGTGACTTTGATCGCCTCCCCATATCGCCGCCCGGTGATCGGGTGGATGAGCGACCTGGAATCGATGACGCCCGATGACGTGCGCGACTTTTACCGCCGCTGGTACGTACCGGCCAACGCGGCGCTGGTGGTGGCCGGCGACGTGGACGTGCAGCGCGTGCGCGCATTGGCCGAGAAATATTACGGCCGCATTCCCGCGCGGGCGGTGCCGGTGCGCAAGCCCCGCACCGAGCCGCGGCAGCGCGGCATCCGCCACGTCGAATTCAAGGCGCCGGCCGAACAGGCCTACGTCTCGCTCGCATTTCGCGCCCCGCAGATTCACAGCGTCGACGAAGACAGCGATGCCTGGGCGCTGATGGTGTTGTCGGCGGTGCTCGACGGCTACGACGGCGCGCGTCTTGCGCGCGCGCTCACCCAGGGGCCCGATCGCGTTGCCGATTCGGTCAGCGCTGATTTCGGCCTCGTCAGCAGGGGGCCGCAACTCTTCGGCCTGGACGGCGTACCCGCCGCCGGCAAAACTCCCGAGGCCGTGCAAGCGGCGCTGCGCGCGGAAGTGGCGCGTATCGCGCGCGAAGGCGTTTCCGAAGCCGAACTGGCGCGCGTCAAAACGCAGTGGGTTGCCAGCGAAACCTACAAGCGCGACTCGGTGATGGCGCAGGCGCGGGAACTCGGCGCCAACTGGGTGCAGGGGCTGCCGCTGGATGCAAGCACACGCATGATCGCGCGGCTGCAGGCGGTGACGCCGGCCCAGGTGCAGGAGGTGGCCGCGCGCTATTTCGGCGATGATCAGCTCACCGTCGCAACGCTGCGGCCCCAGCCCTTGTCCAAGGACGCGAAACCGCGCCCGCCGGCCCCCGGGGGCGTCAATGGGGGTGCGTTGCGCTGAAATCCCTGGCGGACCCTGGCGGGCCGGAGTCATGCGGCAGTGCGGCGCGCCCGCCGGTCTTGCGTGAAAAGGTGGCCGTGTACCCCAGCATCGTGCGCCCCAGCGCGGCCCCGGATAGATCCTGATTATTTTTCCTGGAACAACAAGACTGTATGAATCCATCGAAATTCGTGGCCCGCGCCATCTGCACTTGCGCGGCCCTCCTGGGCCTGAACGCACAGGCCGCGCTGCCCATCGAGCACTGGACTCAGCCCAGCGGCGCCAAGGTCTATCTCGTACACACCGACGCGCTGCCGATCGTCGACGTGCAGATCGACTTCGATGCCGGCAGCCGGCGCGATCCGGCGCCACAAGCCGGGTTGGCCGGCGCCACCGCCAACATGGTTGACAAAGGCGTGCGCGCGGCCGACGGCGATCCGGCGCTCGACGAAAACGCGCTCGGTGAAGCCTGGGCCGACTTGGGCGCGCGCCTGAACGCCCATGCCGGCACCGAGCGCATGAGCTTCACACTGCGCACACTCGCGCAGCCCGATCTGCTGGACAAGGCGGTCGCCCTGGCCGCGCGCGAAATCGGCGAGCCCGCCTTCCCGGCCGACGTGTGGAAGCGCGAGCGCGAGCGCCTGAGCGCGGCCATCAAGGAAGCCAATACCAAGCCCGGAACCGTTGCCGGCCGCGCCTTCGCGAAGGCTGTGTACGGCGCCCACCCCTATGGCCAGGAGCCCACCGAAGACACGCTCGCGCGCATCGAGGTGGACGACATGCGCCAGCTGTACGCGCGCCTGATCGCGCCATGCCGCGCCAAGATCAGCATCGTTGGCGCCGCCACGCGCACGCAGGCCGATGGCATCGCGGCGCGTCTGCTCGCGCGCCTGCCCGCCGCCCAAGGCTGCGCCGCGCTGCCGGAAGTGCCGCGCATCGCAGCGCTGGCCGCAGTCCAGGAGGAGCGCATCCCTTTCGAATCAGCGCAGGCGCACGTGCTCATCGGCCAGCCCGGTTACCCGCGCAAGGACCCGGACCACTTCGCGCTCCTGCTGGGCAACTACGTGCTCGGCGGCGGCGGCTTCGTCTCGCGGCTGACCGACCAGGTTCGCGAAAAACGCGGCCTGGCCTACAGCGTGTACAGCGGCTTCGCGCCGGGGCTCGACGCCGGCGCCTTTCGCATGGCCTTCGAAACCCGGCCCGGCCAAGTGAACGAAGCGGTTCAGGTGGCGCGCGAGGTGCTGCGCAAGTTCGTCGCCGACGGCCCGACCGAGGCCGAGCTGCAGGCAGCCAAAGACAACCTGATCGGCGGCTTTCCGTTGCTGCTCGACAGCAATCGCAAGCTCCTGGGCAACGTTGCCAACATCGCCTGGAACGACTTGCCGATTGACTACCTCGACACCTGGACCGCGCGCATGAACGCGGTCACCGTGGCGCAGGTGAAGGCCGCGTTCCAGCGCAAGCTCCAGCCCGAGCGGATGGTGACGGTCATTGTCGGCCCCAAGGACGCGGCGAAATGAGCGCCGAGGCTGGCGAGGCTGGGCATGAGGACCAGGCATGATCAAAGCGCGGGCTCAAGCGCATGAGGTGCGCCTGATCGGCGGCATCTGGAAGCGCACTCGCTTGCCGGTGATGGACCGGCCCGGTCTGCGGCCCACACCCGACCGCGTGCGTGAAACGCTGTTCAACTGGCTGGCGAGCCTGGCTGGCGCGGGTGGCGGCGAACTGCCCGGATGGCATTGCGCCGATCTGTTCGCGGGAACCGGCGCGCTCGGCTTCGAGGCGGCTTCGCGTGGCGCGGCTTCTGTATGGCTGTGCGAGCAGGACCCGGCGCTGGTGGCGCAACTCAAGGTCTTGCGAAATCGGCTGCAGGCCGAAACCGCGCGCATCGAGCGCGGCAACGGCGTCGCGCTGCTGGAATCCGCTGCGCCGGGCAGTCTCGATGCGGTGTTCATCGATCCGCCTTTTGACCAGCCGGCCCTTTACACCGCAGCGCTGCGGGCCGCGCTGCGTGCGCTGCGCCGCGGCGGCGTCGCCTACGTGGAATCACCCCAGCCCTGGAGCGCGGAGCAGGCCGCCGCGCTCGGATTCACTCTCTATCGCCAGTTGAAGGCCGGCGCGGTTTACGCCCACCTGCTGCGTACATAATCGGCACGGATCCGGCTTCAGAGCCCGTGACGAACACCCTCAACCAACACCCATAACGAATCCCGAGGAGCTCAGACATGCCCCAAGACTTGACCGCGGTGTACCCCGGAACCTTCGATCCCATCACGCTTGGCCACGAGGACATGGTGCGGCGCGCGGCGCAACTGTTCCCGCGCGTGATCGTCGCGGTGGCGGCGGGCCATCACAAGAAGACGCTGTTCAGCCTGCCAGAGCGCATTGAAATGGCGCAAGAGGCTGTCCGGCCTTACGGCGGCCGCGTCACGGTCGAGAGCTTTTCGGGGCTGATGCGCGATTTCGCCCTCTCGCACGGCTGCAAGGCCATGGTGCGCGGCCTGCGTGCCGTGGTCGATTTCGACTACGAGTTTCAACTCGCCGGCATGAACCGCGCGCTGATGCCCGATGTCGAGACGGTGTTTCTGACTCCGAGTGACAAGTACCAGTTCATCTCGAGCACCTTCATCCGCGAGATCGCGATGTTCGGCGGCGCTGAAATCGGGCAGTTCGTCTCGCCGTACGTGCAGGAACGGCTCCTGGCCAGGGTGCGTACGCCACAGCCCTGACCGCAGGCCGAGAGCCTGTTTTGAGCCTGCGGCATAACACAAAATGTCGCACATTGTTACCAAGAAACATTCATCTTTCGATTGGTGGCTATCTTTTACAATCGATAGCGTCTTCCAAGCTCTTGTTGTCTTGTTTCAGGAGCTATGCGAGCTACCATAAGCACCATTGTGTGTAGGTGTGCGCTTGCTCGGAAAGAAAACCAATACAGATGATGATCCTGAGTCTGCACCAGGATTGCGTGCACTCAGTGAGCTTCGTACTTGGGTCCGCCCCAAGCGGAAGCAAGCGCTCCCTGCAAGATGTGGGCAGCACTCTTTTTGTGAGAAGGGAAAAATCCTGTGAAGATACATCCGCCTCCGAGCCAATCGATGACGCGCGGCGGTTTGCGGCTCGTCAGTGCGAGTCAGTTTCGCCGTCTGCTCGGGGGGGCATTCGCTGCGATGGGATTGCTCACGATCCTGGCGTTCGGGGCTGGCGTCCTGGCGGCGGATTATCTGCGTGATCTACGTTTGTCCGCAGGAGGTGAAAGCGCGGACCGGGGCGCGGATCTGAGCGAGAAAGAAAAAGCCGTCGCGATGAAGCATCTCGGTGAGCTGTCCGGCCGTCTGCTGCGGCTGGAAAGCGATGCCGCCTATCTGGTCAAGAAAGTCAGTCATTACGAGCAGATCACGCGGCAGCTCAAGGACATCAGTCCGGGCCGGGTGTTCAACAAACAGAAGCCGGAGCGAACCGACGGCGCGGCGGCGGCGCGCGAAGGCCAGGGCCAGGGCGGTGCGTTGATGGCGCCGCGAGGCTGTGATGCCGTGCCGCGCGACCTTGACCTGAACCGCATCGCAGCCGTCGAGACCTCCATTGATTGCTTCCAGGCCTTGTTCAAAGAGATGGACCGCGAAGTGGCTCTGCGCGGCGCCAGCTTGATGACGATCCCGTCATTGCAGCCGGTGCAGAGCGCCCATGTCGGTTCGGGCTTTGGCAACCGGATTGACCCATTTCATGGGGGGCTTGCTTTCCACTCCGGGCTGGATTTTCCTTCTCCCACGGGCACCATGATTTATGCGGCCGCTGGCGGCCGCGTGTTATCGGCCGGCTGGCACGGGCCGTACGGCAACATGGTCGAAATCGACCACGGCAACGGTCTGGTCACGCGCTATGCGCATGCATCCAAAATTGCCGTGAAACCCGGCGATGTCGTGATGCCGGGACAAGCAGTCGCCCAGATTGGATCGACGGGCCGCTCCACGGGGCCGCATTTGCATTTTGAAGTGCTGTACCGCGGAGCATTTCTTGATCCGAAATTCTTCATGGCAATGGACAGCATGAAGTTGGCAATCGATGATCAGGCGCAAGATTAAAACCCCAACGAGACGAGAACTGCTCAGGCCGGATTACGATCTTGGTGTACGCCAACAGACTTCACCCCGGTTCTGGATTTTCTTCCTCCTGCTGAGTGTGGCCGCGGCGGTTGGCGTCACGCACCATTTCTCGACCAGCCAGCAACTCAAGGAATGCCAGACACCGCAGATCGCGGAGAAAGAGGAGCCCAAAACTCTGGTCACCGCGAATGCGGTGCGCGACGATCAGGAGAATGCGGCGCTCGATGAGCAAGAAAGGGCGATGAATGCGGAACTGGGGCGGCAGGTTACCGAGCAGGCGATAGAAATCAAAAAATTGCAGGAGCAAATTGCATTTCTTCGCCTGATGAAAACAGATAAATCAAATTCCAGATAAATTATTAATCAGCATGTTTGGCAGAAAAAGATCCACTCCCGAGTTGTCAATTGAAAACTTTTCCAGTCTGTTTTCCGATAATGTTTCATTCGTCGGCGATCTGGAATTCGAAGGCGGCCTCAAGATCAACGGCTCGTTCAAGGGCAACATCAGGCACAAGCAAGACTGCGTCAGCCTGCTTGCGCTGAGTTCGGAAGGCTGCATCGAAGGCAATGTGTCAAGCTACGACGCCTTGATCGACGGCACGATCATTGGCGATCTGTATGTCGAGCACCTGCTTGAGCTGCATTCCAACGCCCGTGTCTCCGGCAACATCAGCTACCGTCAGTTGAGCATGGAACACGGAGCCTCGGTTGACGGCAAACTGATCCGGTTGCCCGATGATGCTGACGAATCCAACGTGCGCGCCCTGCCGGCGCCCATATTGGAAGTCGTCAAATTCTGAGAGCCTGCTTTTTCTAAGAGCCTGCTCTCAATCCTCATCCTTGACCTTGTACTGCCCCATCAATTGCTGCTGCACGGCAGGCGGTGCGCTTTCGTAGTGTGAGAGCGCCAGCGTGTAGCGGCCCTGCCCGGCGGTCATGGCGTTGAGGCGGTTCTGGTAATCGGCTAGTTCGGCGATGGGGGCTTGGCCGGTAATGGTGACGCTGCCCAGGCTGCCGCTTCCGGTGCCGCTGACCATGCCTCGGCGCGCCGAGAGATCGCCCGTGATGGCGCCCATCGCGCTTTCAGGCGCGGTGATCTGGATGCGCGCGATCGGCTCCAGCACCACCGGGCGTGCTTCGCGGATGGCGGCCTGAAAGGCTTTTTTGCCGGCGGTGACGAAGGCGATTTCCTTGCTGTCCACCGGGTGATGCTTGCCGTCGTGGACGATCACGCGCACGTCTTGCACGGGATAGCCGGCGATTACGCCTTCGGCCAGCGCCTCGCGCACACCTTTTTCGACGGCGGGCATGTACTGGGTGGGAATGGTGCCGCCTTTGACCTGATCGACGAACTCAAAGCCCGTGCCGCGCGGCAGCGGCTCGATGCGCAGGTGCACTTCGCCGAACTGGCCCGCGCCGCCGCTTTGTTTTTTGTGGCGGTATTGCGCGGCGGCGTTCTGGGTGATGGTTTCGCGGTAGGCGATGCGCGGCGGACGGGTTTCAACCTCGAACTTGTAGACCTCGCGCAGGCGCTCCAGCAGCACGCGCAGGTGCAACTCGCCCAGGCCGTAGATGATGCTTTCGTTGGTCTGCGCGACGTGTTCCAGCTTCAGGCACGGGTCTTCAGCGACGAGTTTGCCGACGATTTCCCACATGCGCTGCTCGTCGCCGCGCCGCTTGGGAGCGATCGCAATGCCGTGCACGGGCACGGGGAAAGGCAAGGGCTTGAGGTGAATGTGGTCGTCCTCGGCGGCGTCGTGCAGCACGGCGTCGAAGTGCAGCTCGTCGATCTTGCCGATGGCGCAGATATCGCCCGGCCCCGCGCCGGAGATTTCAACGTGGTTTTTGCCCTGTTGCAGATACAGGTGGCCCACCTTGAACGGCTTGCGGCCATCGCCCACGTACAACTGCGAACCGGGCGTGATGGCGCCCTGGTGCACGCGCACGTAGCCCAGTTTGCCGACGAAGGGGTCGATGCTGATCTTGAACACATGCGCCAGCACGTGCGCGGCCGGATCGGGCTGGGCGTGCATCAGCACGGCCTGCTCGCCTTCGCCATTCAGAAAGTCGGGCGGATTGCCCTCAGTGGGGTTGGGCAGCAGTTTGACGATGATGTCCAGCAGCTCCGCCACGCCCGCCCCGGTGCGCGCGGAGACGAAGCAGACGGGAATCAGGTGCCCCTCGCGCAGCGCCTGCTCCAGCGGCGCGTGCAGTTCGGCGGCGTCCACGTCGCCCTCGTTCAGGTAGCGATCGACGAAGGCGGCGTCCACCTCCACCACCTGTTCCACCAGTGCGCGGTGCGCGTCGGCAACCGCGCCGAAATCGCTGTGGCCCTCGCGGTTGTAAAAGCAGTCCACCACCTTGCTCGCGCCGGCGTCCGGCAGGTTCAACGGCAGGCACTGCTTGCCGAACTCGGCCTGAATCTCGGCCAGCAGCGCGGCCAGGTCGATACTCTCGGCGTCGATCTTGTTGATGATGATGAGGCGGTCAAGCTGCCGTTCGGCGGCGTAATCCATCATGCGCCGCGCCATCGGCTCGATGCCCGCCGCCGCGTTGATGACGATGGCGGCGGTTTCCACCGCTTCCAGCGCGGGCAGGCTCTGGCCGATGAAATCGAAGGCGCCCGGGGTGTCGATCAGGTGAATGCGGCAGTCGCCATGCTCGGCGTGCATGACCGACGATTGCAGCGAATGCCGCGCCTTGATCTCCAGCGGATCGTAGTCACTGACCGTACTGCCGCGCTCCACGCTGCCTGCCGCGCCGATGGCGCCGCTGGCTTGCAGCATGGCCTCGGCCAACAAGGTCTTGCCGGCGGCCGAAGGGCCCACCAGCGCCAGCGTGCGAATTTGCTCGACCGGGAAAGAACAAGGACTTGCGGACATGAATGCACTCCGAAGATCGTTGATGAACAACTACTGACAGTTTAGCCCGGATATTTCATAGCCCGGATATTTCACCGTGGCGACGCCCGGGTGCGATTGAATCCCGCAGGAGCGGGCCGCGGGCGGCGCCAATTGAGGACAATTGTGACGACAATTGGCGGCTGTGTCCGCCGCCTCATCTTCATCCCCCTCCCCCGCCCCGGCATCCGCCGCACCCGCGCACGCCAGCGACCCGCTGCATATCCTGCGCGAGGTTTTCGGCTATCCGAGCTTTCGCGGCGCGCAGGCCGCCATCGTCGAGCACGTAACGGCGGGCGGTGATGCGCTGGTGCTCATGCCCACGGGCGGGGGCAAGTCGCTGTGCTACCAGATTCCGGCCATCGCGCGCCAGCGCGCGGGGCATGGCATCACGGTGGTGGTTTCGCCGCTGATCGCGCTGATGCACGACCAGGTCGGCGCGCTGCACGAGGCGGGGGTCGAGGCCGCCTTTCTCAATTCCACGCTCGATTGGCAGGAAGCGCATGCCGTCGAGCAGCGCATGCTGAGCGGGAAATTGACGCTGCTGTACGCCGCGCCCGAGCGCGTGACCGCGCCGCGCTTTCTCGATCTGCTCGACACCTTGGCCGCGCGCGGGAAGCTGGCTTTGTTCGCCATCGACGAGGCACACTGCGTGAGCCAGTGGGGCCATGACTTCCGTCCCGAATATCGCGCACTCGCGGTGCTGCACGAACGCCATCCAAACGTCCCGCGCATCGCGCTGACGGCCACCGCCGATGCGATCACGCGCGCCGACATCGTCGAGCGGCTGCGCTTGCAGGACGCGCGCCAGTTCGTCTCCAGCTTCGACCGCCCGAACATCCGCTACACCATCGTCGAGAAGAGAGATGCGCTGGCGCAGTTGCTGCGCTTCATCGAACGCGAGCACGCGCAGCAGGCGGGCGTGGTGTATTGCCAGTCGCGCAAGCGCGTCGAAGAAGTGGCGCAGAAGCTGGCCGAAGCCGGCATCGGCGCGCTGCCTTATCACGCCGGGATGGACGCGGCGCTGCGCCGGCAGCATCAGGACCGCTTCTTGCGCGAGGACGGCCTGGTGATGGTCGCCACCATCGCCTTCGGCATGGGCATCGACAAGCCCGACGTGCGCTTCGTCGCGCATCTGGACATGCCCAAGAACATCGAAGGCTACTATCAGGAAACGGGCCGCGCGGGCCGTGACGGCCTGCCCGCCGATGCGTGGATGGCGTATGGCCTGCAAGACGTGGTCAACCAGCGCCGCATGATCGACGAAAGCCCGGCGCCCGAGGCTTTCAAGCAGATCATGCGCGGTAAGCTCGATGCGCTGCTGGCGCTGGCCGAGGCCACCGATTGCCGGCGCGTGCGGCTGCTGCGCTACTTTGGCGAAGAAAGCAGCCCGTGCGGCAATTGCGACAACTGCCTGCATTCGCCGGCCGTGTGGGACGGCACCGATGCCGCGCGCAAACTGCTCTCGACCGTTTATCGCGTGCAGCAACACAGCGGCATCAGTTTTGGCGCGCAGCACATCATGGACGTGCTGCGCGGCAAGACGACCGAAAAGGTGCGCCAATTTGGCCATGAAGCGATCAGCACCTTCAGCATCGGGGCCGACTTCAGCGAAGCGCAACTGCGCGGCGTGCTGCGCCAGTTGATCGCCACCGGCGCGCTGGCGATCGATGCATCGCACTTCAACACGCTCTTGTTTACCGAAGGTTCGCGCGCCGTTTTACGCGGTGAAGTGCCGGTGCGCTTGCGCGAATCGGTTTCGATACCAACGCCTGGCGGCGCGCGGCGGGAGAAAAAACGCGCCGCCGCGCCCCCGGCGGTGGCAGCGCTCGATGCCGTGGCGCAGAAACGCTTCGAATCGCTCAAGAGCTGGCGCGCCGAGGTCGCGCGCGGACACAACTTGCCCGCTTACGTAATCTTTCACGATGTTACGTTGATGGCCATCGCGCAACGCGCACCCGCCTCACTCGAAGAACTGCGGGAAATCAGCGGGATTGGCGAAAAAAAGCTGGAAAGCTATGGCGCGGAGGTGTTGCGGGTTTGCTCTTCCCCAGTTCAGTGAAGCTCTGAGAGAAAAGCTCGAATGCACCGCCCGGGCGGGCAGTGCATTCATGCAGAGCCGCAAGCCAGAAGAATTTCGTCAACCCTTGGGTTGTGGGGCGCGCTCGCCGACAAAAATCTCCACGCGCCGGTTTTGCGCGCGGCCCGCTTCGGTGTCGTTGCTTGCGATCGGTTCGCGCGAGCCGTTCCCCTGGATGCGGATCGCGGAAGACGCAACGCCGCGCATGATCAGGTAATCGCGCGCGCTGGCGGCACGCTCGACTGACAGCGGGTTGTTGATCGCATCGGAACCGGTGTTGTCGGTGTGGCCGATGATGCGCACGTCGGCATTCGGGTTGTCACGCAGCCCGCTTGCGAACTGGTCCAGAACCGGCGCGAGACTGGGCTTGATCACGGCGCGGCCCACGTCAAAGGAGGCATCGCTCGGGATCTGCAGCTTGAGCTCGTTGTTCTGCGTTTGCGAAACCTGTATTCCGGTTCCCTGGGTGGCCTGCTCCATCTGGCGCTTTTGGTTTTCCATGCGCTGCGACCACAAATAGCCGCCGGCCCCACCCGCAAGCGCGCCAATGGCCGCGCCGGTCGCGATGGCGCCACGATCGCCTCCCACCATCGAACCGACGGCCGCGCCAGCCAAAGCGCCGACTCCGGCACCCAGGCCAGAGGTGCGCTGCGTGTCGCTCATGCTCTGGCAGCCGGTCAGCAGCACGGCGGCACAGGCGGAACAAAGAGTCAGTTTCTGAATTGACATCTGCATGTATTACCTCGTGAGAAAAGTTGGCCCATACATACATTATGGGAACTGTTTTTCTCTACGACCAGATATTTCTGTTTCTACATGTTAAAGACGGTTAATACGTGATTTCTGCCGCAGAAGCCTAGTGCCTGCTGGCGACGGTGAGGTGTTCAAGCACAATTAAGACCATGAAATCGACACACCTGGGAGGGCTCGCACTGGCGGCGGCGATCATTGCGGCAAGCTTGGCCGGCTGCACATCCGGCCCGCGTCCACCGGTGCCGGCGCCGCGCAGTGAACCGCCGGCGCCGATCCTGAGCATCTCGCTCGCGCATCCCAAGAGCCGCTGGGTTCCGGCGTCGTGGGCTGATCTGCCGGGTTTCGCGGAGGATGCGCTGGACGAAGGCTGGAGCGCATTGATTTCCAACTGCGCGCTGCCCAATGCGGCCTTCGCCCCGTTGTGCGGCGACGTGCGGCGCCTGGCGATCGCCGATGCGGCCACACAGCGCGCCTGGATGATGGAGCGTCTTCAGCCCTACCGTGTGGAATCGCTGACTGGCCAGAGCGATGGCCAATTGACCAGCTACTATGAGCCGGTGTTCGAAGCCAGACGCCAAAGCGGCGGCGCATTCGCCGTGCCGCTGTACCGGCCGCCTGCGGACATCGCGCTGATCCGCCCCTGGTATACGCGCCAGCAGATCGAGACGCAGCCTGCCGCGCAGGCCGCGCTGCGCGGGCGCGAGATCGCGTGGCTGTCCGATCCAATCGATGCGATGATGCTGCACATCCAAGGCTCGGGGCGCCTGCGCATCACCGAGCCCGATGGCACGCAGCGCGTCGTGCGCCTGGCCTACGCAGGCTCGAACGAACAGCCTTACCGCAGCATCAACCGGTGGCTGCTCTCGCAGGGCGTCACGCGCATCTTGCCGTGGCCCGATGCGACCAAGGAGTGGGCCGCCCAGAATCCTCAGCGCGTTTCGCAACTGCTGTGGAGCAACCCGCGCTACGTGTTCTTTCGCGAGGAGCCGCTGAACGAACTCGACGCCCGCGGCGGACCGCGCGGCGCGCAGGGCGTGCCGCTGACGGCGGGACGCTCGATCGCTGTCGACCGCGACAGCATTCCCTACGGCACGCCGGTGTGGCTCGCTTCACCGGGCCCGTCGGTGCAATTGCAAAAGCTCGTGGTCGCGCAAGATACCGGCAGCGCGATCGTCGGCGCGGTGCGCGCCGACTACTTCGCCGGCACCGGCCCCGACGCGGGCCGCCTCGCCGCGAGCATGAACCAGCCGCTGCGCTTATGGGTGCTGTGGCCCAGGCAGCCAGAAAACTGAGAGCCTGGCTGTCCGTCTCGCTATCCCGCTGTCTTGCTATCTCACCGTGGCCGACATTCCCGTTGACTTTGCCCTGTTCGCACTGACTCTGCTCGGCGTGGCACTGTTTCACCGCCATGCGCTCAAGGTGGCGCTGGCGGGGCTGGCGGCGATTTCGACTTACAAGACCGTCTTCACCGGCTTCAGGGACGCAACGGGGCTTGCCGGGCTGGCCCTGCATATGGCGCATGAATGGGTGTTGCTGGCCAATCTGCTCTGCCTGCTGGTCGGCTTTGCCTTGCTGGCGCGGCACTTCGAGGATAGCGGCATGCCCAAGGCGCTATCCGGCTTTCTGCCGGCTGGCTGGCTTGGCCCTTTTTCGCTGCTGGCAGTTGTTTTCGGATTGTCGGCATTCCTGGACAACATCGCGGGGGCGCTGATCGGCGGCACCGTGGCGGCGGGCGTCTTTCAACGCAAGGTGCACGTCGGCTATCTGGCCGCCATCGTTGCCGCGTCAAACGCCGGCGGCGCCGGCAGCGTGATCGGGGACACCACCACGACGATGATGTGGCTCCATGGCGTCAGTCCGCTCCATGTGTTCAGGGCGTATCTGGCCGCTGGCTTTGCCCTCGTCGTGTTCGGCATCCCGGCGGCGCTGCAACAGAACCGGCATCAGCCCATCACGCGCAGCCCGCAAACGGCGCACCGGGTCGATTGGACGCGCATCGGCATGACCGGGTTCATCCTTGCGGCCGTCATTGCCGCCAATGTCCTCGTCAATCTGAAATTTCCTGCCGTTGGCGATCGCTTTCCGGTGCTCGGCGTGGTGTTGTGGGCGGCCTTGCTGCTCGCCGCGCCGCTGCGCAAACCGCAATGGAGTCTGGCGCCGGAGGCCTTCAAGGGTGCGCTTTTTCTGCTCGCTCTGGTCGCCTGCGCTTCGATGATGCCGGTGGAGAAATTGCCGGCGGCCTCCTGGCCGCTCACATTCGGCCTCGGCTTCGTCTCTTCGATATTCGATAACATTCCGCTCACTGCGCTGGCGCTCAAGCAAGGCGGCTATGACTGGGGCTTGCTCGCCTACGCGGTCGGCTTCGGCGGCTCGATGCTGTGGTTCGGTTCTTCCGCGGGCGTGGCTTTGTCCAATCAGTTTCCGGACGCGAGATCGACCGGCCAATGGCTGCGCCACGGATGGTTCATCGCCCTCGCCTACGCGATCGGTTTTTTCGCCATGCTGTTGATTTTTGGCTGGCATCCGGGCGATGGGCACAAGCCGTAGGCCCGCAACGCGCTGAACGAGAGCTGGAGCGCCTTGATTGCGCCCCAACGCAGCTCCGAATAGATCGTAAATAAATCGTAAATAGGCTCCAAGCAAACATACTCATGAAAATTTGGCCAGGGCAAAGGGTACGTAGCCATGCATGAAATCATCTGTCCGCACTGCGGAAAAGCATTCAAGATCGACGAAGCCGGATATGCCGACATCCTGAAACAAGTTCGCGACAGCGATTTCGAAAAACAATTGCATGAACGGCTCGAACTGGCCGAGCAGGACAAACGCAACGCCGTCGAACTCGCCCAAGCGAAGATCGCCAGCGAATTGCAGAAAACCGCATCAAACAAGGATGCCGAAATCCGGGAGCTGAAAGCCAGGCTGGATGCCGGAGAGGTCGCGCGCAAGCTCGCCGTGACCGAAGCCCTCAGCGCCGTCGAGAAGGAACGCGACGCACTCGCCCGAGAGCTTGAGCAGGCGAAAAATGACAAACAGGCCGCCGCCAAGCTGGCCGAAGCCAAGCTCATGAACGAGCTGCAGAAAACCGCAGTCACGAAACAGGCGGAGATTCAAGAACTCAAGGCCAAACTCGATGCCAGCGGCATCGCACAGAAGCTTGCAATCGCCGAAGCGGTCACTGCGATCGAGAGGGAACGCAACGCACTGAAGAGCGACTTGCAACAAGTCAAACTTGAAAAACAACTCGCCGAAAAATCTCTGCAAGACAAGTACGAAACGCAGATCAAGGACCGCGATGACGCCATCGAACGCCTGCGCGACATGAAGGCGCGGCTATCAACCAAGATGGTCGGCGAAACCCTTGAACAGCACTGCGAAACCGAATTCAACCGCATCCGCGCCACGGCATTTCCGAGGGCCTATTTCGAGAAGGATAACGACGCGCGAACCGGCAGCAAGGGCGACTACATCTTCCGCGACACGGATGAAGATGGCACCGAGATCGTCTCCATCATGTTCGAGATGAAAAACGAGAGCGATGAGACGGCCACCAAAAAGAAAAACGAAGACTTCCTGAAGGAACTCGACAAAGACCGCACTGAAAAAAAGTGTGAATACGCCGTACTGGTTTCCCTGCTTGAGCCCGACAGCGAGCTATACAACACCGGGATCGTTGACGTATTCCACCGCTACCCGAAGATGTACGTCATCCGGCCGCAGTTCTTCATCCCCATCATCACGTTGCTGCGCAATGCCGCGATGAACTCGCTGAAGTACAAATCCGAACTAGCGCTCGTACGGGCGCAAAACATCGACATCACGAACTTCGAAAACCAGCTCGAAACCTTCAAGAGCGCGTTTTCAAAAAACTACGACCTCGCCTCCAGGCGCTTCCAAACCGCGATCGAAGAAATCGACAAATCGATCGACCACCTGCAAAAAACGAAGGAAGCCCTACTCGGCGCGGACAGAAACCTCCGCCTGGCAAACGACAAGGCTCAGGACGTGACGATCAAAAAGCTGACGCGGGGAAATCCGACGATGACGGCAAAATTTGCTGAGCTCAAGGAGGAGGATTCTTCCGATTCGCGGTGAGCTGGGGCTGTTGATTCCGACTTGATTTCCAATTCAATAATTGAAAATCCGCGTAGGTTGGGCTGAGCGAAGCGATGCCCAACATTCGGATGAATTACAAGCGGTTGAGAAGTACTCAAGCTTTATCACCACTCAGAGATTCCTTAACGAAGATTGGAGTGAATCCCGGCGTTGGGGATTCATCCAAATGTTGGGCATCGCCTTCGGCTCAGCCCAACCTGCGCTTGCTCACTTGCTTGCTTGCGATGGGGAAATGACTTCTAAAAACTGCGAACGAATATCTTGCAAAGAGTATGCTTGCTTGGCAGGAACCATCAGTAGCGGCAGATTGATAGACTGACACACCTTGAGCAGCAAGTCGTCGCGGGATTTCGCCCGTTGGGTAGAGTGCGACTTGTCGTTTAGCTCCACGGCGCAGACGATTGCCAGGTCACTTGCCCGGCAAACAATGAAATCAAAGTGCTTGTACGCAATGCGATTAAGTGCACCTTGACGGGCAGATTTACCAAGGTTGGGCTTGACCGTTGCAATATCAGCGACGCGAACCTTGCCGAAAATGCGATACTCAGAACCCACAGCCTGGTCGAGAACACCGAGAAACGAACGCTCTGCCGCAGAAAAGAGTGTCTTAGCGGGTTGGTAGGGAAACCCAACTGAACCAACGCTGCCTTTGCTCTTGAGTAAAGCAAGAACAATAAGAACTACGAATGCAAGAATAATCAGAATAAACCATGACGACATATGGCACACTCCTCGTAACATCTAAGGAATCTCTGATCTATTCCTCATTGAATCCTTGAGAGCAAACCTCACCTGAGTGCCCATGAAACAAACAACCTTCGCCTCGCTGGCCTTTGATCGCAAGAAGAAACAAACCCGCCGCGAGCGATTTTTGCTGGAGATGGA
>CAYTPC010000059.1:0-6769 GCA_964439605.1 uncultured Burkholderiaceae bacterium
CGGGGGGGCAGAGCTCCTTCGTGTCGCCAAAGGCGACCAGCCCCGAGCCTTCGGCGGGGCGGGTGAAATGGCGCGTGAGCGTGACCGGGCGCAGTTCCTCCGCGCGGCGGCCGCTGGGCCGGGGGGGTGTCATGGTCGTCATCGTGGTGAAAACTTCCGTATCGCTTCGTTGATTTCCTGGATGGCGCGCTCGATCTCTTCCTCGGTGAGATTGGGCGGCGGGTGACCGCCTTCGTGGGTCTTCGAAAAGCCTTCCATCTGCGTTGTGAACACGTCCAGCGGCATGGTCTCGGTGGACACGCCGCCGAGGGTGGTGCCCATGTAGGTGTCATCCCAGCGGACGGCGATGATGGACAGGTTGTCGGCGTTTTCGCCGCCGCGCAACTCGGCCTGATTCATCAGCGCCGGCACGGCCTGCATGACGTTGCCGCTGCTCATGGCGCGGGTGATGATATTGTCGTTGAGCGGCCCCCACAGCCCGTCCGAGCACAGCGCGAGGACATCGCCGCTCATCAGCCGCGTCTTTTCGGAAAAGTCGATGTGCGGCATTTCGGCGCCGCCGAGGCAACTGAAGATGCGGTTGCGCGCCGGGTGGCGCGCGGCTTCTTCTTCCGTGATGAGGCCCTCGTCGATCATCTGCGCGACGCGCGAGTGGTCGCGCGTCCTCGCCAGGATGCGCCCGCCGCGCAGGGCGTACAGGCGCGAGTCGCCGACGTGCGCCCAGTAGGCGGCGGAATTTTGCACGATGCAGGCAACGCAGGTGGTGCGCGGCGCGTCCGGCAGCAAGCGGTCGGCGGCGTAGCTGAGAATGGCGTGGTGGGCGTCAATGAGCGCCCCGGACAGAAACAGGAGCGGATCATTCAGGGTTGGCTTGGCCTGGCGCTGGAAGGCCTCGACGATGAACTGCACGGCGATCTGCGCCGCCACTTCGCCGTGCAGATGACCGCCCATGCCGTCGGCAACCACCATCAACAGCGCGTCGTGCGAATAGGCGTAGGCAACGCGATCCTGGTTGTCGGGACGCTGGCCGGAGCGGCTTTCCTGGTAAATCGTGAATTTCATTTAATGAGCGCTTGGACGCGGTTGTAAAGGGAGCCGAAGAGAGTCTTCGGTTTGGGCACGTTGCGTTTCCTGTCGACGAGCGCCATTTGCAAAGCGAATACGCTCTGCGGGCGATCGAGGTGGTTCAACTGCATGCACCAGTCGACGGTTTCCAGCAACTGGCGGGAATATTTATCCGGCCAGCGTTTCACGGTCGGCGTCAGCCGGTCGTGCTTGAGACGCAGATCGGCCGCCTGCGGCGCCGCCGCCGCCATGCAGGCGTAGATGCTGGCGCCGACCGAATAAATATCCGTCCACGGCCCGAGCAATTTCCGCTGCATATTCACATACTGCTCGGGCGCGGCGAAACCGGGCGTGTGCATCGGCTTGAGCAGCGGCGTGTCGGTCGACAGCGTTTGCCGCGCGGCGCCGAAATCAATCAGCACCGGCTGGCCGTCCGGGCGCAGGCAGATATTCGCCGGCTTGATATCCAGATGCAGCAGCTTGCGGGTGTGGACTTCGCGCAGCCCGTTGAGCAGCCGCGTGAACACGGTGCGGATGAACTGCTCGCCGATCTCGCCCTTGTGCTTCTGGATATGCTCCTGCAAAGTCCGCCCCGGCTCGTACTGCATCACCATATAAACCGTCTCATTGGCGCGGAAAAAGTTGAGCACGCGCACCACATTCGGGTGCGCAATCCCGGCCAGCGCGCGGCCTTCCTCGAAAAAACACTTCATGCCGTAGCGGAAGACGGCATGATTTTCCTCCGCGATGGCAGGCACCACATTGCCCGCCGTGCGCAGCGCCAGCGAATTCGGCAGATATTCCTTGATGGCAACCGGATTGCCGTTCTTGTCGGTGGCTAGATACACGATCGAGAAACCGCCCAGAGAGAGTTGGCGCTCGATGCGGTATTCATCTAACTGGAAGCCCGCCGGCAGCGCGGCATTGATTTGGGTTGGCATTATTCTGGTGCGGTGTGGGTACGGGGTAAATGCGGGGTGAATACAGCGTCCGGCGAAGCCCCTGGTTGGAGTAATATAGGGTTGGCATTATAAAACGCTTGTTGACTTTTTTATGACCGTGTTGCGAAACGCGGACGGAAAATAACGGATACAGCCATGATCCACAGCATGACAGGATATGCGGTCCAGATGCGCGACACCGGTCACGGCATCCTCCATCTCGAACTGCGCACGGTCAATTCGCGCTATCTCGACATGAATTTCCGCATCGCCGAAGAAGCGCGCGTGGTCGAACCGGCGCTGCGCGAAATGATCGCCGCCCGCCTCAACCGCGGCAAAGTCGACTGCCGGCTCAACTTTCTCGCCGTCACGGCCACCCCGCGCGAAGCCAGCCTCAACCGGGCGCTCCTGCAACAACTGGCCGATCTGCAAGCCGGCGTGCGCGACCGCTTGCCCGAAGCGGTGCCCCTGTCGGTGGCCGAAGTTCTGCGCTGGCCGGGCATGCTGGGCGACGATCAGCTTGCCCCCGACACACTCCAGGCCGAATGCGCCGCGCTGGCGAAAAGCGCCCTCGACGAACTCCTCGCCACCCGCGCCCGCGAAGGCGAAAAACTGGCGGCCATGATTCTTGAGCGCGTCGAGCGCATGCGCGCGCGGGTGGCGCAAGCCACCCCCCTGCTGCCGCAGGCGCTTGCCGACTACCGCGAACGTCTCGCCATGCGCCTGCGCGAAGCGATCGCCAGCCTGGACGAAGAACGCATCCGCCAGGAAATCGGCCTGTTCGCCACCCGCATCGACGTTGCCGAAGAACTCAACCGCCTCGTCGCCCACCTCGACGAAGTGGCGCGCGTCATCAGCAAGGGCGGCGCCATCGGCAAGCGGCTCGACTTTCTCATGCAGGAACTCAACCGCGAAGCCAACACGCTCGCCTCCAAATCCGCCTCCACCGACATCACCGCCATCGCCGTCGACATGAAACTCCTCATCGAACAGATGCGCGAGCAGGTGCAGAATATCGAGTAATCCCGGCACGCGCCGTCCTGCGACGCCAGACTTTTGCTGCCGGGCTGTTTGCCCGGCGCAATCGACAAAGTCTGGCCTCAGAGGACGGCCCCTTTCCCAGGGAAAGGGGTGACGGTCGCGCGCAGGCTTCGCCTGCTCGAAGAAGATACTTGACACAACATAACGATATAACTAAGATTATCGTCATGAAAAAAAATTACACCCGCAGCATTCCGCCCGAATGGCAACCGATGGCCGGGGTTTTTACGGCTTTGGGGGACACGCATCGGCAGCGCATGTTGATGCTGTTCGACAAGGGCGAGCGGCTCAATGTCGGGCAGATCGCCGCCGTGTCGACGCTGACGCGCTCCACGGTTTCGCATCACCTGAAAATCCTGCACGGGGCGGGCGTGCTGTGCTCGGAGAAAGTGGGCAAGGAGGTCTGGTTCTGGATCAACCGGCCCTGGCTGGAAGCAACGCTCGGCAATGTGCTGGAGTATGTGCGCACGAAATGCTGAGGGACTTGAGCGAAATTTTTTTAACCGAACATAACGAAATTATTGATCATGAAAACCCAATCGTTCTCGCGCTCGAAACCGCAGGCGGCGCTGCGCGCTTTTCTTCGTGTGCTGTTGCGCGGCCTGGCGCGCGTGCTGTTTCGCGTGCGGGTGCGGGACGCGGCGCAGGCCTTGCAGGGACAAAACAGCCAGCGCCTGCTGGTGATCGCCAATCACGAATCGTTTCTCGACGGGATCTTGCTCGGCCTGTTTTTGCCGATCCAGACGCCTGTATTTGTTGTGCATACCGAGGTGGTCCGTCATCGCTTGTGGCGCTGGGGGCTGAATGTGATGGCCGATTATCTGGCCGTCGATCCCGCCAATCCGATGGCCATGAAGCGGGTGATCCGCCTGATCGAGTCGGGCCGGCCGGTGGTGATTTTCCCCGAGGGGCGCATCACCTTGACCGGCAGTTTGATGAAGGTCTATGACGGCCCGGCCTTCGTCGCCGCCAAAACCGGGGCGACCTTGCTGCCGGTGCGGCTGGATGGCCCTTCGCGCAGTTATTTCTCTCGCATGCGCACGGGGCGCAAGCTGTTTCCGCGCATCACGCTCACGGTGCTGCCGGTGACGGCGCTGCCCATGCCGCAGGCGCCGAATGCCCGCGCGCGCCGCCACAAGGCGGGCGAGGCGCTGCGCCGCTTGATGCAGGAGATGGCGCTGGCGCGGCCCGGTTCGGCCACCCTCTACGGCGCGTTGTGCGACGCCATCGAATTGCACGGGCGCGACCGCCACGTGCTGGAAGACATCAAGCAAATCGAATACACCTATCAGGATCTGCTCAAGATGGCGCTCATGCTCGGGCGCGTGGCGGGGCGCTTCACCCGGCCCGATGAGCGCGTGGGCTTGCTGCTGCCCAATCTGGCGCCTACGCTGGGCATGCTGTTGGGATTGACGGCGTTGCGGCGCGTGCCCGCGATGCTCAACTACACCGCCGGCGTCGACGGCATGCAGGCGGCCTGCACGGCGGCGCAGGTGCGCACCATCATCACCGCGCGCGCGTTCGTCGAGCAGGCGAAGCTGGCCGAGAAAATTGCCGCGCTCACCGGCATCGAGCGCATCGTTTATCTCGAAGATGTGCGCGAACAGATCACGTTTGCCGACAAGCTGTGGCTGCTCTGCTGGGGCTTGCGCCGCCCGCGCCGGGTCGAAGTTCCGGCGTCGACCGAAGATGCCGCTGTCGTATTGTTTACTTCCGGTTCCGAGGGCAAGCCCAAGGGCGTGGTGCTGTCGCATCGGGCGATTCTGGCCAACGTCGCGCAGATTCGCGCCATCATCGACATTTCGACCAGCGATCGCGTGCTCAACGTGCTGCCCGTCTTTCACAGCTTCGGGCTGACCGGGGGCGCGCTCCTGCCGCTGCTCTCGGGCGCGAGCATGTTCATCTATCCGACGCCGCTGCATTACCGCGTCATTCCCGAACTCACTTACGATCGCGGCTGCACGGTGCTGTTCGGCACCAGCACCTTTCTCGGCAACTACGCGCGCTTCGCCCATCCCTACGATTTTTACCGGCTGCGCTATGTCGTCGCCGGCGCGGAAAAGCTCGCGCCCGCCGTGCGCGAACAATGGTTCGAGAAATTCGGCCTGCGCATTCTCGAAGGCTATGGCGCGACGGAAACCGCGCCGGTCATCGCCGTCAATACGCCGATGGCGTATCGCAGCGGCACCGTCGGGCAATTCCTGCCCGGCATCGAATACCGCCTGCAAGCCGTGCCCGGCATCGAGCGCGGCGGCCTGTTGCACGTGCGCGGCCCCAATGTGATGAGCGGCTATCTGAAAGCGGACAACCCCGGCGTGCTGCAAGCGCCGGCCTCCGATGTGGGCGCGGGCTGGTATGACACCGGCGATGTCGTCGATGTGGATGCCGATGGCTTTGTGCACATCGTCGGGCGCGTCAAGCGTTTCGCCAAGATTGCCGGCGAGATGGTGAGTCTGGAAATGGTGGAGAAACTCGCGCAAACCGCCGCGCCGGACGCCTTGCATGCCGCCAGCAGCCAGCCCGACGCGAGCAAGGGCGAGGCGCTGGTGCTCTTTACCACCAGCGCGGCCCTGGATCGCACAGCCCTGCAAAGCGCGGCCCAGCAACTGGGCATCCCCGAACTGGCCGTGCCGAAGAAGATCGTGCGCGTGACTGAATTGCCGCTGCTCGGCACGGGGAAAACCGATTACGTGACGTTGAAGCGCATGGCGGAGGCGGCGTGATCCACATTCACAGTATGGATCCAGCTTCAATATCATTTTTTGTCCACCTGTTTGTGTTCCTGGCGATGACATGGGCGGTCCATTGCGTCTTGGCGCGCTGGCTGCGAAAACGGGAGATGCCGCCATTGGCGGCAAGCGGACTCCTAATTGCCTGGCTCGTTTGTGCGCCCTTTGGAATAATGCTTATTCTGGGGTGGCTTGGCTGGCTTCGATCAGGGCCTTCTCACGGAGGCATTACTGATTGGTCGTTGGGCACAATGCTGGGAATGGGCGCGTCATATCCGCTGGCGATCGTCTTCGGCATTTTTGGCGTCTGGCGCTATTTCAGAATAAAAAAAGCCGTTGACAAGGCAGCCGAACATGCCGATTGACCCCCATTCCGGTCACACCCGCCGCCGCTTCCTCAAAACCGCCCTCCTCGCGGCAGCGGGTGTTTCCGGCGCGATGCTGGCGCATGCGCGGGAACCCTTTCTGGTCAATCCCTGTCTCGATCCCGCGCACACGGGGCTGGAGAACACCCCCTTGCTGGCGCACGTCTGGCAAGGGCTGGATCCCGCCCAGGTCTGGGATTGCCATGCGCATCTGGCGGGCATCGGCGATGGCGATCACGGGCTTTACATCGGGCAGCAACTGCTCAGCTTGTGGCATCCGGCGCTCTACGGCCAACGCCTGTTTTACATGAATGGCGGCTGCGTGGCCACCGAGCCGGGAACGGTGGATGACAATTACGTGCGCCGTCTTGCGCGCCTTGCGCGCAATATGCCCGCCGGGTTCAAGGTGATGCTGTTCGCCTTCGATTGGTTTCACGATGATGGCGGGCAGCCCGCGCCCGGATTGAGCACGTTTCATGTGCCCGACGGCTACGCCCGCGCAACGGCGGCAGCCTATCCCGACGTGTTTGAATGGGTGGCCTCGATACATCCCTACCGGGCCGATGCGCTCGACCGCCTGGAAGCCGCCGCCGCGACAGGCGCGCGGGCGGTGAAGTGGCTGCCTGCG
>CAYTPC010000060.1:0-5886 GCA_964439605.1 uncultured Burkholderiaceae bacterium
TCTCGAACACCTGCTTGAACGCCGGGATCACGAAGATCATGATCACCGTCACCACGACGAAGGCCACGATGATCACGGCCGACGGATACATGAGCGCCGAGCGGACCTGGCGCTTGATCGACTCGGTCTTTTCCATGTAGATGGCCAGACGGTCGAGCAGTTCTTCCAGAATACCGGCCGCCTCGCCGGCTTCCACCAGATTGCAGTACAGGTTGTTGAAGTGCAGCGGGTACCTGCGGAAGGCCGAGGCCAGCGAGGTGCCCGTCTCGACATCGGCGCGGATGTCATTGAGCAGCTTGGCCATGCTGGGGTTGGAGTGGCCGCGCCCGACGATGTCGAACGCCTGCAACAGCGGCACGCCCGCCTTCATCATGGTGGCGAACTGGCGGGTAAAAAGCGTCAGGTCCTTGGACTTGATGCTTCTGCCCGAACGCATTCGGCGCCGCTTGACCTTGGTGACCATGATGCCCTGCCGGCGTAGCATGCTTTGCACCTGGGCTTCGCCGCCGGCGCGGGTTTCGCCACGGACGAACTTGCCGTTGCGGTCCTTGCCTTCCCACTCGAAAACGAACTCTTTGACAAGCTTGGCGGCCGCTGCCGTGGTTGTAGCCATTTACTGCCTTTCCTCTTGCATGGTTGGCTTGATCTGACGGAAAGCTCGCTGGATCATTCGTTGGTGACGGCCAGAACTTCGTCCAGCGAGGTGATGCCAAGCTTAACCTTGCGCAAGCCCGACACGCGCAGCGATTTGACGCCTTCGCTGCGCGCCTGCTCGCCGATTTCGGTCGCGCTGCCGTCCCGCAGGATGATGCGCTGAATTTCCTCGGAGACGGGCATGACTTCGTAGATACCGACCCGGCCCTTGTAGCCGTTGTTGCAGGACGCGCAGCCAACGGGACCGTAGGGCACCCAGCTGCCGTCCAGATCCGACTCATCGAATCCGGCTTCGATCAGGTTCTCGCGCGGAATCGTGACGGGCGCCTTGCACTGGATGCACAGGCGCCGGCCTAGGCGCTGCGCCGTAATCAGGATGACGCTGGAGGCAATGTTGAACGGGGCGACGCCCATGTTGCGCAGGCGCGTCAGGGTGGTGGGCGCGTCGTTGGTGTGCAGGGTCGAGAGTACGAGGTGGCCGGTCTGGGCGGCCTTGATGGCAATGTCGGCCGTTTCCAGATCGCGGATCTCGCCAACCATGATGATGTCCGGGTCCTGCCGCAAAAAGGCGCGCAGCGCAGCCGCGAAGGTCAGACCCGCCTTTTCGTTGACGTTGACCTGGTTGATGCCCGCCAGGTTGATTTCCGAAGGATCTTCCGCCGTGGAAATGTTGACGCCGGGCTTGTTGAGCAGGTTCAGGCAGGTGTACAGCGACACCGTTTTGCCCGAACCCGTCGGCCCGGTGACCAGGATCATGCCGTAGGGCCGTGCAATGGCCTTGAGCAAGCGCTCTTTTTCCTCGTCCTCGTAGCCCAGCGCCTCGATACCCATCTGGGCGCTGCCGCGGTCCAGGATGCGGATCACGATCTTCTCGCCAAACAGCGTGGGCAGAGTGCTGACGCGAAAGTCGATGACCCGGCCCGGCCCGAGCGAGAGCTTCATGCGCCCGTCTTGGGGCACGCGCTTTTCGGCGATGTCGATGCGCGAGATCACCTTGATGCGCGAGGCCAGCTTTTCCTTGATCGCCGGCGGCGGCGAAGCGATTTCGCGCAGCTCGCCATCGACGCGAAACCGCACGCGATAAGTGTGCTCGTAAGGCTCGAAATGCAGGTCGGAAGCGCGCGCGTTGACCGCATCGATCAGCATCTTGTGCAAAAACCGCACGACCGGCGCGTCTTCCACATCGGCGTCACGCACGCCGGACTCGGTCTGCGGCACCGCGGAACCCAGCGCGGCCTCATCGAACTCGAACTCCTGCCCGACGATGCTCTCCATCGACTCGGTCGCGGTCTTGGCGTGCGTCTCGATCAATGCGCTGAGCTTGTCGTATTCGACAATCACCCACTCCACGCCCAGCTGCGTGGCGAACTTGATCTTCTCGGCCGCTTCGTGGTCGGACGGATCGGCCGTGGCGACAATGATGCGTGTGGCGCGCTTGGCCAGCGCCAGCACCCGGTAGGTCTGGCACAGCTTGGCGTCGAGCACGTTCGTGGGCAGCCGCCGGGGATCGATCGCGCTGATATCCAGCAGGGGAGCGGCAAACGCCGTCGCCAGGATGTGCGCCAAATCGGTCGCCGAAATCGCGCCGGAGCTGGTCAACTCAGCGACGAAGCTCTTTTTGGCGGCTGTGGCACGCCTGGAGATATCTTCGGCCGCGGCCTGCGAGAGCGTGCCGGCCATGACCAAAGCATGCGCGATGCCTGGCAAGACAGCGGCAGGGAGGGCGGCTGGCACACTCTTGGTGTTGAGCGTCGCCTTGGTTATTGAATCGGAAACAGCCATGGGTTGGAGGATTTTGTCGATTCTGACAGCAATCAGCCGTCAATGATCGCCGATCAGGACGAATCTGTAAACGTCCACACGGTTAAAACTGTGTGTCAATTGACACACTCCCCCTGTGCAGACCCGTTGGCACCCGCACAAATGGCTCCTGGTCGGGGTGAGAGGATTCGAACCTCCGGCCTCTACGTCCCGAACGTAGCGCTCTACCAGGCTAAGCTACACCCCGAAGAAAAGCGCCCTAAGAGCGCCTTTGCAGTAACTGAGCCGCCAATTCTATCAAACCGGCGCTGTAGGCATTGCGCGGCAGTTGCGCGGCGGCCTCCCTGGCACGTTCGGCTTGGGCCGCAGCCAGTGCCCGCGTGCCCTCCAGCGCGCCCGTGCGCTGCACGATGCGGGCAATGTCCGGCAGATGTTCTGTCTCGCCCTGCTCGATGGCCGCGCGCACCAGCGCTGCTTCTTCCTTGGAGCCGCGTTGCATCGCCAAAATCAGGGGCAGCGTGGTTTTACCCTCGCGCAGGTCGTCGCCCAAGTTCTTGCCCATCTCGGCCGGATCGCCCGTGTAGTCGAGCACGTCGTCGATCACCTGAAACGCCGTGCCCAGCGATTGACCGTAGTCGGCGCAGGCTTCTTCCACGGCGGCGGGCGCGCCCGCCAGCACCGCGCCCAGCCGCGCACTGGCCTCGAACAGCTTGGCCGTCTTGGAGCGGATCACGTTCAGGTAGCCCGCTTCGTCCAGCGTGGCATCATGCATGTTCATCAGTTGCAGCACCTCGCCTTCGGCGATCACGTTGGTGGCGTCGGCCAGGATCTGCATGATCCGCATCTGCCCGGCATCGACCATCATCTGGAACGCGCGGGAATACAGAAAATCGCCCACCAGCACGCTGGCCGGATTGCCGAACACCTCGTTAGCCGTGCTGCGGCCACGGCGCAGGGTGGAGGCATCGACCACATCGTCGTGCAGCAAGGTGGCGGTGTGGATGAACTCCACCACCGCCGCCAGATTGAAGCGCTGCGGGCTACGGCATTCCAGCGCGCCGGCGGTCAGCAGCAGCAGCACGGGCCGCAGCCGCTTGCCGCCGGAGGAAATGATGTAGCGCGCCACCTGGCCTACCAGGGGCACGCCGGAATTGAGGCGTTTTGCAATAACGGCATCGACCTCGCGCATGTCGCCTTCGACAAGCGCGAGCGCGGAAGCGGCGGGAGCAGCGGATGTGGTCAAGGACTAGCGTTTGGTGCGAGCGAAAAAAATAATTATAGGCAACCCCGCGCCCTTGCCTTGCACGCCGCCTGCAAAAAAGGTAAAATACGCGGTTCTCTTGGGAATGGTCCCAAGAGGCTTTGCATTAGCGAACCTCTGAGTAACTCTGAGGTTCTGCAAAACTTTCAGAGGTTCGTATGTACGCGGTCATAAAAACCGGTGGCAAGCAATATCGCGTGGCTGCCGGCGAGAAGATCAAGATAGAACAGATTGCTGCGGACGTCGGCCAGGAAATCACGATCGATCAGGTCCTCGCCGTCGGCGACGGCAGCAATCTGACGGTTGGTGCTCCCCTGGTGGCAGGCGCCAGCGTGACGGCCAAGGTCGTCGAGCACGGTAAGCACGACAAGGTGCGCATCTTCAAGATGCGTCGCCGCAAGCACTACCAAAAACGCCAGGGCCACCGCCAGGGCTACACGGAAATTGAAATCGGCGCCATCACCGGCGCGCAGGGTTCCAAGGAGTAATCGACCATGGCACACAAAAAAGGCGGCGGCTCCACGCGCAACGGCCGCGATTCCAAACCCAAGATGCTGGGCGTGAAAGCCTACGGCGGCGAGCAAGTCAGCGCCGGCGCGATCATCGTGCGCCAGCGCGGCACCCGTTTCCACGCCGGCCGCAATGTCGGCATGGGCAAGGATCACACCTTGTTCGCGCTGGTCGATGGCCAGGTGGCTTTTTCCACCCAGGGCGCATTGAACCGGCAAACGGTCACCGTGCAGGCAGCGGCTGCCTGAGGCAGACCATGCTGTAATGCACCAACAAGCCCCGCTTGCGGGGCTTTGTTTTTTTGGAGCCGCAAAACATCATGAAATTCGTGGATGAAGCTCGTATCGACATCGCCGCCGGCGACGGCGGCAGTGGTTGCGCGTCGTTTCGCCACGAAAAGTTCAAGGAATTCGGCGGCCCCGACGGCGGCGACGGCGGGCGCGGCGGCCACGTCTATGCCGTGGCCGACAGCAACCTGAACACCCTCGTCGATTACCGCTACGCGCGCCGCCACGAGGCCGGGCGCGGCCAGCACGGCATGGGTTCGGACATGTTCGGCGCGGCAGGCGCAGACATCACGCTGAAAATGCCCGTGGGCACCATCATCTCCGACGCCGAGACCGGCGAGGTGCTGTGCGAGCTGATGGAACCCGGCGCCAAAGTCACCATCGCCAAGGGCGGCGACGGCGGGCTAGGCAACCTGCGCTTCAAAAGCTCGATCAACCGCGCGCCCCGGCAAAAAACCCCCGGCCAGCCGGGTGAGCGCAAAAGCCTCAAGCTCGAACTCAAGCTGCTGGCCGACGTGGGCCTGCTGGGCATGCCCAACGCGGGCAAGTCCACCTTCATCGCCGCCGTCAGCAACGCCCGCCCAAAAATCGCCGACTACCCCTTCACCACCCTGCACCCCAATCTGGGCGTGGTGCGCGTGGGGCCGGAGCAAAGCTTCGTGGTAGCCGACATTCCGGGCCTGATCGAAGGCGCGAGCGAAGGCGCGGGCCTGGGCCACCAGTTTTTGCGCCACTTGCAGCGCACGCGCCTGCTGTTGCATATGGTCGATCTGGCGCCGTTCGACGACAACGTCGATCCGGTGCAGCAAGCCAGGGCCATCGTCGGCGAGCTAAAAAAATACGACCTGGCGCTCTATGAGAAACCGCGCTGGCTGGTGCTCAACAAAGTGGACATGGTGCCGCAGGAAGAGCGCGCCAAGCGGGTGGCCGACTTCGTGCGCCGCCTGCGCTGGCGCGGCCCGGTGTTCCAAATTTCCGCGCTCACCCGCGAAGGCTGCGAGCCGCTGATCCGCGCGATCTACGAGCACGTTCGGCAGCAGCAGAAGTCGCAAGCGCCGCCCGAAGAGCGCGATCCGCGCTTTGCCGAGGAGGGTTTCTAGGATGATGAAAAAAGACGAATTCGATCCCCTGCGCGGCGCGCGCCGCATCGTCGTCAAGGTGGGCTCCAGCCTAGTCACCGATGAAGGCCGCGGGCTGGACGAGGCGGCCATCGGCCAATGGTGCCGCCAGCTCGCGCTGCTGGCGCAGGATGGGCGCGAAGTCATCATGGTCTCCAGCGGCGCCATCGCCGAGGGCATGAAGCGCCTGGGCTGGAGCAAGCGCCCCAGCGCGCTCAACGAGCTGCAAGCGGCCGCCGCCGTCGGCCAGATGGGCCTGGCGCAAATCTACGAAACCAAGCTGCGCGAGCAGGGC
>CAYTPC010000061.1:0-29755 GCA_964439605.1 uncultured Burkholderiaceae bacterium
CTTCAGCGGCCTCAATGGCGGCGGCGGCTGGAACACGCTGGTGTTCGAGGGCAGCGGCCTGACCCTGAACCTGACGGACATGGGTCTGCGGGTGCAGAACTTCGGGCAGTTCGACCTGAACAACCAGACCCACACCGCCCAGGGCGACCCGCTGAACGAGTACGGCAACCGGACCACCGGTAACACCTTGAAGTTGAAACTCTCGGACGTGCTCAGCGAGAACGGCGTGCTCGGGCCGACCACGCCGAAGATGACCATTCTGGGCAACGGCACGTCAACGGTGGACCTCCTGGACTCGGGCTGGGCGGCGACCGGCAGCACGCAAACGGTCGGCGGGGCGCTCTGCGACGTGTGGCACAACTCGGCGATGGGCTCCAACACGATGGCCGACTTGCTGATCCAGCAGGGGGTGCACGTGATCTGACGCCGCCGGTGCACTGGTAGCGCAGCCCGCGTGGGGCGGCCTGGGCACATGCCCGGGCCGTCTCACGCGGGTGTTTGGCGTTTCATTGACCGGCGGCCGCAGCGGGCCGCCGGTCAATGAACAGACCCTAGACCGTGTCCGGCCAGGGCGTGAATGCGGTCAGAGCCCCGCGTAAACCAGCGTCCGCAGTTCTCGCCGCAGCGCATAGGCCGTGGACGGGATCAACTGCGTCAGCAGCATAATCACCATGTCCTCGCGTGGATCGACCACGAAGAAGGTGCTGGCCGCGCCGCCCCAGAAAAAGTCGCCGGTGCTGCCCAGCGTAAGCGTTTGCGCGGCAGCGATAGTCGTGGCCAGGCCCAGCCCGAAACCGACGCCGTTGTAGGCCCCTTCGCTGAACATGGAGCGCGATAGTTGCGGCAAATCCACACCGCCGGGCAAATGGTTGACCGTCATCAATTCCACCGTCTTACGGCCCAGGATGCGTGTGCCGTCGAGCGTGCCGCCGCCGAGCAGCATGCGGGCAAAGCGCATGTAGTCAGCCGCTGTCGATACCAGGCCGCCGCCGCCCGAAATGAAGCTCGGCGGCTGCAGGTAACTGCTCGTGCGCGGATCGTCCTGCAGCGTTAGTTTGCTGTCCGGCGCCACGGCGCGGCCGAGTTGGCCGATCGCGTAACAGGCGGCCAGGCGCTGCGCCTTCTCGGGCGGCACATGAAATCCGGTATCGACCATGCCCAGGGGGGCGAAAATCCGCTCTTGCAGAAAGGTTTCAAAAGGCTGGCCGCTGATCTTGCCGATCAGATAGCCCAGCACGTCGGTCGAAACCGAATAATTCCATGCTTCGCCCGGCGAAAACTCCAGCGGCAGGCCGGCCAGCGCCGCGATCATTGCATCGAGCGTGCCCGACAGCTCAACCTCGCCCAGCCGAAGCTTGCGGTACGCGGCATCGACCGGCGTGCGCCGCTGAAAGCCGTAGGTCAGCCCCGAGGTGTGGCGCAGCAGATCGACGACCTGCATGGGCCGCGCGGGCGGCTGCGTGTTGAACGCGCCCAACTCGCCGCTGGCGTATACCCGCAGATCGGCCCACGCCGGGATGTGTTTGGCCACCGGATCATCGAGTGCGATGCGTCCTTCCTCAAACAGAATCATCAGCGCCACTGCGGTGATGGGCTTGGTCATTGAGTAAATGCGGAAGATCGTATCCTCGGCCATAGGCACGTCGCGCTCAAGATCGGCCATGCCTTGCAGTGAGTTCAGCGCCAGCTCGCCGCGCCGCCATACCTGCACGAACGAGCCAGCGAGCTTGCCGGGTTTGACGTATTTTTCGGCGAAAAAACGGTCAACGCGCGCTAGGCGCGCCGCGAACGAACGGGCATTCTCCGAGCCTAAATGGATACTGGATGTGGGGGTTATGCTGGTCATGGAACGGTCTCCGAGGCATAGTTATTACATATAAAAGACAAAAGTCGGCTTTCTTGATGCCTATCTTGCAACGATAAGGCTATCATCCGAACCCATAACCAATGGCGTGATGGCCAGAAAATGAAAAAATTGATGAAGCAAATCCAAGCGAGATGGATTTCGATCCGACGGGCGGTACGTTGGTTTGTCAGAACCGTGCTGCTATTGGTGACGGCTTTTGGAGTCGCCGTACCCGGTGTGACCACGGCAGGAAACGGGTCGCCTTCGCCTGCGACGAAGAGCGGCACGCCAAGCGAGCCGCCCGACGCGGGGCAGGCCGGTTCGATACCGCGCTCCGGGCAGCTGGACTTGCGCCAGGCCGTGCGGATCGCGGTTGACCGCCACCCTTCAATTTCTGATGCCGTCGCCACATTGACGCAACAGCAAAGCGGCATCGACTCGGCACGGGCCGGCTACTATCCGAAGGTGGGCGTCGGCATCAACGGCGGCACCAGCGGGAGGAATCTGAACTCTTTGAGCAGCAATAGCACGCTGGCGACGGGGACGATATCGCAGATGCTGTACGACTTCGGCAAGGTCGGAGGCCGGGTCGACCAGGCGCAGGCCATGACGCGCCGCCAGCAGGCGACGATTCTGCGGCAAATCGACATCGTGGCCCAGGATACGGCCAATGCGGTGGTGGCGGCGCACCGCTACCAGTCGATCCTTGTCAGCGCAAAGGATTATTTGAGGGCAACCGAGCGGGTGCTCGAAATGGCGAGGCTGCGTTCCAATTCGGGCGTCAGCACCAAGGCCGACCCGATCCAGGCGCTTTCGCGGGTGGACGGCGCGCGTGCATACCATCTACAGTATGAGGCTGCGCTGCGCCAGTCGAACGAGCGTTTGCGCACACTCGTTGGCAGCCCGCCAACAGCCCAGGGGGTTGCACCCTTGCCCGATGCGATGATGCAGGGGATTCGCGAGAACCAGCAGCCCGACTACCGCATCCTGCCCGATGTGATGGTGGCCGAAGCGGATCGCCAGGCGGCGCAGGCCATAGTGGGCCAGGCCCGTGCGGAACGCTGGCCCACGATCAGCCTGGATGCGTCCATCAACAAGGCGCTGCGCGGCAACAACCCGAACACGTTTGAGCCCCACGGAACGTACCAGAACATCGGAATCAACCTGACGGCTCCGCTGTACCAGGGGGGCGGACTGGAAGCCCAGGTGCGTGGCGCCATCGCAGCCGACGAAGCAGCGCAAATGCGCATCAAGAATGCCCGGTTGAACGCCGACGATCAGGTACGCAGCTACCGCGAGCAAGTCGACGGCGCCCGTGCGCGCCTGGGCGTACTGGCCCAGCGCAAGCGCAGCATCGTCGAGGCGCGCGACCTGTATCAGGAGCAGTACAAGCTGGGTACGCGCTCGATTCTGGACCTGCTCAACGCAGAGCAGGAGATCTACATGGCCGCGGTTGATGAGGAAAACGTTCGCCACGATCTGTGGCAGGGCCTGATCAGCTATGTGTACGCAGTGGGCCAGAGCCGGGCCTTTTATGGGTTGGACAACACCACAGTTCAGGGGATAGCCATCAGCCCTGTCGTGCCTGATTCTTCCATGTCCGCGCAGGACGATGCCAAGACGGATGGAAAATACCTTGGCGGCGCCGCGGTACAGAGTATCGGCGTCACTCCACCCAACGATGCCAAGATTCAGGAAAAGAATCTCGGTCCGGTCGTGCCGCCGGCTGGTGCCAACAAGGGTCGGGACGGAGCCAAGGCCCAGGAAAAAGAAAAAGGCTTTGGCAACGCCGTGCGCAGTCTCCCCGCTGGTGAGCCCAGCGATGCCAAGCCCCAGGAAAAGGACTTCGGCTCTGCCGTGGCCAGCATCGCCAAGCCGCAGGCCGGCGCGAAGCCCGAGGAAAAAGAAAAAGGCTTTGGCAGCGCCGTGCGCAGTCTTCCGGCCAGTGCGCCGGTCGCTACCAGGAACCAGGAAAAGGATCTCGTTCCCGCCGTGTCCGGTGGCGCCGTCAAGGCGGTGGATAACACCAGGGCCATCGAAAGGAAGGCCCCCGTTCCTGCCACAGCGCCTGTCAGTGTTCCTGTCAGTGCCGCTGCCGCGGCGGACAACGGCAAGATTGAAAAAATGAGCCTAAGCGTTGTCCAGGACAGTGCGGGCGGGCCGCCACAGCAGAGCGCCGTCCAGGAGCCTGCCCGCAAGCCGGCGTTGCAGGGCGGATGGTGCGCCATCCGGCGTCCCGGCCGGCCCAATGCGTCGCCGAATGGGTCTGCCGCCACGCCGCCGCCTGGCCAAGTTTCAGCTGCCGACTAAACAGAGGTTGCTGCAGATCATGACGCTCGATGATGGCGTGGCCGGCGCGTGGTGCGCGCCGACAACGCGAAGCGATGTGCCGCACTGCCGCCACCGGTCCGGATACGGACACGGCACGATCAGGACGTGTAGCCTGCATGAAGGGCGGCGTCAGGAATCTTGCCCTCTATCCACTGAACAATATCAAGATTTTCAAGGAATGGACGTGCTCCGATGAAGCTGCCCGAGATTCAATCTGCCTGGATGGAGGCCATGCTGATGGTGGCGCGCCACTATGGCATTGGTGCGTCACCCGAGAGTGTGCGCGTGAGCCTGGCCTGGGAGCGCGGCACATCGTTTGACGCGGTGCTCGATTTGATGGCGCGCCAGATGGGACTGTCGCTGCGCCTGACTCAATTCCAACCCTCGCTGCTCGATCCGTGGCGGCTGCCGTTGGTGGTGGAGTTTGACAACAACTCCGTCGGGGTCGTGCATACCGTCGATACGAAAGGGAATGCCGCGGTGTTGTTGTCGGGCGACGGAGGGCTCGAAACCGCCGTTTCCGTCACCGAGCTTGGCCAGCGTGTGCGCCGTGCCGCGGTTCTGAGGCCGCAGACTTCGGTGCCCGATGCACGGGTGGACGAATACATCAAGCCTTATGAGCCCAACTGGTTCCGCACGATTGCGCTGCGTGACTGGCGCCGCTATGGCGACGTGGTGCTGGCTTCCGTGTTTTCGAACGTGCTGGCACTGGCGAGCATGGTCTTTTCGATGCAGGTTTACGATCGTGTCGTGCCCGCGCAATCGGAATCGACGCTGTGGGTGCTTTTCGGCGGCGTGATGCTGGCCATTGCGTTCGAGTTCATTCTGCGCGTCTCGCGCACGCATATCTCCGACGTCATCGGCAAGCGGGCCGACCTCAAGATTTCCGACCGCATCTTTGGCCATGCGTTGCGCGTGCGCACTGAATCGCGGTCCAAGTCAACCGGCTCTTTCATTGCGCAGATTCGCGAGGTCGATCAGGTTCGTGAGTTGTTCACTTCCACCACCATCGGTGCGATGGCCGACTTGCCGTTTTTCCTGCTGTTCCTTTTTATCCTGTGGCTCGTCGGCGGATGGCTGGTGCTGATCGCGGTCTGCGCGCTCCCGCTGATTGTGATACCCGGCCTGCTCGTGCAGCGCCCGCTCGGTACGCTGGCCAAAGAGGGCATGCGCGAATCGGCGCTGCGCAACGCGATGCTCGTCGAGGCGGTGGAGGGCATCGAGGATGTCAAGCTGCTGCGCGCCGAACCGCGCTTCCAGAACCGCTGGAATTACGTCAACGAAGTGGCGGCCGGCATCGGCATGCGCCAGCGTTTCATCACAAGTCTGCTGCTGTCATGGACGCAGGAACTGCAAAGCATCGTCTATGCCAGCGTCTTGCTCTCTGGCTGCTACCTCGTGATGAAGGGAGAGATGACCACCGGTGCGCTGGTTGGTTCGTCGATCCTGTCGTCGCGCATGATGGCGCCCCTGGCGCAGATTTCGGGTTTGTTCATGCGCTGGCAGCAGGCCAAGGTGGCGCGCGAAGGTTTGGACGAACTGATGCGCCGCCCGGTCGACCAGGCCGAGGGCAGCCGCCTGATCAGCGCACCCGCATTGCATGGCAATTACCGGATTGAGGGCCTTCGCTTCCAGTATGGCGAGGAAGACAAGCAACCGGCGCTGACAATCGGCAATTTGCAGATCGCCGCTGGGGAGCGTGTGGCATTGCTGGGCCGCATAGGCGCCGGCAAGTCGACTCTGCTGCAGGTGATGGCTGGCCTGCTGACGCCGCAGGCCGGGCGCATCACACTCGACGGGCTGGAGCTGGGCCTGATCGATCCGGCAGACGTGCGGCGCGACGTGAGTTTCCTGACTCAGAACGCGCGCCTGTTCTTCGGGACGGTGCGTGAGAACCTGACGCTCGGGATGCCGCTGGCCAACGATGCGCAGGTGCTGGAGGCCTTGCGCCTGGCGGGCGGCTTGCGCTTCGTGCAATCACGCGCCAAGGGCCTGGACGAAACCATCCTCGAAGGTGGCCTGGGCCTGTCGGGCGGGCAGCGCCAGGCCTTGCTACTGGCGCGTACCGTGCTCCGGCAAAGCCACGTGGTGCTGTTGGACGAACCCACGGCCCATCTGGACGAGGCAACCGAGCAACAGGTCATCACCGGCCTCGAACAGTGGATGGCTGACCGCACGCTGGTGGTTGCGACGCACCGCGCATCGGTGCTCAAGTGGGTCAATCGCATCATCGTGATTGATGGGGGGCGCATCGTAACGGATGGACCCAAGGAAGAAATACTGCGACAGCTCACAAGCCATGGCAAATCCTGATCAAAAAACAGTCACGGTCGCCGCCCCCTCGACGGGTGCCGCCGCCGTTGCCAAATACGCACCCGGCGCAAAAACGGCATCCGGTAAAAAACCCGGGCCGCAGCAGCAGCAGTTGCCGCCGATCACTTTTACCGGCACCACCGAGCCGGCGCTGCCGCGCTCATCCCTCACGGTTTGGGTGGTAGCCGTCATGCTGGTGTTTTTTGCCGCCTGGGCCTGGTTTTTCAACCTTGACGAAGTGGCAACCGGTACCGGCAAAATCATTCCCTCGTCGCACGAACAGATCATCCAGTCGCTCGAAGGCGGGATTCTGGCCGAGCTCAAAGTTCGCGAGGGCGATATCGTCCAAAAGGGGCAGCAACTGGCGCAGCTCGACCGCACCAAGACCGAATCGACCGTTGCCGAAAGCGAATCCAGAATGCGCGCGGCAATGGCGATGGCCGCACGTTTGCGGGCCGAAGTCAACGGTACGGCGCTGGAGTTTCCGCCCGAGGTGCAGAAAGATCAGGGGCTGGTGCGCACTGAAACGGCCTTGTACAAACAGCGCCGTGAAAGTCTTGCAAGCACGGTATCGGGTATTTCCGAGGCGCTGGCTCTGGTGCAGCGTGAATTGGCGTTGACGGAGCCCCTGGTGGAGCGCGGTGCGGCCAGCGACGTCGAGGTCTTGCGGTTGAAACGGCAGGCCAACGAGTTGGAAACCCGGCTGTCCGATCAGCGCAACCAGTACTACGTCAAGGCACGCGAGGATCTTGCGCGCGCCAATGCCGAGATCGAAGCGCAGCAGTCGGTCACCCGCGGACGCGCCGACGCACTGACCCGCCTGACCTTTTCTTCGCCGGTGCGTGGCGTGGTCAAGGACATTACGGTCACGACCACCGGTGGCGTGATTCCGCCCAATGGCAAGCTTATGGGGATCGTGCCGCTCGAAGAGCAGTTGCTGGTGGAGGCGCGTATTTCGCCGCGCGACGTGGCTTACATTCATCCGGGCCTGGATGCGCAGGTGAAGATCACCGCATACGACTACTCGATCTATGGCGGCTTGCCGGCCAAGGTCACCATGGTTTCGCCCGACACGATCCAGGATGACGTCAAGCGCGATGTCTACTACTACCGTGTTTACCTGCGTACCAATGCCGACCAGCTGCATAACCGCCAGGGCAAGAGCTTCCCGATCGTGCCCGGAATGGTCGCCACGGTGGACATCCATACCGGGAGCAAGTCCGTCATGGACTATTTGATCAAGCCGCTGAACAAAGCGCGCGAAGCCTTGCGCGAGCGTTGAGGTTTTGGCTATGAAGCGTGCGCCCAGGCAGTCCGGCGCAGGCCGGCATAAAACCAACCTTCTGCTCGAAGCCGCCGGCAAGCGGATGGCGGCGGTTTTTGAGCAGGGCCGCTTCGAGGAGGCGCTTCAACTGTGCCAGCAGGCTCTGCGTATCGCGCCGAATCTGACGCCGGCCCTGGTGGATGCGGCGGCCAGTTGCGTCAGGCTCGAACGCTGGCGCGAGGCCATCGATTACGGGCAGCGTGCCCTGGCAGCCGGTGGCAACACCCTGGCGCTGTACGATGCGCTGTCCCATGCCTATGGCCACCTGGGCGACATGGAGGCCGTGCGCAAGTATGGGCGTATCGCGCTGGACATGCGCGACCGGATGTTCGGCTCCAAGCAGCCTGCCGGCTTTACGCCCACGCAGCCATTGCCGCCCGTTCCCGAGGCCGCGACCCGGCAACGCAATTTGATTGCCTTCTCTTTATTTGGCGGGAGTTCCAAGTATTGTGAAACGGCGGTGCTCAACGTAGAGGAACAGCCGCGCATCTACCCCTATTGGACCTGCCGCTTCTACGTTGACGATTCGGTGCCCGCGCAAGTGCTGCGTCGTATCGAGGCCGGTGGCGCGCAAGTGGTCCATGTTCAGGGCGAACTTGCGCGCTGGCCCGGCACTTTGTGGCGCTTTTTGGCGCTGGACGACGCGCAAATGCACCGCGTGATTTTCCGCGACGCTGATTCCGTGATTTCCGAACGCGAGGCGCAAGCCGTGGCGCAGTGGGTGGAAAGCGGCAAGCGTTTTCATGTGATACGCGATTACGCCAGTCATACCGAACTGCTGCTTGCCGGTTTGTGGGGCGCGGTCTGCGGCAGTCTGCCGCCGTTGCAACCCATGGCGGCAGGATTTTTGGCGCGGCCCGTGAAGTCAAGACACTTCGCCGACCAGTATTTTCTGCGTGAATGCGTCTGGCCCCATGCGCGTCAGAGCCTCATGCAGCACGACAGCCTGTTTGGCTTTCTGGATTCCTCGCCACTCCCGGGCGGGCCGCCGCCGGCGAGGTTTCACGTGGGCTGTTCCGAGAGCGCGCCCTTTTTCAGCGCCAGCACATCGCTGCCCGAGGCCAGCCCGGCGCAATGGTCGCTCTATCTGCTGGAAGGCGAGGATCGGCGTGAAGCGCTGGTTTGCACCTATCCGGCCGTCGTGCGAAATGGATTGGTGACGGCTCATTTGCCGGATCGTTTTGCCAAGCGGTTGAGCGAGGGCACGGCGCGCGTGAAGGTCGAGGCGCTGCCATCGGCTTGACGGTGATCGAGTGATCGGCGGCATCGAGTGAGTCTGAGTAGAATCGCATGATGGTTCATTTCGCAACGTCCCGCCTGGGTCAGTGGTGGCGCTTCCAATAGGAAGCGGCGCGTTGCTGCGGCCTTGGGCCGCACCTTGCTGCCGAACGGGATGGCAAGGTCAAGTCAGATGGCTCTCCCGATACGGTAGTTCCGGCGTTCAGGAGATTGCTACGATGGTTTTATCACCCCTCATAAACTCGGTATTGTCACTGGGCTTTGGCGTGCGCAGGCTTGCGTGCCGGATTTGGAGCGCGCGCATCCCAGTCGATCGCCGGCGTGCCATGCCATGCCGTTTCCAGGCTGAATTTTCATAAACCCAATCGCTGCGCTTATTTATGACGGTACTGATGATCGACAACTACGACAGCTTCACCTACAACCTCGTGCAGTACTTCGGTGAACTGGGCGCGCAGGTGCAGGTGTTTCGCAACGATGAGATCACGCTCGATGAACTCGGCGAGCGCATCGCCGCCGGTGTCCAGCGGCTGGTGATTTCGCCCGGCCCATGTTCGCCCGCGGAGGCGGGCATTTCAGTGCCGGCGATCCGGGCTTTCGCGGGGAAGCTGCCGATCCTCGGCGTGTGCCTGGGCCACCAGGCCATCGGCGCGGCTTTCGGCGGCAAGATCGTGCGCGCGCGCCAGCTCATGCACGGCAAGACCAGCGAGATCACGACGACGCGCGAGGGCGTGTTTGCCGGTTTGCCCGAACGTTTCACCGTCAACCGTTATCACTCGCTGTCCATCGAGCGCAGTTCGTGTCCGCAAGAGCTTGCCGTGACCGCCTGGTGCGACGGCGACCGCGACAGCGGCGAGGTGATGGGCGTGCGCCACACGGGTTTCGCGCAGGCCGTGCGCATCGAGGGTGTGCAGTTCCACCCCGAGTCGATCCTCACCGAGCATGGCCACGCGATGCTGCGCAACTTTCTGGCGGATTGAACCTAGAAACAGAAACGGCAGCCGGCCGCTTTTTATCAGCACGAGGGCAGCATGTACAACTCCGCCGTATTTCAAGAAGATGATCCGGATGTATTGCGCGCCCTGATCGGGGCGCATCCTTTGGCGACCCTGGTTACGGCCGGTACGGGTGGGCTGATGGCCAACCTCATCCCCTTCATTTATGCCGCCAACGAAGGGCAGGGCGTGTTGTACGCCCATCTGGCAAGAGCCAATCCGCAAATTGCCGCGTTGCGTGAAGGCGCACAGACTCTGGTGATTTTTCAAGGGCCGAACGCCTATATCACGCCGTCCTGGTATGCCTCCAAGAAGGCGCATGGACGGGTGGTGCCGACATGGAACTACGCAACGGTTCAAGTTCACGGAACGCCGCGCACCATCGAAGATCCTGGGCAACTGCGCGCGTTGCTGGACCGGCTGACGGCTTCGCAGGAGTCACGGCGCGCCGATCCCTGGAAAATTACCGACGCGCCGGAAGACTTCGTGATGGACAGTATCCAGAATATCGTCGGCGTCGAAATACCGATTGCCCGCATCGAAGGCAAATGGAAAGTCAGCCAGAACCGGCCGGTGGCCGACCAGCAAGGCGTGGCAGACGGATTGCGGCGCGAAAACATCAATGAAGAGATGGCGCGGCTCGTCGCCCGCCGTGCCGCTACCGATGGCGCTTCGCCGAAATCTTGAAACCCGTCAGTACAACTCCAAAGGCACAGACCGATGACTACCTCTCAGATTACCCTTCAGGAAGTCCTGCAACGCACCATTGAGCACCGCGAGGTATTCCATGACGAGATGCTGCACGTGATGCGCATGATCATGCGCGGAGAATGTTCGCACGTGATGGTGGCGGCTTTCATCACGGGGCTGCGCGTCAAGAAAGAAACCATCGGCGAGATCACCGCCGCCGCGCAGGTGATGCGCGAAGTCGCCACCATGGTGCCGGTGGCCGATACGCGCCATTTGGTGGATATCGTCGGAACGGGCGGGGATGGGGCCCATTCCTTCAATATTTCGACTTGTTCGATGTTCGTGGCCGCCGCCGCGGGCGCGAAGGTGAGCAAGCACGGCGGGCGCAGCGTGAGCAGCAAATCAGGCAGCGCCGACGTGCTGGAATCGCTCGGGGTGAACATTCATCTCAAGCCTGAGCAGATCGCGCAGTCGATCGCCAAGGTGGGCATTGGCTTCATGTTCGCGCCGGACCATCATCCGGCGATGAAGAACGTCGCGGCGGTGCGCAAGGAACTGGGTGTGAAGACGATCTTCAATATCCTCGGGCCGCTGACGAATCCGGCGGGCGCGCCGAACATCGTGATGGGGGTGTTCCATCCCGATCTGGTCGGTATCCAGGTACGCGCGCTGCAACGCTTGGGCGCCGAGCACGCGCTGGTGGTGCATGGGCTCGACAGCATGGATGAGATCTCGCTGGGCGCGGCAACGATGGTGGGCGAGCTCAAGAACGGCCAGATTCGCGAGTACGAAATTCACCCCGACGATTTCGGTATCCCAATGGCGAGCAACCGTGCGTTGCGCGTGGAAACACCCGAGGCGTCCAAGGCCATGCTGCTGGGCGTGCTCGAAGGCCAGAGCGGGCCGGCGCGCGAGATCGTGGTGCTCAATGCCGGCGCGGCGCTGTATGCGGCCGGCATCGTCGATTCGATCGCCGATGGCCTGGTGCGCGCGCGCGCCGCGCTCGACAGCGGCGCGGCACGGAGCAAGCTCGATGCGCTGATTGCGTTTACTTCCTCCGTCAAAGACGCGTAAAAACCATGCCGACTATTTTGGACAAGATCGTCGCCGTCAAGCGTGAAGAAGTCGCCGCCGCGAAAAAGCGCGTGCCGCTTTCGGCGATCCGCGCCGACGCTGAAAGCCGCGTGCTTACGCGCGATTTCGAGGGTGCGCTGCGTGCCAAGATCGCCCGCGGCGCGGCGGCTGTGATCGCCGAAGTCAAAAAAGCCAGTCCGAGCAAAGGCGTGCTGCGTGCCGATTTCGTGCCTGCCGACATTGCGCAAAGCTACGCGCAAGGCGATGGCCAAGTCAGCGCGGCGTGCCTTTCGGTGCTCACCGACAAGCAGTTTTTTCAGGGCGCGATCGATTACCTGAAGCAGGCGCGCGCCTCGTGCGATTTGCCGGTGCTGCGCAAGGATTTCATGATCGACGCCTGGCAGATCTACGAGTCGCGTGCAATCGGCGCCGATGCGGTCTTGCTGATCGCCGCTTGCCTGGACGACGCGCGCCTGCGCGAATTCGAGGCCATTGCGCACGCGCTGGACATGGCGGTGCTGGTCGAGGTGCACGACGAAGCCGAGCTTGAGCGTGCGCTTGCGCTGCGCACACCATTGATCGGCGTGAATAATCGCAACCTGCACAGTTTCGAGGTTTCGATTCAGAACACCCTGGCGTTGCGCGCCAAGGTGCCCGCGCAACGCCTGCTGGTGACTGAATCGGGTATCGCCACGCGCGCGGACGTACACGCGCTGCGCGAAGCGGGCGTGCACGCTTTTCTGGTTGGCGAAGCCTTCGTTCGCGCCAGCGAACCTGGACAAGCCCTGGCGGAGTTATTCCGATGAATGCTTCCACGCAACTGGCGAGCGCTGACCCCGCCGATTGGCCTGTTGCGCCAGGTTGGCAATCGCTGGTTGACGAATTTTTCGCGAGTACGACGGGCGCGCATCTGTTGGGTTTTTTGCGCGAACGCCTGGCCGCCGGGGCGGTTATTTTTCCGCCGCGCCCGCTGCGCGCGCTCGAACTGACGCCGCCGCAGCAAGTGCGCGTGGTCATCCTGGGTCAAGACCCGTACCACGGGCGCGGCCAAGCCGAAGGGCTGGCGTTTTCCGTCGCACCCGGCGTGGCGCTGCCGCCGTCACTGCGCAATATCTTCAAGGAATTGGAGCGCGATCTGGGTACGCCCCGGCCCGCCTTTCCGAACCCGGGCGGCAGCCTGGTGCGCTGGGCCACGCATGGCGTGCTGTTGCTCAACACCTGTCTGACGGTTGAAGAAGGCAAGCCCGCAAGCCATGCCGGCAAGGGCTGGGAAGTGCTTACCGATGCGGTCATTCGCCACGTTTCGCAGGGCGAGCGGGCGGTGGTGTTCATGCTCTGGGGCTCGCATGCGCAGAGCAAGCGTGCGCTGATCGACGCGCGGCGCCACAAGGTGCTGATCGCCAACCATCCGTCGCCACTGTCGGCCGAGCGGCCTCCGCTGCCTTTTATCGGCTGCGGCCATTTTGGGCAGGCGCGTGCCTGGCGCGATGCCCAGAACGGTTCATCGACAGCCGGCGCTTGAAGGAGCCTCGGAATAACTCGGATGCCAGCCGATCGGCGCACAATCCGGCCTCATCATTTCTTCAACCCCCGTTATGGGCTGTCTACCCTCATGACCGATACCGTATTGAACATCCCGCCGCGCGACAAGGCCGAAATTCTCGCGCAGGCGCTACCCTACATCCGCAAGTATCACGGCAAGACGATCGTCATCAAATACGGCGGCAACGCCATGACCGATCCGGCGCTGCAGGCCGACTTTGCCGAGGACGTGGTACTGCTCAAGCTCGTGGGGATGAACCCGGTCGTGGTGCACGGGGGCGGGCCACAGATCGAGGCGGCGCTCAACCGGATGGGCAAGAAAGGTCATTTCATTCAGGGTATGCGGGTAACCGACAACGAAACGATGGAAATCGTCGAGTGGGTGCTCGCCGGCGAAGTACAACAGGACATCGTGGGCCTGATCAACCAGGCTGGCGGCAAGGCGGTGGGCCTCACGGGCCGTGACGGCGGCCTGATCCGCGCGCAAAAACTGCGGATGGCCGATCGCAACGATCCGAGCGTGCAGCATGACGTCGGGCAGGTCGGCGACATCGTTGCAATTGATCCGAGCGTGGTCAAGGCGCTGCAGGACGATGCTTTCATCCCCGTCGTCAGCCCGCTGGGCTTTGGCGAGGAAAACGAGAGCTACAACATCAACGCCGACGTGGTGGCTGGCAAGCTCGCCACGGTACTGCATGCCGAAAAGCTGGTGTTGTTGACCAACACGCCGGGCGTGCTCGACAAAAACGGCAAATTGCTCACCAACCTATCGGCGCGCGAGATAGACGATTTGTTCGCCGACGGCACCATATCCGGCGGCATGCTGCCCAAAATCGAAGGTGCGCTCGATGCGGCCAGAAGCGGGGTGAACGCGGTGCACATCATCGATGGCCGCGTGCCGCACGCGATGCTGCTCGAAATCCTCACGGACCAGGCATACGGCACCATGATCCGTGCGAACTAATCGCCTGTACGCGACTGCGGACAAGCTTTAAGGCACGCACCGGCGCCTGCAGGGTTCGGGGCAAAACCCTGCAGGTGTTGCTGATGGGGCGTGTGGCATTCGGCCTGGCTCGTATGCGCGCGATCCTTCGTTTCGGCCTGCAGGCCGTTATGAGAGCAAAAGTTTTTGATCTGGATCAAGCTTACAGCTTGAGAGAGACTGTTACGCATACGCCGCGTCATGTGGCGTTACTCATCCTTGCGGGCAGAAAGCCAACTACGCCCTCGCACCTTGTTTGGCGCACCGATTGCGGCCCCCATTGCGGCACTGGCGAGTGCTTTCAACTGCCGCTTCCTAACTGAGTTTTGGACTCAATAGCCCTGTGTGCGCCGGAAAGCCTGGGTTTTGGATGCTCCGGCCACGCGGAAGATTCGTGTGATGACACGCCATAGTCACGGAACAAGGACCTGACCAGCAATCCCAATATTTTTCGTATCTCCACTGTGAAAAATTGCACACTCTGGAGATATGTTCGAAACTACTGACTGCTAGTGTATACTTTGTGTAAAAATAGAAGCACTTTATTACAATTACAATACGGGGATGTCCATGAAAAAAACGGAAGTACTGCTTCCTGGAACCGGGCTCTTGGAGCGTTCGGCGGCGATAGTGCCGACGCGCAAGCGTCCCAAGCCGGGGGAGCGTCGAGTCCAGATCTTGCAGGCACTGGCGACGATGCTGGAACAGCCGGGCGCTGAGCGCGTGACGACCGCTGCACTGGCCGCGCGGCTGGGCGTGAGCGAAGCGGCGCTGTACCGTCACTTCGCAAGCAAAGCGCAGATGTTTGAAAAGCTGATCGACTTCATTGAGCAGAGTGTCTTCACTCTCATCGATCAGATCCTCGAACAGAGCGGCGCTGCATCGTTTGCAAATGGGCACCCGAGTGGGCATCGGGCAGGGCGCATCGTGACGATGCTGCTGCAGTTCGCGGAGAAAAACCCAGGCATGGCCCGGGTCATGGTCGGTGACGCACTGGTGTTCGAGAACGAACGCCTGCAGCATCGCATGAATCAATTCTTCGACAAGATCGAGACCACGCTGCACCAGACGCTGCACGATATCGCAGCGGGCCAGGACTTGAGCACATCGACAGCCAACGCACAAATGCGTGCATCGGCACTGACGGCCTTCATGGTAGGGCGTTTGCAGCGTTATGCGCGTTCGGGCTTTCGGCGCGCACCATCGGAACATCTTGAAGCGACCATCACGCTGCTGGTCTGAAAATCATCCGCCGCCTGTCGCAAGCACAGGCGGAAATAATCACCCGTGTACGCATGCACACGGGGCAGGGTACGGCGCGGGCACCGTTGGGCGGCGGTGCTGATTTAGGCTTCGGCGCGCGCCGCTGCCAAAATAAAAACCTGAAATAAAGACGGGTTTTTACTATTCCTTCTGGAGAGTTTTCCTGCAAAATAGCACGATCGTTCGTTCTATTGCGCACTGAGCTCCATGCCCGAAAACCACCTCGACAAACCGATCCGCACGGCCCCCAAGGGCCAGCAGACCAGGGCCGTGGTGATTGATGCGGCGCTCTTGCTGGCGACGCAGATCGGCCTGGAAGGGTTGTCCATCGGCGCGGTGGCCGAACTCACCCACATGAGCAAGTCGGGCGTGTTCGCCCATTTCGGCTCGCGTGAGGAACTGCAGATTTCGGTGGTGCGCGAATACCACCGCAGGTTCGAGCAGGAAGTATTTTTTCCCGCGCTTGCCGTGCCGCGCGGCCTGCCGCGCCTGCGTGCGATGTTCGGCAACTGGATGAAGCGCACCTCCATCGAAATCGATTCCGGTTGTCTCTACATCAGCGGCGCGACCGAGTTCGACGACCGGCCCGGACCCGTGCGCGATGCGCTCGTGGAATCGGTGAGCGCCTGGCAGGCAGCGGTCAATCGTGCCGTCGTGCAGGCCAAGGAAGAGGGGCATCTGCGCGCCAATGCCGATGAACGCCAGATCGCGTTCGAGATTCATGGTTTGATCCTTGCGCTGCACTACGAAGCGCGTTTTTTGCGCGTGCCCGGTTCCATTGAGCGCGTCATGGCCGGCTTCGAGAGCATCGTCGTGCGCAATGCCGCGCCTGCCAGGTTGCCCGTGCGGTCCCGGCTGCGCGCGAAGACCGCCGCTTGAGGTTTTTTTTATTTTTTTCTACTGATCGAGGAGATTCGTCAATGCCCAGCTATACCCCGCCTCTTCGCGACATGCGGTTCGTTCTGCACGAGCTTTTGAATGTCGCCGAGGAATACAAGGCCATGCCGCCACACGCCGAGGTCGATGCCGACACGATCGACGCGGTGCTGGAAGAGGCCGGCAAGTTTGCCGCCGAGGTCGTTTTCCCGCTCAATGTCGGGGGTGATATCGAAGGCTGCAGGCTCGATCCCGGCACGCATTCGGTGACCACGCCAAAGGGGTTCAAGGACGCCTACGCGAAGTACATCGAGGGTGGGTGGCCGGCGTTGTCGTGTGCCCCCGAACACGGCGGCCAGGGACTGCCGCTGACGGTCAACCAGTGCCTGTACGAGATGCTCAACAGCGCCAACCAGGCCTGGACCATGTATGCGGGCCTGTCGCACGGCGCTTACGGGGCGCTGCACGCGCACGGCACTGAAGAGCAGAAGAAAATCTTCCTGCCCAAGCTGACCAGCGGCGAATGGACCGGCACCATGTGCCTGACCGAACCGCACTGCGGCACCGACCTGGGCTTGTTGCGCACCAAGGCCGAGCCGCAGGCCGACGGCACCTACCGGATCACCGGCACCAAGATATTCATCTCCGCCGGCGAGCACGACATGGTCGAAAACATCGTGCACTTGGTGCTGGCGCGCCTACCCGATGCGCCCAAGGGCAGCAAGGGCATCAGCCTGTTCGTGGTGCCCAAGTTTCTGGTCAATGCGGATGGCTCGCTGGGTGCGCGCAACGGTATCTACTGCGCGAGGCTGGAAGACAAGATGGGCATCCACGGCAACGCGACCGCGCAAATGGTGCTCGAGGGGGCCGTCGGCACGCTGGTGGGCCAGCCCCACAAGGGTTTGATGGCCATGTTCGTGATGATGAACGCCGCGCGCCTGGGCGTGGGCTGCCAGTCGCTGGGCCTGACCGAAGTTGCGTTCCAGAACGCGCTGGCCTATGCCAAGGATCGCCTGCAAATGCGCGCACTGTCGGGCGCAAAGGCCAAGGACAAGGAAGCCGACCCGATCATCGTTCACCCCGACGTGCGCCGGATGCTGATGACCGCCAAGGCATACGCCGAGGGAGGGCGCGCGCTGCAAGCGTTTTGCTCGTTGCTGTTTGACAAGGAACTCAACCATCCCGACGAGAAAGTGCGCAAGGAAAGTGGTGAACTCGTCGCGCTGCTCACGCCGATCGTCAAGGCCTTCATTACCGACAACGGTCACATCTCGACGAATGCCTGCATGCAGGTTTTCGGCGGCCACGGCTACATCAACGAAAACGGGATGGAGCAGTTCGTGCGCGACAACCGCATCAACATGATCTACGAGGGAACCAACACGGTTCAATCGCTTGATCTGCTGGGCCGCAAGGTGCTTTCGAACAACGGCGCCACGCTCAAGAAATTCGGCAAGCTGATCGCCAGGCTGATCGAAGAAGAGGGTGTCAACGAGAAGATGGCGGAGTTCATCAATCCGATTGCCGGCTTGGCCGATCAGATGACCAAGTTCACGACCGAGATCGGCTTCAAGGGATTCCAGAATCCCGACGAAGTCGGAGCCGCGGCGGTGGATTACCTGCGCGTTGCGGGCCATCTGGTGTACGGCTATCTGTTTGCGCGCATGGCGCAGGTTGCGTTGCGCCGGATCGAGGCGGGCGATACCGATCCCTTCTATATCGCCAAGCTGCAGACGGCGCGCTTTTACTTCGCCAAGCTCTTGCCGGAGACCGTGTCCCTGATGCGCACCGCGCGCGCTGGCGCCAGGTCCCTGATGGATACGGATGCCGCGCTGGCCTGAGTCAGCGCAAGGAGATACGAGATGAGACACATCATCACAGCCATCGCCCTGGCCACTCTGGCCAGCGGCGCGTATGCACAGACGGCACAGACGAGCCCGGCGGGCCTGTGGCGCAACATCGATGATCACACCGGCCAGGCCAAGGCCGAGATCCGTATCGAGGAGCGCGACGGGGCGCTGTTCGGCCACATCGAGAAAACACTCGCGAAAGACGCCAAAACCACTTGCGAAGCATGTACCGATGAGCGCAAGAACGCGCCCATCGCCGGACTGGAGATCATCCGCGGCGTGCGCAAGACGCAGGATGCCGAGGTCTGGGAGGACGGCAAGATTCTCGACCCCGAGAGCGGCAAGGAATACCGCACCCGCCTGACGCTGATCGATGGCGGCAAGAAGCTCCAGGTGCGTGGCTACCTCGGCCCTTTCTGGCGTAACCAGACTTGGATTCGCCTGCAATGAGCGCATTCCCAGCTTTACCCGCTTCGTGCGGCGCTGTGCCTTTTTTTGCAAGGGTGAGGTTGGCGGCCGGGCAAAACCGGCTGCGGCACGATTGCAAAAGGCCGACTTCTTTTCCCATTTCAGAGTGTCAGGACTGATCGGACATGTCCAAATTTCAAGTCAAGAAAGTGGCCGTGCTTGGCGCCGGCGTGATGGGCGCGCAAATTGCCGCCCATCTGGTCAACGTGCGTGTGCCGGTGTTGCTGTTCGACCTTGCCGCCAAGGAAGGCCCGAAAAACGGCATCATCACGCGCGCCATCGACAACCTCAAGAAGCTCAAGCCCTCGCCGCTGGGCGTGGCCGATGACGCCGGGCTGATCGAGGCCGCCAATTACGAGGACGATCTCGCGCGCCTGGCCGAATGCGATCTGGTGATCGAGGCCATCGCCGAGCGCATGGATTGGAAGCACGACCTGTACGCGAAGATCGCGCCGCACATGGCTGAACATGCGATCCTCGCGTCCAATACCTCGGGCCTGTCGATCACGCAGCTCGGCCAGGCGCTGCCCGAATCGCTCAAGCCGCGCTTTTGCGGTATCCACTTCTTCAATCCGCCGCGCTACATGTTCCTGGTGGAGTTGATCGGCACGCCCTCCACCGAGGCAACGGTGCTCGACCAGCTTGAGGTTTTCGTCACCAGTACGCTCGGCAAGGGCGTGGTGCGCGCCAAGGACACGCCCAACTTCATTGCCAACCGCGTCGGCATCGCCGGTCTGCTGGCAACGCTCAAGGAAGCTGAAAAGTTCGGCTTGACCCCCGAGGTGGTCGATGACCTGACCGGCAAGAAACTGGGCCGCGCCGGTTCGGGCACCTTCCGCACCGCCGACATCGTGGGGCTTGACACGATGGCGCACGTCATCCGGACGATGCAGGACACGCTCGACGAAAAGCGCGATCCTTTCTATCCCACTTTCGCCACGCCGCCGGTGCTGGCCCGGTTGATCGAACTGGGCCACTTCGGCCAGAAGACGAAAGCGGGTTTTTACAAGAAGGCAGGCCGCGAAGTCCTGCGTTTCGACCTTGCCGAGCAAGACTACGTGCCCACGGGCGAGAAGGCCGACGAGGTGTACGCGCGCATGCTCAAGCGTCCCGCGTCCGAGCGCCTGAAGTTGCTGCGCGAGAGCCAGGGGCCGCAAGGCCAGTTCTTGTGGGCAATCCTGCGCAACAGCTTTCACTATGCCGCCGTGCACTTGGCCGATATCGCCGACAGCGCGCGTGACGTTGATCTGGCGCTGCGCTGGGGCTTCGGCATGAAGCAGGGCCCCTTCGAGCTGTGGCAGGAGGCGGGCTGGGCCCAGGTGGCGCAGTGGATCCGGGAAGACATCGACGCGGGCAAGGCATTGTCAAAAGCGCCGCTGCCCAACTGGGTGTTCGAAGGGCCGGTCGCGCAAGCGGGCGGCGTGCACACGAGCGAAGGCTCGTGGAGCCCGTCGCAAAACCGCTTCGTGCCGCCGCGCCGCTTGCCGGTGCATGCGCGCCAGATCTTCCCCGAGAGCGTGCTGGGCGACGGTACACCCAATCCCGCGCAGTCCGGTACGACGATCAGCGACGAAGGCGACGTGCGCGTCTGGACGCTCGACGGCGAGGTGCTGATTGCCAGCATCCACTCGAAGATGAACGCGATCAGCCCCGACGTGACCGAGGCGCTGATGGCGGCGGTCGAACTCGCCGAGAAGGAGTACAAGGGGCTGGTGATCTGGTCGCCTGGCGACAAGTTCTCCGTCGGCGCCGACTTGCAGGCCATGCTGCCGGCCTTCGTCGTCGCGGGCATTGGCGCCGTCGAGGGCGCCCAGGAGCTCATGCAGCAGATGATGCTGCGCATCCGTTATGCCGGCGTGCCGGTGGTATCGGCGATCGGTGGTTTGGCGCTGGGCGGCGGTTGCGAGCTGGCGGTGTATTCGTCGCATCGTGTCGCGGCGATGGAAAGCTACATCGGTTTGGTCGAAGTCGGCGTTGGCCTCGTGCCCGGCGCGGGCGGCCTGACCTACATCGCGCGCCGCGCGGCCGAGGCTGCCTGCGCTTCGACCGGCACCGACCTGCTGCCTTTTCTGACGGAAGGCTTCACTGCCGCGGCGATGGCCAAGGTCGGCACCAGCGCGCTGGAAAGCCGCAAGATCGGTTATCTGCTCGACAGCGACGTGATCGTGCCTCACAAGGACGAGGTGCTCTACGTGGCCCTGCAACAGGTGCGCGCGCTGCACGAGGCGGGCTGGCGCGCGCCGGTCAAGCGCAAGTTCAAGGTTGCGGGCCGCAGCGGCGCAGCCACCATTGGCGGGCAACTCGTCAATATGCGCGAGGGCGGCTTCATCAGCGGGCACGACATGCACATCGCCCGGCAGATCGCCCACGTGATCACCGGCGGGAATGTCGATGCGGGAACGCTGGTCAGCGAGGAATACCTGATGAAGCTCGAACGCCAGGCTTTCTGCTCGCTCGTCGTGCATCCGAAGACACAGGAGCGGATCATGGGCATGTTGTCCACGGGCAAGCCCGTGCGGAATTGAACCACGGCTCACGCAAAATGGGTTCTGGCGAAGCGCTCTTTTCCTGGGCGCAACGCCGCGGCACCCTTGTTTGCGTGAGTCCTATGAACGTGAAAGAAACATCATGAGCAAGCAAGTACAAGACGCTTACATCGTCGCTGCCACGCGGACCCCCATCGGACGCTCGCACCGCGGCTATTTCCGCAACTACCGGCCCGACGACCTGCTGGCGGCCGCGCTCAAGGCGGCGCTGGCGCAGGCGCCTGGGCTCGATCCGAAAGCCATCGAAGACGTCATCTGCGGTTGCGCGATCCCCGAAGCGCAGCAGGGCCTGAACGTGGCGCGCGTCAGCGCGGTGCTCGCCGGGCTGCCAAACACCGTTGGCGGCATCACGGTCAACCGCTTCTGCGCATCGGGGCTTTCCGCCGTGCAGATGGCAGCCGATCGCATCCGCGTGGGAGAGGCCGACGTGATGATCGCCGCTGGCGTCGAGAGCATGAGCATGGTGCCGATGATGGGCAATGCGCCGTCGCTTTCGCCTTCGATTTTCGAGAGCAATGCGGACGTGGGTATTGCCTACGGCATGGGCCTGACGGCTGAAAAGGTGGCGCAGCAGTGGAAAGTGACGCGCCAGGCGCAGGATGCCTTCGCGCTCGAATCGCACCAGCGTGCGCTTGCGGCGCAGCAGGCCGGCGAATTCGCGACCGAAATCACGCCGATCGAAGTGATCGACCGTTGGGCCGATCTCGATAGCGGCGAGCCGGTCGAGAAGCGCCGCACGGTCAACCTCGACGAAGGCCCGCGGGCCGACACCAGCCTTGAAAGCCTGGGCAAGCTGCGCACCGTGTTCGCGGCGCGCGGCACCGTCACGGCGGGTAACAGCTCGCAGACTTCCGACGGCGCCGGAGCGCTGATCCTGGTGAGCGAAAAAGCGCTCAAGCAGTTCGGTCTTGTACCGCTCGCGCGCTTCGTGAGCTTTGCGAGCAAGGGCGTACCGCCCGCGATCATGGGCATTGGCCCGATCGACGCCATTCCGGCGGCACTGCGCCTGGCAGGTCTGAAGCAGGAAGACCTGGACTGGATCGAACTCAATGAAGCCTTTGCCGCGCAGTCGCTTGCGGTCATCAATACGCTCGGCCTGAATCCGGCCAAAGTCAACCCGCTGGGCGGGGCGATCGCGCTGGGGCATCCGCTTGGCGCAACCGGCGCTATCCGCTCGGCGACAGTGGTGCATGCGCTCAAGCGCAAGAATCTCAAATACGGCATGGTCACCATGTGTGTCGGCATGGGGCAGGGCGCCGCCGGGATTTTCGAACGGGTCTGATCGCACCCGTACTTTCCTTTGATGGGAAAAAGCGGGGCGGGGATTGCCCCCGTTCGCGCGTCCCAAAAGAGGAGGGCGCCCACATCAAACGGCAGGAGACAACACGCAATGACGCAACATCCCTCGCATGCTTTCGATAAGGCGATCGCGCTGACCCCCACCGGCCAGGGCGAAGGGCATTACCTGGGCGCCACCAGCCCCGATTACTGGAACATGGTCGGCCCTTTCGGCGGCGTGACGGCGGCGATCGTGGTGCAAGCGGTGCTGTGCCACCCGCGGTTGCTGGGTGTTCCGATCGCGATCACGGTCAATTACGCCGCCGCCATGGTCGCCGGGCCGTTCGAAGTGCGGGTGATTGAGGTGCGCACCAACCGCTCCACTCAGCACTGGACGGTGCAGATCGCTCAGCCGGATCCGCATGGAGCGCCGCAGATCAACACCACCGCCACGCTGGTGACGGCCACGCGCCGCGACACCTGGAGCGAAAACGACGTTCCCATGCCTGCCGTGCCACGTCCGGAGACGCTGCAGAGCCTCGTCACCGGACCCAAAGGCGTCGATTGGCTCCGGCGCTACGAGATGCGCGCGGTCAGCGGCGCGGTGCCGACCGTGTGGGACGGCAGCGGCACCCACAGCGAAACCGTGCTCTGGCTGCGTGATTCGGCGCTGCGGCCCGTGGATTTTCCCGCGCTGATGGCGATGAGCGACATGTTCTATCCGCGCGTGTGGCTGCGCCGCGCCAAGTACGTTCCGGCCGGAACGGTGTCGATCACGACCTATTTCCATGTCGGCAAGGCCGAGTTGGCCCAGGTCGGGGCGGGCTACCTGCTGGGACGCGCGCAGGGCCAGAGTTTTTACAACGGCTTTTTCGACCAGACCGCGCAGTTGTGGGCCGATGGCGGCCAGTTGCTGGCGACCAGCAACCAGATCGTTTATTTCAAGGAGTAAGTCGTGAGTTCCCCGCGCTTGCCGGGCGAGGCGACGGCTTTGAGCACCGGCTCAACGAATGTAGCCCTGGTCGTTGGCGCGGGCGATGCCACGGGCGGCGCGATCGCCCGCCGTTTCGCGCGCGAGGGGTACTTTGCCTGCGTAACGCGCCGCAGCCTGGATAAGCTTACGCCGCTGGTTGCGCGCATCGAGGCCGAAGGTGGCCATGCGCGCGCCTTTGGCTGCGATGCGCGCAAGGAAGAAGAAGTCACCGCGCTCATCGAGGAGATTGAGACCACTATCGGCCCGATCGAAGTGCTGGCGTTCAACATCGGCGCTAACGTGCCCGAAAGCATCCTGACGGAAACCGCGCGCAAATACTTCAAGGTCTGGGAGATGGCCTGCTTCTCGGGCTTTTTGAATGCGCGCGAGGTGGCGCGGCGCATGGCCGGCCGCGGGCGCGGAACGATCCTGTTTACGGGCGCCACGGCGTCGCTGCGCGGCAGCGCCAACTTCGCTGCCTTTTCAGGCGCCAAAATGGCGCTGCGCGCGCTCGCGCAGAGCATGGCGCGTGAACTGGGGCCGCGCGGCATTCACGTCGCGCACGTCGTCATTGACGGCGCCATCGATACCGAATTCATCCGCAGCAACTTTCCCGCCCGCTATGCCATGAAGGCGCAAGAAGGTATTCTCGACCCCGAGCACATCGCCGAGCAATACTGGATGCTGCACCGCCAGCCGCGCGATGCCTGGACGCACGAACTCGATCTGCGTCCGTGGTGCGAAAAATTCTGATGGAGACGCTAATGACCCGCAACGTGGAATTCTTCTTTGACCTCGGCAGTTCCGCCTCTTATCTGGCCTTTACCCAACTGCCTGCCCTGTGCGCGCAGGAGGGTGCGCGGCTCGATTGGCGGCCCATGCTGCTGGGCGGCGTGTTTCAAGCCACCGGCAATCACTCGCCTGCCATCGTGCCGGCCAAGGGCCTTTACATGCAGCGGGATTTCGAGCGTTTTGCCGCACGCTATGGCGTACCTTTCGCACGCAACCCGCACTTTCCGATCAACACACTCACGCTGATGCGCTGTACGACCGCCGTGCAGATGGACGCACCCGATCGCCTTCCTGAGTGGCTTGCCCGCGTTTATCCGGCAATCTGGGTCGAGGGCCGCAATCTCAACGATCCGGCGGTGGCTGCCGAGGTGGTCGGCTGCGCCGGTTTCGACGCGCAAGCCCTGCTTGCGCGCGCCGGCGCAAGCGAAGTCAAGGAACGCTTGAAGGCGGTCACGCAAGAAGCCATCGAGCGCGGCGTGTTCGGCGCGCCCACCCTATTCGTGGGCGGCGAGATGTTCTGGGGGCAAGACCGCCTCGATTTCGTCCGCGAAGCCCTACGATTTTCCCCACCTACTCCATCTACAACAGAGAGAAAGACGACATGAGCGACATCCTCGTGCACACCGAAGCCGGTGTGATGACCCTGACCTTCAATCGCCCGAACAAGAAAAATTCGATTACCGGCGCCATGTACGGCGTGCTGGCGGAGGCGCTCGAACAGGCCGCGCAAGACGCCGCCGTGCGCGTGGTCGTCATCCAGGGCAATGTGGCCGTTTTCAGCGCGGGCAACGATATCGGCGACTTCCTGAATATGCCGTCCTCCGGCACGGGAGAGGAAAGGCCCTCCACTGGCTTCATGTACGCGCTGACGAATTTCCCAAAGCCGGTCATCGCCGCGGTGTGCGGGCCAGCGGTGGGCATCGGCACCACGCTGCTGCTGCATTGCGATCTGGTTTATGCGGGTGACAACGCCGCTTTTTCGGTGCCTTTCGTGAACCTCGGGCTATGCCCTGAATTCGCATCGAGCCTGTTGCTGCCGCAAATGTTCGGCGCTCACCGGGCGGCGGAAGCCTTGCTGCTGGGAGAGCCCTTTATGGCCGAGGCGGCGCTCGAAATCGGCTTGGTCAACCGCGTGTTGCCGCCATCCGAAGTCAATGCTTACGCTCAGGCGCAAGCGCGCAAGCTTGCCGCCAAGCCTTTGTCGGCGCTGATCGAAACCAAGCGCCTGCTGCGCAAAACCCAGGGGCAGGCGGTGCTCGATCGCATAGCCGAAGAAAAGCAGAGCTACGCGCGCATGCTGCCGGCCCCGGCCGCGCGCGAGGCGTTTACGGCCTTCCTGGAAAAGCGCAAGCCGGATTTCAGCCAGTACTGAAGCTGAGCGCCAAGCTCACCGGCTTGGCAGCGGTGAATCGGGCTGCTTGACCGAACGTGGCCGGCCTTTTTCGTCAATGGCCACGTAGGTCAGGGTGGCCTCGGTCACTTTTGCGTGACTGCCTTGCTGGTGGATGCGCTCGGCGTACACCTCGACCTTGACCGTGACCGAAGTGCGTCCGACGTGGGTGAGCATGGAGTAGAACGACAGAATGTCGCCCACGCGCACCGGTTGCTTGAAGATGAATTCGTTGACGGCCACGGTGGCCATGCGTCCATGCGTGTAGCGCGCGGGGATGACTGATCCGGCCACGTCCACCTGCGCCATCACCCAGCCGCCGAAAATGTCGCCGTTGCCGTTGGTGTCGCTGGGCATTGGCATCACGCGCAGCACCAGTTCCATGTCGGGGTGTAGATTCGTAAGCGAGGCGGCGGTGCGGTCTGAAAGGGTAGACATGGGCATGATCAGAAAAAAAACAGGAACCGGATTCTAATTTCCGTTTGCCGGTGAACCAGCGGGTGAATCAGCGGTCAAATCGGCTCGAAACAACATTGGATTTTTATGCACCGTCGCGGCGGATTTCATCGCTCCTCTTCCCTTGACCTGAACGCCGTTCCGGCATCGGCCAGCCGCTCCGACCGGGCGACGCTGGGCCGGCTCTTTCCTTATCTGTGGCATTACAAGTGGCGCGTCATCGCGGCGCTGGCGTTCATGGTGGGGGCCAAGCTCGCCAATGTCGGCGTGCCTTTGCTGCTCAAGCGGCTGGTCGATACGATGACGCCGCATCCGACCATGCCGCAGGCGCTGATCGTGGTGCCGGTGGCCTTGCTGTTCGCCTACGGGCTGCTGCGACTGTCGACTTCGCTGTTCACCGAATTGCGCGAGCTGGTATTCATCAAGGCCACCGAGGGCGCGGCGCGGCGGATTTCGCTGGAGGTGTTCAACCATCTGCATGCGCTGTCGCTGCGCTTTCACCTGGAGCGCCAGACCGGCGGCATGACGCGCGACATCGAACGCGGCATGCGCGGGGTTCAGTCGCTCATTTCGATGTCGCTGTACAGCATCGTGCCCACGGTGATCGAACTGACGCTGGTGCTGGTGATTCTGGGCGTGCGTTTCGACGCCGGCTTTGTGTGGATCACGCTCGCCGCGCTGGCGCTGTACATTGGTTTCACGGTCAAGGTCACGCGCTGGCGCACGCAGTTCCGGCACGCGATGAACATGCTCGAATCGGTGGCGCAGAGCCAGGCCGTCGATTCGCTGCTCAATTACGAGACCGTTAAATACTTCAACAACGAAGCGTTCGAGGCGCGGCGCTACGACGCCAACCTGGTGCGCTACCGCAACGCCACGGTCAAGAGCCAGCGCGCCCTCAGTCTGCTCAACAGCGGCCAGCAATTGGTAATCGCGGGCAGCCTGGTCGCCATGCTCTGGCGCGCAACGCAAGGCGTGGCCGACGGCCATTTGACGCTGGGCGATCTGGTGATGATCAACGCTTTCATGATCCAGCTATACATCCCGCTGAACAATCTGGGCGTGATCTATCGCGAGATCAAGCAGAGCTTGACGGATCTGGATCGGATGTTCGCGTTGCTCGAAAGAGAACGCGAAGTGCGTGATGCCGACGGCGCCGGCGATCTGGACACGCGCGACCCCGTCGTGCGCTTCGAGGACGTGAGTTTTGCTTATGACAGCGCGCGTCCGATTCTTTCGCACCTGAATCTGGAGATCCCGGCGGGCCGCACGGTTGCTGTGGTTGGGCCTTCGGGGGCGGGTAAATCGACGCTGGCGCGGCTGTTGTACCGTTTCTACGACGTGCAAAGCGGGCGCATCACCATCGGCGGGCAGGATATCCGCACGGTCACGCAAGCCAGCGTGCGCCGCGCGATCGGCATCGTGCCGCAAGATACGGTGCTGTTCAACGACACCATTGGCTACAACATCGGCTATGGCCGCCCCGGCGCGACGCAAGACGAGATCGAAGCGGCGGCGCGGGCTGCGCATATTCACGGTTTCATCGCCGCCACGCCCAAAGGCTATGACACGATGGTCGGCGAGCGCGGCTTGAAGCTCTCCGGCGGCGAGAAGCAGCGCGTGGCAATTGCGCGCACGCTACTCAAAAATCCGCCGATCCTGATCTTCGACGAAGCCACCTCGGCCCTTGATTCAGCCAACGAACGTGCGATCCAGGCCGAACTGGCCAGTGCCGCCCAAGGAAAAACGACGCTGGTGATCGCCCACCGGCTCTCGACAGTGGTCGATGCGCACGAAATCCTGGTGCTCGAAGAGGGGCAAATCATCGAGCGCGGCACGCACGGACAGCTGCTCGCGCGCGGTGGCCGTTATGCGCAGATGTGGGCATTGCAGAAGCTTGAAGCGGCGCCTGTGCTGTGAGCCTGTTCATGGTTTTTCGCGCATCCCGCTATTGGACGCGATGAGCGTCGCCGCGGTGAAATTCCGGGTTAGCAAACTTCTTGCTCAGAGGGCCTAAAATCTACCTCCCACTTTTTCAATCATGGAGCGATACGCATGAAAAAACAGCTCGTGGCAATGGCAATTTTCGCTTTCGCGGCGAGTGCGGCGTTCGCTCAAGCGAATGACACGCTAAGCAAGATCAAGGCCAGTGGCACGGTTAATCTGGGCGTGCGCGATTCGTCCGGTCTGGCCTTCACGGTCGGCGGCGGCAAGTACGTGGGCTTTCATACCGAGATGGCCGAGCGCATCGTCGATGACCTGAGCAAACAGGTCGGCGCGCCATTGAAGATCAAATACCAGCTTATCACCTCGCAAAACCGCATTCCGCTGCTGCAAAACGGCACCATCGACTTTGAGTGCGGCTCCACCACCAACAATATGACCCGCCAGAAGGACGCGGCCTTCGCCGTTACCACCTACGTCGAGGAAGTGCGCATCGCGACCAAGGTCAGCTCGGGCATCAAGGGGGTCAAGGATCTGAACGGCAAAACCGTGGCGGTCACCACCGGCACTACCTCGGTGCAGCACCTGCGCAGGAACGAGCGCGCCGCCGGCATCGACTTCAAGGAAATCATGGGCAAGGATCACGCCGACAGCTTTCTGCTGCTGGAGTCGGGCCGCGCCGATGCCTTCGTGATGGATAGCTCGATCCTCGCGGCCAACATCGCCCGCGCCAAGAATCCGAAGGACTTCGCCATTGTTGGCGAGGTGCTCAGCGTGGAGCCGATCGCCTGCATGCTGCGCAAGGACGATCCGAAGATGAAGGAGGCTGTCGACAACAGCATCAAGCGCCAGATCGCCGATGGTTCGCTGGCGAAGCTGTGGGACAAGTGGTTCATGCAGCCGATTCCGCCCAACAACGTGAACCTGAACATGCCGCTGTCGGCGAGCACCAAGGCGGCGTGGGAAAACCCGAACGACAAGCCGATGGAACAGTACGGGCAAAAATGATGTGCCTGGGCCGCGCAACGCGGTCCGCCGATTTCGTGAACGCCCGTTCGAGACTGCATCCGGCGGGCGTTTTTTAGTTGATCAACGGCGAAGCGCCGAGGGCATCAAATGCTGAACATGGAGTGGTCGGTTTTCTGCAAAGACACGCTCACGGGCGACCTGGTGGCGGGCTGTCTGGGCAGCGGGCGCGACATTACTTATCTGAATTGGATCTTCAGCGCCTGGGGCTGGACGGTGAGCGTCTCGCTCGGCGCGCTCGTGGTGGCGCTCGTGGTCGGCTCCATCGTGGGGGTGATGCGCACGCTGCCTAACCACCCCTGGCTTGCGCGGTTGAGCGCCGCCTGGGTCGAGCTGTTTCGCAACATCCCGTTGCTGGTGCAGATCTTTTTGTGGTACTTCGTGGTGCCGGCGCTGGTGCCGCCGATGCGCCACCTGCCGCCCTTCGTGCTGGTGGTGATCGGCCTGGGCCTGTTCACCTCGGCGCGTATCGCCGAGCAGCTGCGCGCCGGCATCGAGTCTTTGCCCAAGGGCCAGCGCTCCGCGGCGATGGCGCTGGGCATGACCACGCCGCAGTA
>CAYTPC010000062.1:0-7779 GCA_964439605.1 uncultured Burkholderiaceae bacterium
GATCCGCATTCGGCCACCGCGCAGTTTTTCATCAACGTCAAGGACAACACCTTTCTCGACCACACCGCGCCGAGGGGCGATGGCTGGGGCTATTGCGTTTTCGGCAAGGTGGTTGAGGGCATGGAGGTGGTCGACAAGATCAAGGGCGTGAAGACCGGCAAGAAAAGTTTTCACCAGGACGTGCCGCTTGAGGACGTTGTCATCGAGAAGGCGGAAGCCGTCTGAAGCGGAAAACCGGCATGGCCACGCTGTTCGTCTCCGATCTCCATCTTTGCCCGGAGCGGCCGCGAACCTGCCGGATTTTTCTTGAATTCCTCTCCGGTCCGGCGCGTCAGGCCGAGGCGCTCTACATCCTCGGTGATCTGTTTGAATACTGGGCCGGCGACGACGATCTGGATGATCCCTTCAATGCCGGTATCTGCGCGGCGCTGCGCGCACTGTCCGATACCGGCGTGGCGGTTTTCTTCATGGCCGGCAACCGCGATTTTCTCGCTGGCGATGCCTTCGCCCGCGCCGCCGGCCTCACGCGGCTGCCCGACCCGGCGCTGATCGACCTTGCCGGCGCCGCCACCTTGCTGATGCACGGCGACACGCTCTGCACCGATGATGTGGACTACCAGCGTTTCCGCGCCGAAGCGCGCTCACCCGCGTGGCAGCAGGCGCTGCTCGCCCTGCCGCTGGCCGAACGCAAGGCGCACATCGAAGCGATGCGCCGCCAGAGCGAAGCGCAGAAACGCATCAAGCCGATCGAGATCGTCGATGTCAATCCCGATGCCGTCCTGCGGAGCCAGACTTTTCATCAATGGCGCCGGCTCATCCACGGCCACACGCATCGTCCCGCGCAACACCGCCTGCACATCGGCGGCCACGCCTGCGAACGCTGGGTGCTGCCCGACTGGCATGACACCGGCGCTTACCTCGCCTGCGATGCGGGCGGATGCCGGCTGCTGGATTGGCCTGCTTGATACAGGCACTCATAACTTAGTCGAGCCGTTAAAGCGGCATTGCTTTTACTCCTTCCCCCGCGTGCGGGAAAGGAGCAAGCGAGTCGGAAATGGCGACAAAAGGGCCGTCCCGTGGCGCCAGACTTTCGCTATATCAAGGCCAGACCCCGCGCCAGATCGGCCTGAAGATCCTTCACCGATTCCAGGCCGATGGCCATCCGCAGCAGGCTTTCCTGAATTCCGGCGGCGGCGCGCGCTTCGGCGGTGATGCGCCCGTGCGTCGTGCTGGCCGGATGCGTGATGGTGCTCTTGGTGTCGCCGAGATTGGCCGTGATGGAAATCAGGCGCGTGGCATCGACCACTTTCCACGCTTCGGCACGCCCGCCCTTCACTTCAAAAGAAACAATCGCGCCGCCCGTTTTTTGCTGGCGCATCGCCAGCGCATGTTGCGGATGCGAGGGTAGTCCGGGGTAATACACGCGCGCCACTTTCGGCTGCTGCTCCAGCCAGCGCGCCAGTTCCAGCGCCGCCGCCGATTGCGCCTGCATGCGCAGGTTCAATGTCTCCAAACCTTTCAGAATCACCCAGGCGTTGAAGGGCGAGAGCGATGGCCCGGCGGTGCGCAGGAATTTGAACACTTCTTCAGTCAACGCCTTGCGCCCGACCACAGCGCCGCCCAGCACCCGCCCCTGCCCGTCGAGATACTTGGTGGCGGAATGGATCACCAGATCGGCGCCCAGATCAAGCGGCCGCTGCAGCGCGGGCGAACAGAAGCAATTGTCCACCACCAGCAGCGCGCCCGCCTCATGCGCCACCGCCGCCAGCGCGGCAATATCGAATACTTCGGTGAGCGGATTCGACGGCGTTTCGACGAAAACCTGCTTCGTCTGCGGCGTGATCGCCGCCTTGAACGCCGCCGGATCGTTGGAAGCGACAAAGGTGGTGGCGATGCCGAATTTCCCCAGAATGCCGCCCAGCAACTGCTGCGTCGCGCCGAAGATGCCCTGGGAGGCGACGATGTGCTCGCCCGCCTGCATGAGGGACATCACCGCCGCCATGATCGCCGCCATGCCGCTCGCCGTGACGATGCAGGCCTCGCCGCCTTCAAGCGCCGCCAGACGCTCCTGCAACATGTTGACAGTGGGGTTGGTGAAGCGCCCATAGATCAAACCCGGCTCCTCGCCGGAAAAACGCGCCGCCGCCTGCGCCGCGCTCTTGAAGACGAAGCTGGAGGTCAGATACAGCGCCTCGGAATGCTCGTTGAACTGGCTGCGCTGAATGCCGGCGCGCACCGCCAGCGTATCCAAATCGAATTCATCGTTCGCGTTATTCATTTTCAATCTCCAGAATGCGGCCCGGCGCGGTCGAGCGGGGAAAAGTGACGAGCAGGGAAGTTACCTTGGCCTATGAGGCTTGTCAATTTGCCGCTGCAATATTATCGTGGGCAGGCCATGCTATATTGATACTATGTCGCGGTCTTGAAAAACCAACCCCGCGCATTCCCGTGAATAACTCACGCCTATTCAGCAGCAGGCAGGATGCGTCATGGTCAACGAAACGCAAAAACGCAAGGAAGAACACGCGGTCTCGCTTTTTCACGCCGGACAGCTTCCGCAATCAGAAGCCGTTTTTTCCGAACTGCTGCAAAGTTATCAAAGTTTCTGGCTGTGGCGGTCGCACGCCGTTGTTTCACTTCACCTGAGAAACCTGGATCGGGCGCTGGAATCCATCAACCGCGCCATCGCCCTGGAACCCCTCAATGCGGACGGCTATCTTCTCAAGATTGAAATCCTGAAAGCCGCCGGCAGAAAAGACGCTCTCATTCAGTGCTGCAACGAACTTTTGCTGGTCGACCCGTCGCAGACCAGCGCCGCACTGATCAAGGGCCAGACTTACGAAGCAGCGGGCAATATCGTGCTGTCCGATCTGGAATACAAGAATTATCTGGAACGGCTGTTCGGCAATGACAAGGGCATCAATGCGCTGAATCACCTTGATCTCGCTTACCACATGGGGCATCTGCGCACAAAGGCGTCGCCCTTCATGGACTATCCCAGACATGTGATGTTTGAAACGTTTGCGCAATGCAATGCCGCATGTTCGTTCTGCGTTTACCCGGACATGGCGCGGCAGGGGGAGCAGATGCCGATGACGCTGATCGACAAGATCATCGGCGATCTGCAACAAATTCCCCGCGAGGTCGGGTTTCAGCTCTCTCCCTTGGCAGTCAACGAGCCGTTTCTTGACAAGCGCATTTTTGGGATTCTGGACAAGATCGCCCTGAAACTTCCCAACGCGCAACTCACCCTCACCAGCAACGCGTCGCCCCTGACGCCGGAAGTGTTCAGGAAGCTCTCAAACTACAAGCTGGATTATCTCTGGTTGAGCATCGTGGACTACCGCAAGGAAGTCTATGAAGAAAAGATGAAGCTGTCCTGGGACCGGCTGCTGAAACGTCTGGAGATGATTCACAAGGCGAAAGAGGAAGGGCAGTTTCCCTACCGGACAGTGGTGAGCCGCCTGATGGATCACAGCGAGCACGACCAGAAATATCAGGCGTTCTTCAAGTCCCGCTTCCCCTTGTTTGAAGTTGCGCTGTGGCCATACACCAACTGGCTGGGCAAGACCGGCAATGCGGTCACCAGCGCCATCCCGAATCTGCCTTGCAGCCACTGGTTCGAGTTCCGCGTCGATGCCAAAGGCATTGTGCAGCACTGCTGCATGGACGGGCACAGCGAATATCCGTGGGGCGATGTCAACAAGCAATCCGTTCTGGAAATCTACAACAGCCCGGACTACAAAAAACTGCGGCGGGACGTATTCAGCCGACGGGAAGTATCGCCTTGCAATACCTGCAATCTGCGTTGACACGCTGATACAGGCCGTCCCGCGGCGCCAGACTTTCTCACTTCCGCGCGCCGCGGGTACAATGTTCGTTTTTCATCCCTGCCCCACTGACCCATCATGACATCTTCGATTTTCGCTGCGGTGGAGATGGCTCCCCGCGACCCCATCCTTGGTCTGAACGAAGCCTTCAACGCGGATACCCGCGCCACCAAGGTCAATCTCGGCGTCGGCGTGTATTGCGACGACAACGGCAAGATTCCCCTCCTCTCCGCCGTGCGCACGGCGGAAAAGGCGCGCCTCGAAGCCATGCCGGCGCGCGGCTATCAGCCGATCGAGGGCCTGGCCAGCTACAACCAGGCCGTGCAGAACCTGCTCTTCGGCGCGGATTCGGCGCTCACCAAAGATGGCCGCGTCATCACCATCGAGGCGCTCGGCGGCACCGGCGCGCTCAAAGTGGGCGCCGATTATCTGAAGCGCCTGCTGCCCGCCGCGAAGGTCTACATCAGCGATCCGAGCTGGGAAAATCACCGCGCCCTGTTTGAGTCAGCCGGTTTCACAGTCGAGAATTATCCCTACTACGACGCGGCCACGCGGGGCGTCGACTTCGCCGCCATGAAAGCCTGCCTGTCCGGATTGCCCGCCGGCGCCATCGTCGTCCTCCACGCCTGCTGCCACAACCCGACCGGCGCCGATCTGTCGGAAGCGCAATGGAAAGAAGTCGTCGAGACGATTCGCGCGCGCGGCCTGGTGGCCTTCATCGACATGGCCTATCAGGGTTTTGCCGATGGCATTGAGCCGGACGCCCTGGCGCTGAAACTGTTCGCCGCCTCCGGGCTGCAATTTCTCGTGTCGAGTTCCTTCTCGAAGTCCTTCTCGCTCTATGGCGAGCGGGTCGGCGCGCTGTCCATCGTCACGGCCAGCAAGGACGAATCGGCGCGTGTGCTGTCCCAGGTGAAGCGGGTCGTGCGCACCAACTATTCCAATCCGCCGACGCACGGCGGCGCCATCGTCGCAGCGGTGCTCGCCAGCGCCGAATTGCGCGGCATGTGGGAAACGGAACTGGCCGGCATGCGCGACCGCATCCGCGCCATGCGCACCGGCCTCGTGGATAAGCTGAAAGCGCGCGGCGTGGCGCAGGACTTTTCCTTCGTGGCGAAACAGCGCGGCATGTTCTCCTACACCGGCCTCACCGCCGCCCAGGTCGAACGCCTGAAAACGGAGTTCGGCATCTATGCCGTCAGCACCGGCCGCATCTGCCTCGCGGCGCTCAATACGCGCAATCTGGATTACACGGCGGACGCGATCGCGGCGGTTATAAAATAACCTTCCCCCCGGCCCCCTTCCCGAGGAAGGGGGTGACGGTCGCTCGCGGGCTGCGCCCGCTCGGAGGGGGTGAGCCTTCCCCCCAACCCCCTTCCCAGGGAAAGGGGTGACGGTCGCTCGCGGGCTACGCCCGCTCGGTGAGGTGGAAATAACCTTCCTCCGCATGCGGGGGAAGGCGTAACGTCTCGGTCTCAGATAAATCTTTTCCTTGTCCGTTCTCATGCCCCCAGCGAATTTTCTCAATCTGAACCAGACGGCTTGACGCGCCGCGGCGAAATGTCTAACATTCGCCCCTTGCAAAAACGCTGATTTTCATTCCGGCGAAGATCGAGCATAGCGTCAGCATCCAGTTCCCCGATAGCTCAGTCGGTAGAGCAACGGACTGTTAATCCGTGTGTCCCTGGTTCGAGCCCAGGTCGGGGAGCCACCCTCTCAAAAATCCATACGCAATATCGCCCATCGTCTTGCGCGACGCGGAATTTAATCAATTCCAATTCGTTATGGGATGTATAAGAAAAACTTTGCCTACGTATAGGCAATATTTTGTTGTTGCGACGCGGCAAAATTTCTATACTCCTTTTTAACACGAACGCAGGCAACGCAACCGCGCTGTTTGCGTCTCCCCCGGCCTGACACACCCCGTCAGGCTGCCTTGTAAGCCGGATCCGATCTCCGGCTGCGCCGTGAGTGCCCGCCGCCGCCGCGCCCGCAAGGCAAAGCGCGTCGCCACCAGGTTCCAGTTCCGATTTTTGTTTTTTGACTCGCCCGACGCGTTGCTATGGGATCAATGACGAACCTTGCCTATGCCGGCGCCTTTATGGCGCTGCTCGGCGCTGTCCTCGCGATGGTGCTGGCCATCGCCAGCCGGCGCTTCCACGTTTTTGAGGATCCGCGCATCGACGAAGTGGAGTCGATGCTGCCGAAATCCAACTGCGGCGCCTGCGGCACGGCGGGTTGCCGCAATTTCGCCGAGAAAGTGGTTGCCGGCGAAATCATTCCGGCGCAATGCACCGTGAATGCGCCCGCGCAAAACGAGGCGATTGCGTCCATGCTCGGCGTCGACGCCGGTTCGGTGGAAAAGCGCGTCGCGCGTCTGGCCTGCGCCGGTGGCCGCCACGTCGCTTTTTTGCGCGCCCGCTACGCCGGTCTCGGCTCCTGCCGCGCCGCCTCGGTGGTGAGCGGCGGCGGCAAGGATTGCGCCTGGGGCTGCCTCGGGCTGGCCGATTGCGCCACCGTCTGCCCTTTCGATGCCATCCACATGAACGCGCACGGCCTGCCGGTGGTGGATGCCGACAAATGCACCGCCTGCAACGATTGCGTCGAAGTCTGCCCGAAGGGGCTGTTCTCCCTCATCCCGGTCTCGCAAAAGCTGTGGGTCGCCTGCAAGAATCTCGCCGATGGCGATACGGCCGAGGCGTCGTGCGAAGTGGCGTGCACTGCGTGCGGCAAATGCGTCGCCGATGCCGAGCCGGGCCTGATCAAGCTCGTCGCCAATCTGGCCGTGATCGACTACGCGCAGAATGAGCGCGCGGCCAAACAGGCCATCGAACGCTGCCCGACCGGCGCCATCGTCTGGTTCACCGATCCGAACACGCCGGTCAAGGGCGTCGAAGCGAAGAAAATTTTGCGTCAGAACGAACTCCCCCTTATTTCCGCTTGAGGTAACGCCATGTTGAAAAAGCTCATGGAATACACGTTGTTCGAGACCGGTTCCGGCGCGGGCAAGAAAACCGCGGTCAAATATCCCGGCGTGCGCGACGCAGTCGACGGCAATACCGCCGTCATTCTCGTCGAGCGCGAGGCGTCCGACGCCGCGGGCGCTTATCCCATCACGCCGTCGACGCAAATGGGCGAATACTGGGCCGAAGCGGCCGCCGAAGGCCATATCAATATCTCCGACCGCCCGCTGATTTTCATTGAGCCGGAATCCGAGCACGCCGCCGCCGGGGTTACCGCCGGCATGTCGATGTCGGGCCTGCGCGCGACCAATTTCTCCTCGGCGCAGGGCGTGGCCTTCATGCACGAATCGCTCTACGCCGCCGTCGGCAAGCGGCTGCCTTACGTGCTCAATATGGGCTGCCGCGCCATCACCAAGGTCAGCCTCAACGTGCACTGCGGCCACGACGATTATCACTGCGTGGATGACACTGGCTTCATTCAGGTGCTGGCGAAAGACGCCCAGGGCGCGGCCGACTTGAACCTGATCGCGCGCAAGACCGCCGAACTCTCGCTCACGCCAGCCATCGTCGGCCAGGACGGTTTTCTCACCACGCACCTGATCGAGTCGGTGCGCCTGCCCGAGCGCGAATTGATCGCGGAATATCTGGGCAAGCCCGATGACCTCATCGACACGCCCACGCCCGCCCAGGCCATGCTCTACGGCCCGAAGCGCCGCCGCGTGCCGGCGATCTGGGATGTGGATACGCCGCTTCTGTCCGGCTCGGTGCAGAACCAGGATGCCTATATGCAGGCGGTGGCCGGTCAGCGGCCCTACTTCTTCGACCACATCGAGCAGATCGCCGATCGCTGCATGGCCGAATTCGCCGAGTTGACCGGGCGGCAATACCGGCGCGTCGCCGCGTATCGTTGCGAGGATGCGGAATACCTCATCGTCGGCATGGGCAGCATGATCGTGCAGGCCGAGGCGGTTGCCGACTGGCTGCGC
>CAYTPC010000063.1:0-5740 GCA_964439605.1 uncultured Burkholderiaceae bacterium
GCGCGCGCGGCGCTCGTCGGTCATCACCATGAACTCGTCGCCGGCCTGTGGCACTTCGGTCAGGCCCTGGATCTCGACCGGGATCGACGGACCAGCCCCCTTGGCGTTGCGGCCATCCTCATCGAGCATTGCGCGCACGCGACCATAAGTCTGGCCCGCGAGCACCACGTCGCCGACCTTGAGCGTGCCCGACTGCACCAGCACCGTGGCGACCGGACCGCGTCCCTTGTCGAGCTGGGCTTCAATCACCAGGCCCTTGGCCGCGGCATCGACCGGCGCCTTCAATTCGAGCACTTCTGCCTGCAACAGCACCTGTTCGAGCAGGTCGTCGATGCCCTGGCCCGTCTTGGCTGAAACCTGTACGAAGGGAGAATCGCCACCGAATTCCTCGGGCACGACCTCCTCGGCCACCAGTTCGCTCTTGACCCGTTCGGGATTGGCATCGGGTTTGTCGATCTTGTTGATCGCCACCACGATCGGCACCTTGGCCGCTTTGGCGTGCTTGATCGCTTCCTTCGTCTGCGGCATGACGCCATCGTCGGCCGCGACGACCAGGATCACGATGTCGGTTGCCTGCGCGCCACGCGCGCGCATCGCGGTAAAGGCTTCGTGACCCGGCGTATCGAGAAAGGAAACCATGCCGCGCGGCGTGTCGACGTGGTAGGCGCCGATGTGCTGGGTAATGCCGCCGACTTCGCCCGCCGCCACTTTGGCGCGGCGGATGTAATCGAGCAGCGAAGTCTTGCCGTGATCGACGTGGCCCATGACGGTGACCACCGGCGCGCGCGGCAGTGCATCGCCGCTTTGCTGGGACACTTCCTCGACGGTAAAGGCTTCCGGATCGTCAAGCGCGGCAACCACCGCGGTGTGGCCCATTTCCTCGACGATGATCATCGCCGTGTCCTGGTCCAGCGATTGGTTGATGGTCGCCATCTGGCCAAGCTTCATCAACTGCTTGATGACTTCCGATGCCTTGACCGACATTTTGTGCGCCAGCTCGGCGACCGTGATCGTCTCGGGCACGTGCACCGCGATCACGCGCGCTTCAACCGGCGCGGCCGCTGTGCGTTCTTCATGCGCGTTGCGATCATTGCTACGGCGCCCGCGCGGACCGCCACGCCAGTTGCCGCGGTTGACGCCGCCGCTGGTGTCGCCACGCGTTTTGATTTCTTTCTTTTTGCCCGGATCGCCGGCCCAGCTCGACGAGAGCTTGGCCGACTTGACTTCCTTGCCGCCACTACTGGGCGCCTTGCCACCACTGGGTGCCTTGTTGCCGCTGGGCGCGGCGGCCGGCGCGGGCGTGCCCGTCCGTGCCGCCGGGGTGGCGGGCTTGTGCAGCGTGCCCTTGACGGCTGCCTTGGCTTTTTCCGGTGTTTTTTCCACCGGTTTGGGCGGAGTCAGTACGCGCGCCGGCGCATTCATCATCGCGCGGATGGCCTCGGCCTCGGCCAGCGCCTTGCGGCGGCGCTCGTCGAGGTCGCGCGCCCGCGCGGCTTCTTCTTCAGCGCGGGCCTTGGCTTCGGCGGCGGCCTTGGCCTGGGCTTCTTCGCGTGCCTTGCTGGCCGCGGCAGCTTTCTCGGCGGCTTCCTTCTGCTTGGCCGCGGCAGCGTCCGATGATGCGGACGCCGCTTCGGCGGCAGCCTTTTCGGCGGCTTTTTCCGCCTTTTGCGCCTTTTCTGCTTGCTCGCGTGCCGCAGCCTCGGCTTCCGCCTGGCGGCGGGCCTGTTGCTCGCGTTCCTCGGCTTCGGCGCGTTCCTGCGCTTCGCGCTGGCGGCGCTTCTCGACCAGTTCTTCTTCCTGACGGCGCAACAGTTCGGCCTGCAGGCGCGCCTCTTCTTCGCGGCGCATCAGTTCGGCTTCGTCCACGCGCGGCGCAGCGGGCTCCGCCGCAGGTGCCGGCGCCCGGGCCGGCGTTTCGTCACGCTGGATGAAGGTGCGCTTCTTGCGCACTTCGACCTGGATGGTGCGGGCCTTGCCGGTTGCATCGGCCTGTTTGATTTCGCTGGTGGACTTCTTGACCAGCGTGATCTTCTTGCGTTCGGACCCGGCCGTGCCGTGACTGGCCTTGAGAAAACCGAGCAGGCGCTGTTTGTCTGATTCGGTCAGGAGATCGCTGGCAGCGGCTTTGGTGACGCCTGCGCTTTTGAGCTGCGCAAGCAGCAGTTCAGGCGTTTTTTCGAGTTCGCGCGCAAATTGCGCAACGGTAGTACTGGACATATCTGGTTCGTGCCTCCATCACATCACTCTTGACCGGCGAACCAGTGTTCGCGAGCCTTCAGGATGAGTGTTTTGGCATCCTCGGCTTTCTGGCCGGTGATGTCGGTGAGTTCATCGACCGAGAGATCGGCCAGGTCGTCACGCGTGTGTACGCCGGCACCAGCCAGCGCGGCAATTAGTTCGGACGTCAAACCATCAAGGTCGCGCAGATCTTGCGAGACACTCTCAACTTTTTCTTCCTTGGCAATTTCCATCGTCAGTAGCGCGTCCTTTGCGCGGGCGCGCAGTTCGTTGACAGTATCTTCGTCGAAACTCTCGATTTCGAGCATTTCGGAGATCGGCACATAGGCCACTTCTTCGAGGCTGGTGAAGCCTTCGGCGATCAGGATGTCGGCAATTTCCTCGTCGACATCGAGCTTTTCCATGAACAGCTTGCGGCTCGCGTCAGTTTCCTGCGCTTGCTTCTGGGCCGACTCGCTGGCGTCCATGATGTTGATCTTCCAGCCCGTGAGATCGGAGGCCAGGCGCACGTTCTGGCCGCCACGGCCAATGGCGATGGCGAGGTTTTCTTCGTCAACCACCACGTCCATCGCATGCTTTTCTTCGTCCACGACGATCGAAGTGACGTTGGCCGGCGCAAGCGCACCGATCACGAACTGCGCCGGATCTTCACTCCACAGCACGATATCCACACGCTCGCCGGCCAGCTCGTTCGTGACGGCGTTGACGCGCGTGCCGCGTACGCCGACGCAGGTGCCAATCGGATCGACGCGCTTGTCGTGCGAGAGCACCGCGATCTTGGCGCGGCTGCCGGGATCGCGCGCGCAGCTCTTGATTTCCAGCAGGCCTTGCTCGATCTCGGGGACTTCCTGGCGGAACAGCTCAATCATGAATGCGGGCGCGGCGCGCGAAAGGATGATCGGCGCACCGCGCAGCGTCAGGTCCACTTCCATGATCATCGCCCGCACGCGGTCGCCGTTGCGCAGGTTTTCCTTCGGGATCATTTCGTTGCGGCGCAAGCGGCCTTCGACGCGCCCGGCCTCGACCACGATGTCGCCCTTGTCGAGCCGCTTGACGGTGCCGGCAAAGATTTTCTCGCCGCGTGACATGAAGTCGTTGAGCAGCATTTCGCGCTCGGCGTCGCGGATCTTTTGCAGGATCACCTGCTTGGCGGCCATCGCGCCAATGCGGCCGATCGGCACCGATTCGACCGGTTCCTCGATATGCTCGTCGACCTCGATGTCGGGCATTTCCTCGCGCGCCTCGAACAGCAGGATTTCCTGATCGGGCAATTGCAGGCCGGCCTCATCGGGAACCACGTGCCAGCGGCGGAAGGTTTCGTAATCGCCGGTGTCGCGATTGACGGCGACGCGGATATCCACGTCGCCCGAATAAAGCTTCTTTGTTGCCTGTGCCAGTGCTGATTCGACAGCGCCGAAAACGACCTCCCGCTCGACGTTCTTCTCGCGCGAGATTGCGTCCACCAACATCAACATTTCGCGGTTCATGCTACCACTTCTCCTCGATCAGGCCGGCGATTGCGCGCCGGCAGCATCTGCATCTATATCCAAAGAATCCGGCTGGGCCGTGGCCTTTCGGCCTTTGAAATCCACGATCGCAGCCAAACGTGCCTCGCGCAGTTCATCGAGCCTGAAGCCCAACGCCTGCAACGGTGCGGCCTCGCGTTTCTTGTTCACTTTCTGTCCAGGCTTGGGAGCCGGCGCGTCGCTCCAGACGATCTGCCAGCCGCCGCTTTCGGCACGTTCGAGCCTGCCGCGGAATTTCTTGCGGTTCGCCGCCAGGGCAGTGCCGGCTTCTTTGCCGATGGCGCCGATTGGCTCCTTCAGCGTGATGTCGATGACCTCACCGGCGAATCGCTCGAAGTCGCGCTCGCCGCGCAGCGGCCGGTCGATGCCTGGCGAAGACACCTCGAGCCGCTTGTAGTCGATGCCTTCGACTTCCAGCGTGTATTGCAATTGGCGCGTGACTTTTTCGCAATCCTCGACCGTCACGAAGGCTTGCGGCGCACCAGAGGCGGCGGCGCAAGCATCCCACGGCAAGTCGATGGTGACGCGCAGCAACCCGCCCGCCGAGCGTTCGATCTCGACTAGCTCGTAGCCAAGGCCGGCCACGGTCGTTTCCACAGTCTGCTGTAATGCCACGTGTCGCGTCGGCTTCCCAAGAAAATCAAATTGCTGGACACGGCGTCTGCACGCTGGACGCCGTCCGAAACTGAATCGACCAATAAAAAACGGGCGGTTGTGTCCGCCCGTTTTGGTCGTTAAGCGCCTATTATAGGCTTAATTTCCCTTGTCGCACAAGGGCAAGGGTGGATATCGAACAAGGATTCGTGGCTGGCAAGCAATCCATCATCCATCCTTGGCGATCAGGGCGGTATAGGCGAAGGGCATGGCAGGGCGATGCGGATGGTGGTTCCGTTGCCGGGCTGCGACTGTACTTGGACTTGTCCCTGGCCGCCGTAGGTCGAGGCGACGCGCTCGATGACCTGCGCCAGCCCGAAATGCCCTTCGGCGGCCGGCGGCCGCGTGCCGGGGTTGAAGCCGACGCCGCTGTCGCGCACCGTCAACATCAACTGCTGGTCGGCGCGCGCCGCGCTGACTTCGATATGGCCGCCTTTCACGCACGGTTCCAGCCCGTGCCGGATGGCGTTTTCCACCAGCGGCTGCAACAGGAGCGGCGGCACGGGCTGTGCGCGCAATTCATCTGGCAGGTGCAGCGCATGGGTCAGGCGCGGCCCCATGCGGATCGACATGAGCGCCAGATAGTCGCGCAGGCGCTCGAATTCGGCTTCCAGCGGGTGCGCGGTGGTGCGCGATGCGTTCAGCGAGGCCCGCAAAAAGCCATTCAGCCAGTCCAGCATGCGCCTGGCCGCAGTCGGATCGGTGCCGATCAGCGCGTGCAGATTGGCCAGTGTATTGAATAGCATGTGCGGTTCCAACTGGCTTTGCAGCAGCATCAGGCGCGCTTCGGCGGCGGTGCGCTCGGCGGTGGAGGCCTCGGCTTGCAGCATGGCCCGCGCGCTGCGGGCGCCGAAGAAAAAGCTGCCCATCGCGCCAGCGACGACAGCGGTCAGCAGGGCATTCATCAGGCCGCTCAACGGTGGAATGCCGTCGCCAGGAAAAGGCCACAGCCACAGGGCCAGGGGTACGCCGGCGGAAAAACCAACCCCGATGCTGGCGGCGGCCAGCGCCAGGGCGCGCCAGCCCTTGGGCCAGCCGTGGTCGCCATCTTCGACGCTGCAGTGGCAGTACTTACGGGGCACCAGCAAGCGGCCAAATTCGAACATCAGCCAGCACGGTATGCCGATGCACACCGTAACCACCAGTTGGAACAGGTAACGGATATCGCGGGCATTGATGGCCGCGATCACGGCGCAAAGGACCAACACCTGCGCGCCGCGCAGCAGCATCTGGAGCCAATTGATCCGCATTGCTGTTTGCTTAATAACCGGTGTACCAGGGCTGCTGAAATGCTGCTTTCTTGGTCCTGAGCAAAGAAAGAC
>CAYTPC010000064.1:0-16130 GCA_964439605.1 uncultured Burkholderiaceae bacterium
CTGCGCCCGAAAACGGGCTGAAAGGGTCAAAACGGCCCTCAAAATCAACGGCAGGTGCTAAAAAATTGAGCATCTGAGCTCAGTTTGTGGTGACTGGCTGGCTTTGATCACTCTGAACATCAATTGCTCAGAGGTTCCCTAATGTCTCAAGCTAAGCCGCCACTGCAGACGGTCGGCTTGAGCGCAATATTAGGCGCAATGACAATTGTGCACACAAGGAAAATAATGTTTTGCATATTAATTTAATTTGATAAACCAGAGGTTATTGATATAAGAAAAAACAAAACCAGAACAATCGTTCCAACCTTCAAGCCATCGCCATCATTTAGTTTTCCACGCAGCCCTTTGAAGAGATAAAAAGAAACCACGACCCCAAGTAGCGATTGAATAATTTTGAGTATCTGCACACAGAATGTCCGCCAGTTATAAATTAAGCAATGCAGCGCTTCGCACTACATTGCTTGAACGAAGTGTTTTGCGACGTTGGAGCGTGGTTTGCTGAATATCCCTTATATTGCGCGACACCTTACGCGCCCCACTGACCCCAGAAATGCCCGATGCTCCTGCTGCGCTGTAAAGCGCGTCCACACAAGCTCGCTTATGTCGCTCACCGGCTGTAAGGCCGCCCTTCTTGGCCCAAGGCCCCTGGAAACCAGTATTCCAGAAGCCCACCATAGATTGAGCAAATTAATCCGTCCGATACTTCGGCGAGCGTGGCCCGTAAAGCATTCCGGTGGGCTGTCTTGCGAACAGCAGGCGATTGGCAGCCGTGCCCGCGACATTGAAAGATGCATCGGATACTGAATTAATCACCTGTGTCAGCGCCGCAGTGATCAACATGCCAATCACTCCGCCTCCACTATTATTATTGCCTTCCGTTGAGGAAGCACCGGCCGAGCCCGTCCATAAAGTATCACCCGTTTTCAGGTCGATCAGCTTGGCCGATGCCGTCACAATGGTAGCGCTCTGGAGGATCTGATACTTAGTCCCGTATTGAGACACCGTGATATAGAGCGCAGCATCCGCGCCAAAAATCTCCCGCAATTTCTGCGGGGACACCGCTTGAATATCATTCGGCGTGGTCAAGCCATTTTGGCGGAAGGTTTCATCGACCAGGGCAACAGGCAATACGTAATACCCCGATTCAGCCAGCGGCAAGGTGACCTGCGATAACATGCCATAAGTTGCTTTGATATCCGGAGATTCATTGACAGGGGGCAACACCAGGATAGAGCGCGGGCGGCTCGCCTTGTAAGCCGTATAGTCAAGCTGCTGTGTGGAGGTCGCGCAGCCGGTCAAGGCCAGCGCGCCCACTACGCTCAAACAAGCAAACAATCGACGCATCATTCATTTCCCTCCGTGGTTTTGTTCTTTTTGAGCAAAAAATCTATATAGGGAGCCGATTCGGGGAACAGCGTTTTTTCAGTTTGAAACTCCTGAATCATCCTGTTACTATTACCCGTTTGCCCGTACAGCAAACCCAACTGGGCATGATAGCCCGGAGGAACGGCTTTGTTCGATGCCTGAATTTTCTGCAAGCCCGACTCCAGCTTTTCTATCTGCGCTTCCTTCGATTTACCCTGAAAATACTGATAAACCTGCGGTTGATAAGCTTCCCACTGATAGATGCTCGATTGTGAAGCGCAGCCGCCTGTCAGCAACAGGCTGGCCGAAAGTGACATCATCGCCGCCATGCGCGGCGATAAGATTGAACTCATCATATCCAGACGCATGCTTATTTACTGAAATTCGGCAGTTGCCATTGTCCGTTGTCGATGGCGCGAACGAGATTGTTGATGGCTTCCCGCATGGCCAGATCGATCACCTTGCCGTTGAGTGTTGCGTCATAGCCGGACGTGCCGCCAAAACCGATGATTTCACGGTTGGACAGTGAATACTCACCGGCGCCCTGCGTTGAATATACAACCTGGGAGTCCGCAATGTTCACGATATTGAGGTTGACCTTCGCATAAGCCACTTGTGATTTACCACGGCCAAGAATACCGAACAACTGATGATCGCCAACTTCCTTGCGGCCAAATTCGGTAATGTCGCCTGTAATGAGGTAATCAGCGCCTTTGAGGTTTTGTTTTTGATTTTTGAGCGTTGCTTCGCGCTGCGCTTCGGACATGTTGTCACGATCCAATACGGTGAAACGATTGGTTTGCTGGAGATGCGTGATCAGAATCGTTTTGGCTTGTCCACCCAGCCGATCGACGCCATCGGAAAAGATGCCGCGCATAAAGTCGGATCGGTTATTGAATTTACCCACGGCGATGGGCGTGCGCGGACCGTGATAGGGAGCGCCTGCCGATTCAACCTTGGTGACCGCCACCGCCGTCGATGATTCGGTGGCGCATCCCGCCAGCGTGAAGGTCGCGACCGCCGCGGAAAGCGATATCCCGTATACGCATAGATTTTTCAGCTTTTTCATAAAATCCTCCAGATTTGAAATGGTGAATCCCCGCAGTTTTTACGCACGGATTTTTTATTATGTCATGAAACAGCACAATAACGCGCAATCAATCTTGTTTTTGTAAAAAAGATACGGAGGTGGTTCACGCACGCCACAATCCTGCTTCATGCCGGGGCCGGATCGATCATGAACAGGCGCTCAAGGCAGCCACGAGGGGCGCAATGACCGGCGCCGCGACAACGGGCGCGCTCGGATGGCAAGTCGCCTGCATGCACACGTCGTCGTAGTCCAATGCGTGTGCGGCCTGCCGCGCCGTGGTTTACGTTAGCGCCGTACCCATCGCGGTTCCCGTTTTTCATTGAAGGCGCGGATGCCCTCCAGGCGGTCGGGGCCGGATACGAGCGTGTAGTAGTGAGCCAGATCGAGCGCATATCCGGCGCGGAAATCCGTGTCGGCGCCATGCTGCAAGGCCAGTTTGGCCGAACGCACCGCCTGCGGTGAGGCGCGGGTCATTTCATGCGCCAGCGCCAAAGCGCGCGTGACGTGCTGGCCTGCCGGAACCAATTCGTTGAGGATGCCCCAGTCATAGGCGGTTTGCGCATCAATGCGGGCGCCGGTGTAGACCATCTGCTTGGCTTTGCGCAGGCCCACGGCCCTCGTCAGGTTCTGCATGCCGGCGCCGCCGGGAAGAAAGCCGCGTTTGCCCTCCGGCAGGGCCATATCGGCGCTTGTGTCTCCCACGATGAAATCGCACATGAGCGCCAGTTCCAGCCCGCCTCCGTGCGCAATGCCGTGCACGGCCGCTATGACGGGATGCGGAAATTCACGCACCGCGAGCAATACGTCTTCGATCAGCCGATGCTGTGCGGCCCATACCTCGTCGCTCATGCCGTTGCGCTCTTTCAGATCACCGCCTGCGGAAAAAGCGCGCGAACCCGCGCCGCAAATCACGATGCAGCGAAGGCCGGCGTCATGGGCTTGCTCGCGCAAAAGATCCCCAAGTTCCCGCCACATGGCGGTATTGAAAGCGTTCAGCACCGCTGGGCGATTCAATGTAATGAGCGTAACGCCCGAAGCCGGATTCCGGTCGACAATTAAAGTGGTCATGCTATTTTCCGCCGAGTATCTGGGTGGATATTGGAATTTACAGCTTCTATCAACCCCTTGCCCCTCGCGTACCGCCGCTCACGGCGGCCGTTCCAGCAAGCTGCCGGGAATACCGACGTGGACGGATGCCGGTTTTCGCGGGCCTGTCTACCAGGATCTTGCGGAATGCAACATGCTGTGCGCTCCGGCAGGCGCGCCGGCGGCGATCCTGGCGTGAACGCCGGCTCAGCGCCTTTTCGGCGCCGCGCTGGGTCGAAATCGAGTGATTTGACGCCCGCCTGGGCGCCTGGGCCGTTGTAGCCATAGGCCCTCTAGACACTTGTCAAAGTGCCATTTATGGTCAATCATTCTTCCAGCCTGGCTCTTTTTTGAGGGCGCGCGGACCTTCGTTGCAGGTGCCTTCGTTGCAGTTGCGCAAACCGCCATCCCGGTATTGATGCCCGTCCGTGGCCAGCACTCGCACAAGAAAACATGTCCACGAAGAAAATCCACATGGTCATGATGATGCTGGCACTGGGAATTGGCCAGGATGCGGTGGCGGGATACAGGGTCGTCAAACCCGAGGCCAAGCCCGAAGAGAGCTTCATTGACCGTGCCGCGCGCACCTGCCCCGACTATTCCAGAGACCGCGCCACGCCGGGCCTTCGCAATATGAGGGGCAAGACGCTCCAGGTCATGGCGAGACTCGGATACTTCCTCTGCCCCGACCGGCGCATCAAAAGCCCGATGGCGGTGATTTTCTATGCCGACCGCAGGGTGTTCACGTGGAACCCGGAATCACCCGATTCGGTGAGCGCCCTGCGTCAAATCACCGACAGGCTCGCCGACAGCGAGGAGTACCCCGATAGCCTGACGGTCTGGGACGCCCAGGGCAGGGAATTGACCAACCAGTTCGTGCCTTCGCTCCAGTTGCGCAGGCCGCCATCCCGCCATTGAATCCAGGTTGAATCGCGTCCACGGCCGATACCCACCCACACGAGGATACATGTTCATGAAGAAAATTCACGTCGCCATGATGGTGCTGGCCTTGGGAGCCAGTCAGGGTGCACTGGCCGGATACAAAATCGTAAAACCCGAGGAAAAGGTCGCGAAACCCAAGTCCATGATCCACCAGGAGTTCATCGACCATGCCGCGCGCGTGTGCCCTGTCCACTCCAAAGATCACGCCACGCCGGGCATTCGCAACGTCAAGACCAAGACGCTCCAGACCATGAAAAAGTTCGGCTACTTTCTCTGTCCGGACCGGCGCATCAAAAACCCGATGGCTGTGATTTTCTATGCCGACCGCAGGGTATTTACGTGGAACCCGGAATCGCCCGATTCGGTCAGAGCCCTGCGCCAGGTCACCGACAAGCTCGCCCGCAGCCAGAATTACCCCAACGGCCTGATGGCGTGGGACGCCCGCGGCAACGAGCTCACCGGTCAACTCATGCCGAGGCTTGAGTTGCGCCCCCATAACTGATTGCCGTCCCTAGCGGATACCCGCAGGTCCGCAAGGGCGTGTCATCATGGCGGGGCGCGCACCTGATCGAGGGTGCCGCGAATACACATGGATCCCGGCCAACGAAGCCAAATCATCGGAGACAAAACGATGCGCGCACCACTTCCCGAGCACATCCGCAAGGCGCTCGATACCGTTACTCTGGACGACAAATATTCCCTGGACTGCGGCCGCGCCTTCATGAGCGGGGTGCAGGCCCTGGTCAAGCTGCCGATGCTGCAGCGCATGCGCGATGCGCGCGTGGGCAAAAACACCGCCGGGTTCATCTGCGGCTACCGCGGCTCGCCGCTGGGCGGCTACGACCAGGCGCTCTGGAAGGCCGGCAAATTTCTCAAAGCGCAGAACATCGTGTTCCAGCCCGGCGTCAACGAAGAACTGGCCGCCACCGCCTTGTGGGGTACGCAGATGCTGGGATTTTCGCCGCCGGACACCCATCGATTCGACGGCGTGTTCGGAATCTGGTACGGCAAGGGGCCAGGCGTGGACCGCTGCGGCGACGTATTCAAGCACGCGAACATGGCCGGCACCACCCCCTGGGGCGGCGTGATTGCCGTGGCCGGCGATGATCACGTCGCCAAGAGTTCGACTGCCGCGCATCAGAGCGATCACATGTTCAAGGCTTGCGGCACGCCGGTGTTCTTCCCGGCGAACGTGCAGGAAATACTCGACCTGGGCATTCATGCCTTTGCGATGAGCCGCTTCGCGGGCATTTGGTCGGGCATGAAGACGATCCAGGAAATCGTTGAATCGAGCGCCTCCGTGGCGATCGACCCGGAGCGCGTGCGAATCGCGCTGCCCGAGGATTTCCAGATGCCGCCTGGCGGGTTGCACATCCGCTGGCCCGACAACCCGCTCGAGCAGGAAGCGCGGCTCATGCATGACAAGTGGTATGCCGCGCTGGCCTACGTGCGCGCCAACCGCCTGAACTACAACGTGATTGCCGGGCCCCACGACCGCTTCGGCATCATGGCCAGCGGCAAGGCCTATAACGATACGCGCCAGGCGCTGGCCGATCTCGGGCTGGACGACGCGGCCTGCCGCCAGCTCGGCATCCGCGTGCACAAGGTCGGCGTGGTGTGGCCGCTCGAAGCGCAACTCACGCGCGAATTCGCATCCGGGCTGCAGGAAATCCTCGTGGTCGAGGAAAAGCGCCCGATCATCGAGCACCAACTCAAGGAACAACTCTACAACTGGCGCGCCGACGTGCGGCCCAAGGTGCTGGGCAAATTCGACGAGCCCGAAGGCGATTTTTCCGGCGGCGAATGGGGCATGCCCCATCCGGCCGCGAACACGCTGCTGCGCGCGAACGCCGAGCTGAATCCGGCGCTGATCGCCCGTGCGATCGCGCGGCGGCTCGAAAAAACGGGTGTGCTCGCGGCGGCGGGCGCCGGCATGGCCGCGCGGGTGCGCGCGCAGATTGCAGTCCTCGACGCCAAGGAGCGTTCGGCGCAAAGCTTGCAGGCCGGCGGCGTGAACCAGGCGCGGCAGCCGTGGTTCTGCTCGGGCTGCCCGCACAACACCAGCACCGTCGTGCCCGAAGGCTCACGCGCCATGGCCGGCATCGGCTGCCACTTCATGGCGGTCTGGATGAACCGTTCGACCGTCGGCTTCACACAGATGGGCGGCGAAGGCGTGCCGTGGGTCGGGCAGCAGCCCTTCAGCCATCAGCATCACATCTTCGCCAACCTCGGTGACGGCACCTACTTTCACAGCGGTCTGCTCGCGATTCGCCAGGCGATTGCCGCTGGCGTGAACATCACTTACAAGATTCTTTACAACGATGCGGTCGCGATGACCGGCGGCCAGCCCATCGGCGAGCGGCCCGAGGGCCACTCGGTGCTGCAGATCGCCGAAAGCCTGCACGCGGAGGGCGTGAAGAAGCTGGTGATCGTCAGCGACGAGCCCGAAAAGTACGCAGGCGTGCAGATTCCGGGCCATTACGGCGGGCAGCGCGTGGCGGTGCGCCACCGCGACGGCCTGGACGCAGTGCAGCGCGAACTGCGCGAGATCGAGGGTGTCACCGCGATCATTTACGACCAGACCTGCGCGACCGAAAAACGCCGCCGCCGCAAGCGCGGCGCGGCGGTCGATCCGGCCGTGCGCGTGGTCATCAATGAATCAGTCTGCGAGGGCTGCGGCGATTGCGGCGAGCAGAGCAATTGCCTGTCGGTGGAACCGCTGGAAACCGAGTTTGGCCGCAAGCGCACCATCAACCAGAGCAGTTGCAACAAGGATTTGAGCTGCCTGAAGGGCTTTTGCCCGAGCTTCGTCACCGTGGAGGGTGGAAAACTCAAAAAGTACGCGCCCGAAAAATCACCCGCCGCGCCGGCCGATCTGGGCCTGCCGCCCGCACCCGGTATCCCGGCGCTGGCGCCACAGCAGGTTTGGGGCATCGTGGTGGCCGGCATTGGCGGCACCGGCGTGATCACCATCGGCCAGTTGCTCGGCATGGCCGCCCATATCGAAGGCAAGGGAATCGTGACGCAAGACTCGGCCGGCCTTGCGCAAAAAGGCGGCGCGACCTGGAGCCACGTGCTGATCGGCCCCACGCAGGAGGCGATTCACACGACGCGCGTGGGCCTGGCGGCGGCCGATCTGGTGCTGGCCTGCGATCCGCTCGTGAGCGTGAGCGCCGAAACCTTCATGCGCCTGGGCGAGGGCCGCACCCGCGTCGCCCTGAACAGCCACGGCACGCCGACGGCGGCCTTCGTGCACGATGTCAACTGGCGCAATCCGCAGGATGACTGCGCCGCCGAACTCGCGCGCGGCGTCGGCGCCGGAGCCGTGAGCGCCTTCGACGCTGACGCGGCCGCCACGCAATTGATGGGCGACAGCTTGTACACCAACCCGATGCTGCTCGGCTACGCCTGGCAGAAGGGCTGGGTGCCGCTTGAGCACGAATCGCTGATGCGCGCCATCGAACTCAACGGCGTGCAGGTACAGGCCAACAAGACCGCCTTCGAATGGGGCCGCCAGGCAGCGCACGACCCGGCCGCGATGCGCCGGCTGCTCGCGCCGGAGCAGACGATCCAATGGAGCCAACGCGAAACGCTGGACGGCTTGATCGCCCGCCGCGTCGAATTCCTGACGGGCTACCAGAACGCCGCCTACGCCGAGCAATACCGGGCCTTCGTTGCGCGCGTGCGGCAAGCCGAGGCACCGCTGGGCAAAGACAGCCTGGCCGAGGCGGTGGCGCAGCAGCTATTCAGGCTCATGGCTTACAAGGACGAGTACGAGGTGGCGCGGCTGCACAGCGATCCGGCCTTCCTCGCGCGGCTGAACGGCATGTTCGAAGGCCGTCCGGGGCGGGATTTCAGGCTGCGCTATCACATGGCGCCGCCGGTCATGGCCCGGCGCAATGCGCGCGGCGAGCGGGTCAAGAAGAGCTACGGCTCCGCCATGGGGACGGCGTTGCGCTGGCTCGCCAGGTTCAAGGGCCTGCGCGGCAGCTTCTTCGATCCTTTTGGGCGCAGCCAGGAGCGCCGCGCCGAACGGGCGCTGATCGGCCAATACCGTGCGGCCATCGAAGAAATGTTGCGCGGCCTGACGGCCGGCAACCATGCGCTGGCGCTTGAGATCGCGCAGATTCCGCAGCAGATCCGCGGCTACGGCCACGTCAAGGCGCGCCATCTGGCGGCCGCGCGCCTGCGCTGGGATGAGCGGATGGCACACTGGCGCGCCACGTCTTCGCCAGCCTGATCCGAGCCGGACGCCCCGGTTTTACCGCGTGCCGACGAGGCCGCCCGCATACAATCTGGCAATCATGTGTGCGCTGACCCACAGGGCAGCGTGTATATGGCTGTTTGCCACGGGTTGCTTTCGTGCCCGGAATTTTCTTTTTTCTTGGAGGAACCTCTTTGTTCATTTCTTCCGCTTATGCACAAACCGCACCGGCCGCGCCAGCCGCCGATGCCGGCATGTTGGGTTCGCTCGGCAGCTTCCTGCCGCTGGTGCTGATGTTCGTGGTGCTGTACTTCATCATGATCCGTCCTCAGATGAAGCGCCAGAAGGAAACGCGCGCGATGCTGGAGGCGCTGGCCAAGGGCGATGAAGTGGCCACCGCCGGCGGGTTGATCGGCCGCATCACCGAGCTTGGCGACCAGTACCTGAGCCTGGAAGTTGCTTCCGGCTTCGAAGTGCGCGTGCAGCGCAGCGCCGTGGTTCAGGTTCTGCCCAAGGGCTCGCTCAAGTAAATACGGCTTACGCAAAATGGGTTCTTGCGAGGCGCCTTCCCCTTGGACGCAACGCTGGCGCATCCTGGTTTGCGTAAGTTCTAGTCAATCTTCCACGGCTTACGCAAAATGAGTTCCCGCGCGGCGCTTTTCCATTGGGCGCAGCGCGGGTGCAATCTTGTTTGCGCCAGTCCTATTTTCTTTTCTAATGGCGGTCCGCCTGCCTTGCGTGCCGCAGTATCGACCCGATCATGAATCGTTACCCGGCATGGAAATACACGACCATCGTGATCGTGTTGCTCGTGGGCCTGATCTACGCCCTGCCTAATTTCTTCGGCGAGGCGCCGGCGGTGCAGGTGTCGGCGGCCGGCTCCACCGTCAAGATCGATTCCGGCACGCAATCGCGCGTGGAAGCGGCGCTCGCACAGGCGCAGCTCGTGCCCGACATGTTGACGCTGGATGCGAACTCGGTGCGCGCGCGTTTCGCCACCACCGACGACCAGCTCAAGGCGCGCGACGTGCTGCAGCACGCGCTGGTGCCCGATGCGGCCGATCCGGCTTACATCGTCGCGCTCAATCTGGTGTCGCGTTCGCCGGCCTGGCTCACGGCGCTGCATGCCCACCCGATGTACCTGGGGCTGGACCTGCGCGGCGGCGTGCACTTCATGCTGAAGGTCGACATGCAGGGCGCGCTCGACAAAAAGGCCGAAACCTTCGCGGGCGATCTGCGCGCGGGGATGCGCGACAAGGGCATCCGCGGCAGCGCCGTCAGCCGCAGCGGCCAGACCATCGAAGTGCACTTTCGTGACGCGCAGGCCCTGGAGCAGGCGCGCCAACTCGTGCAGGACCAGTTCTCCGACCTGAGCGCGTCGACCGGCGCCGAGGGCGACGACTTCCGGCTGACCGCGACGATCAAACCGGAGGCCGCGCGCCGGCTGCAGGACGCGGCGCTCAAGCAGAACATCACGACGCTGCACAACCGCATCAACGAACTGGGCGTGGCCGAGCCGGTCATCCAGCAGCAGGGGCTGGACCGCATCGTCGTACAACTGCCCGGCGTACAGGATGTCGCCAAGGCCAAGGACATCCTCGGGCGCACCGCGACGCTGGAGATGCGCCTGGTCGATGAGAGCACCGAAGGCCGTGCGGCCGAGATGGGCACCGGGCCGGTGCCCTTCGGTTCCGAGCGTTTCCTCGACCGCCAAGGCCGCGCCGCGATCGTCAAGAAGCAGGTGCTGGTCACCGGCGAGAACCTCACCGACGCGCAGGCCGGCTTCGATTCACAGACACAGCAGCCCAAGGTGGACCTCACGATGGACGCCAAGGGCGGGCGCGTGATGCGCGAGGTCAGCCGTGAGAACCTGCACAAGCGCATGGCGATCATCCTGTTCGAAAAGGGCAAGGGCGAGGCGATCTCGGTGGCCACCATCCAGGGCGAACTGGGCACGCGCTTCCAGATCTCGGGCTCGATGAACCCCGTCGAGGCCAATGATCTCGCGCTGCTGCTGCGCGCCGGTTCGCTGGCCGCGCCGATGGAAATCATCGAAGAGAGCACCATCGGCCCGAGCCTGGGCGCCGACAACATCACCAAGGGCTTTCACAGCGTGGCTTGGGGCTTCCTGGCGATCGTGGTGTTCATGTGCATTTACTACGCGCTGTTCGGTGTGTTCTCATCGATCGCGCTGGGCGTAAACCTGCTGCTGCTGGTGGCGATTCTCTCGATGCTGCAGGCCACGCTCACGCTGCCGGGCATCGCGGCGATGGCGCTGGCGATCGGGGTTGCAATCGATTCGAACGTGCTGATCAACGAACGGGTGCGCGAAGAACTGCGCGGCGGCGCGGCGCCGCAGGCCGCGATCCATGCGGGCTACGAGCGCGCCTGGGCGACCATTCTCGACTCAAACGTGACCACGCTGATCGCGGGTATCGCGCTGCTGGCCTTCGGTTCGGGGCCGGTACGCGGCTTCGCGGTCGTGCATTGCATCGGAATCGTGACCTCGATGTTTTCCGCCGTGTTCTTCTCGCGCGGACTCGTGAATTTCTGGTACGGGCGCAAGAAGAAGCTCAAGCGCGTATCGATCGGCACCGTCTGGCGCCCGGCGCCCGACGCCGCGGCGGGCACGGAATAACGCAAGGGCCAGACTCATGGAATTTTTCCGCATCCGCCGCACCATTCCGTTCATGCACTATGCGCTGGTGCTGAACGCCATTTCGTTCGTCACCTTCGCGCTGGCGGTTTTTTTCCTGGTTACGCGCGGGCTGCATCTGTCGGTGGAATTCACCGGCGGCACCGTGATGGAGGTCAGCTACCAGCAATCGGCCGATCTCGGCAAGGTGCGCGAAGCAGTCGGCAAACTCGGCTTCCAGGACGTGCTGGTGCAAAACTTCGGCACCACGCGCGACGTAATGATCCGCCTGCCGCCCAAGAAGGGCGTCAGTTCGGCACAGCAGGGCGCGCAGGTGATGGAGGCGCTCAAGGCGACCGATCCCACCGTCACGCTGCGGCGCACCGAATTCGTCGGCCCACAGGTGGGGGACGAGCTCACCATCAACGGCCTGAAGGCGCTTGCGATGGTGGTGATAGGCATCATGATCTACCTCGCGGTGCGCTTTGAATGGAAGTTCGCGCTATCCACCGTGCTGGCGAATTTGCACGACGTGGTGATCATTCTGGGATTTTTTGCCTTTTTCCAGTGGGAGTTTTCGCTGGCTGTGCTCGCGGCGGTACTCGCGGTGCTGGGCTATTCGGTGAACGAATCGGTGGTGATCTTCGATCGCGTGCGCGAAAACTTCCGCCGCTACCGCAAGATGAATACGGTGGAGATCATCAACAACGCGATCACCTCCACCATCAGCCGCACCATCATCACGCACGGCAGCACGCAGCTCGTGGTGCTGTCCATGTTCTTCTTCGGCGGCCCGACGCTGCATTATTTTTCGCTGGCGTTGACCATCGGCATTTTGTTTGGCATCTACTCGTCGTGCTTCGTGGCGGCTGCCATCGCGATGTGGCTGGGCGTCAAGCGCGAAGACTTGGTCAAGGGCACGACAAAGCGTGAAAAAGATCCCGACGATCCAAATGCCGGTGCAGTTGTTTAAGAACGGCGCGGACTAATTGAGGATGAATCCAGCCCCCTATCTGGATCGGTGAGTGCGCGCAAAGGTCCTGCGCCTCAGCGTATCCCGGCACCAGCTTGGCATCGCGTTTCCTCATGGGTTCCACGTCTACCGGCGCACCGTTTTCTTCCCTTGCGATCGAAGCGCGCAAACGCTTCGTCGCCGCGGTCGAACACACGATGGACTTGCTGGGTTTGGCCTTGCGCGAATGGCTGGTGACGCATGCGAGCCCGGCCGGCAGCCTGCGTCAACTGAGCGAGCTTGGCGAAGATTTGCTCGCTTTCGGCGCGCCCGAATCGCGCTGGGTCGAACTCGTGCGGGGCCAATTGCACAAAACGCTCGATGCTGCGGCAGAGCCTGCGGCCAGCAGCGGTTCGGCGCTTGAACCGCTGCGGCTGGAGCTGGTCGGCGACGAGGAAACCGAAAACAGCCTTCTTTCGCTGCGCCTGGCCCTGGCGATCCAGAACGAGACCAGCCTCGAATTCAACGAACTGTGTCTTCGCATCCAGCACCTCGAAGGCGTGCCAAAACTGCCAGCCAAGGATGTGCTGCGGCCCGAGGTGCTGGCCCGCGCGCTGGTTGATCAATGGGTGGCTGCCGGCCTGAGCCGTACGCTGTGGGCCAAGGCGCAAGAGCTGATGCACCAGCGGCTGCTCGATGCGCTCATGGCGGCCTATCGGGACATCAACGTATTTCTCGTCAGCCAGGGCGTGATGCCCGAAATCGACCTCAAAAATCTCGTCCGGCAGCGCCGGGGCGCACCCTCGCCGGCATCCACCGGCGTGGCGACCGGCCGGCCCGACAAGCTCGCGCAACAAGACAGCGGCACGCCGCCGGGATCACGCTTTGCCCTCGCCAGCCAGCGCGCGCGAAGCGTGATCAGCAGCCTGCACCGTCTCTTGTCCACGCACATCGGCGGCAATACGGTTTCGCAGCACCTGGATAGCGGGGCGGAGGATGAACGCCAGGCCAGCCGCATCGCGCCATCGTTCGCCGCGGCCATCGCCGATATCGAGGCGACTTACCGGATCGCGATTTCGCAGTACGCCGCGGGCGATCCGGCCGGCGCGACCCGGCGCGTCATCCTCGACATGCGCCGGCACGCGAGCGAACTCAAGCGCAGGGCCCCGACCGTGGTCGATAAGGCCACGATCGAGATCGTGGCGCTGATGTTCCAGTCGATTCTGGCCGAGGAGCGCATCCCCTTCTCGGTGCGGGTCTGGTTCGCGCGGCTGCAGATGCCGGTGCTGCGCGTCGCGCTGGCTGATCCCGAATTCTTCGGCACGCTCGAACATCCGGCGCGCATGCTGATCGATCGCATGGGCTCGTGCGTGCTGGGTTTTGACGCGCCGGATATTTCAGGCAGCGCCCTGGAAGGCGAGATCCGCCGCGTGGTGCAGATGATCGAGCAATATCCGGAAACCGGCCAGCGCGTGTTCCGTCTGGCGCACGACGAATTCGTCGCTTTTCTTTCCAAGTACCTCACGCAAGGCGATGCGGCGCAGCGCGTGATGAGTGTCGTGCAGCAAGTTGAGCAGAAAAAGACGATGACGGTGCAATACATCATCGAACTGCGCAAGATGCTCGATGGCATCCCGGTGCCGGAATCGATCCGCGGCTTTCTGTTCAATATCTGGGCCGAGGCCATGGCAGTCGCCGCATTGCGCCATGGGGTGCAGGACGAAAAGACGGCTGCGCTCAAGCGAGCCGCTTCCGACCTGGTGTGGGCCGCCAGTGCCAAGCCGCAGCTCGAGGAGCGCAAGCGCGTGCTCCAGGCCCTGCCCAGCCTGCTGCAGCGCTTGCGCCAGGGCATGGTGCTGCTCGGCTTGACCAGCGAATCGCAGGATGAACACATCCACGCCATTGGCCAGACGCTGATCGATGCCTTCATGTCCAAAACCGGAACGGTTGCGGCTGCGCAGATCGACGTGATCGCCGAACGCCTGGCCAATCTCGAGGCGTTTTTCGACGACGGGCAAGCGCAGGCGCCCTCTCTCGATGTGGCGAGCATCAAACTGCTGCTGGGCCCGGATGCCGCTTCGATCGAGGTAATGGCCGACGCTGGTTTATCCGTCACCCCGGAGATGCGGGCCTGGGTGAATGAACTGCAAATCGGCAGTTGGTTCCTGCTCGACCACAGCGACTGCGTGAGCCTGGTGCAATTCGTCTGGTGCAGCAAACAGCGCCAATTGCACCTATTTACCAGCGCCGAAGGCCGCGGCTTTCTGATTCAGGCCGGACGCCTGGCGTCCTACCTGTGGACGGAGTTGCTGGTGCCGGTCGAGGAAGAAACCCTCACTGTGCGCGCGACGCGTGATGCGCTGTCCACGCTGGATGCGAATCCCGGGCAATTGCTCAATTGAGCCTGGGAACGGGAGAGAAATCATGGCATTGAGCAGATTGGCCAATGGAATTGACGGGGCGATGGTGATTCAGGTGATCTCCAATGCTGGTGATTCATCCAAGCGTTGGGCTTCGCTGCGCTTAGGCCAACCCACGCGGGCTACATAGGTGGAAGTTATGGCACATCCGATTATTGGGGTTCGCTTCGCTCACCGCCAACCTGCAGAACCTCCCCGACCTACGCGGGCCATCGAAGTTTCCAGTTGAAAACAAGCCTGATATGTATGTCAGCGAAATCATCGCGCCTTCGAGGTGGGTCCGCGTACATTGGTGACAATCGTCGGCAACGCCCATGCTCCGCCAGCTGCGATGAGCTTGCACATTCCGGTGGTGGATGACTGGGTATGAATAAACTGCTTGCCGTCCCATGTCCATTCGTTGAGACTCCAGCAGTCGCCCAACCCACGCCCCTTTTGGGAGGAGGAAATGACGCCGCCGGAAATGTCGTTGCCAGCATACCCTCCACCGATGTCGGTGACCAGAACGGGCCGCCAGGGCGGCGTGGAGTTGATGACCCAATAGCCCTCCCCGCTGTTGTATGCACCCCGCCAGCAGTTTGCCGAGAGCAGCATCTTGGTTTCGGTCAAGCGGGTTGCGCTGAGAGATCCTTCGCCTTTGAAAGATACTTCGCCTTCTTCAGAAAGGAAGGGGCAGTCATCTTCTCCTTCAATCGAGCAGATGGCCTCTATCAAAGACGCTGAATTTTTCTCAACAAAAAGTTCGTCACCGGGCACGGGTGGGTGAAAACGCGCCACCTCGATCACCGGAACCGGCAACGGTGGCAGCACGCTGATCTCGGCCTTTTTGCCTTTTCTGACCAGCGCGCCGGACGTGCCGACGCGGCCCTGGAATTCATCCATTTTCAGCAGCACGGCGGCGGCTCCCGCGTCGGACAAGCGCCAGCTATCGTTTGCATCGTGAGCGAATTCAATGCGACTGGCGCGGACAAGCGCCGCCAACAGCGCCGTGACCTGGCGTGGCGTCAAATCGATAACCAGTGAAGATTTGGGAACCGTGACCTGCCCAACCGTTTTTTCATTGATACGCAGTGCAAGCTCCAATACCGGAGGAGGACTGTCCAGAATGGGGACTTGATCAGTTTGAGCAATCATCAACTGACCCGTCACGGGTTCGTCGGGGCCAGCTTTGCGGGTCAGGAGCACCGACAGGCGATGCCCATCATCGTCAGCATCGCTGTGATAACCAGCAGCCCGGCAGGTGCGCGTGTTGTCGCAGGCCAGTTCCCAGTCACCATGACCGAAACTCAGCCCTGAGTAGGGCAACACCGCCGGATCATTGGCGGCTGCCAGCGGCGGCATCAGTATTGCCGCGCTGCTGGCGGCATCTTGCCAAAGCTCGTCACTGACCACGCAGCGGTATTGCTTGCTGCTGTCCGTGATCGCTGCGCCGGTCA
>CAYTPC010000065.1:0-60117 GCA_964439605.1 uncultured Burkholderiaceae bacterium
CTTTACCGCCGGCGTGGGCGAGCATAGCGCCTATATTCGCGGGCGCATTTGCAGCGAATTGGCCTGGCTGGGCCTGGCGCTCGATGAAGCGGCCAACGCTGCCGGCGCGCCGCTGATCTCCGCCGCCGGCAGCGCGGTGCGGGTGGGCGTCGAGCCGACCAACGAGGAGTGGGTGGCGGCGCGGCGGACGCTGGAGTTGCTGGAAGGCCCGATGTAATTGGACGGGCTCGCCCAGTTGCACAACGCGATGATGAACCTTTGATTCTGTTTCTTCCCGAAGTCAATTTAATCAATATGTCACTGCTGTCCGGTTTATTTAGGGGTGACCGGCCGCAAAGCCAGTACTGATGCGGGTTTCGAGGGTTTCATGGGTGTCCACGATTTGAATTTTGAATCGTCCGTTTGCGATGCTCGCGGGTTTGAGCAACCCGGGAACGAGCATGAATGTGGGCAAGACGCTGTTCGCGCAGGTGATGGAGTTCGTGCCATGGAAGACCTTCGGACGGATCATCGAGCGCCACCATGGCGACGCTGGGGTTCGCACGCTTGGCTGTGCCGATCTGTTGCGTGTGATGGCCTTCGCGCAACTGACGTGGCGAGAGTCGTTGCGCGACATCGAGGTGTGCCTGAGCGCCAATCAAGGCAAGCTCTTTCACATGGGGCTGAAGGCCGTGCCAGCGCGCTCGACGCTCTCGGACGCATTGAACCGGCGCAACTGGCGCATCTATCACGCGCTTGCGCAAAGATTGATTGCTCGCGCCAGGACGCTGTATGCACAAGAGCCGTCGGAGCTCGAACTCGACACCACCGTCTACGCGCTGGACTCCAGCACCATCGACCTGTGCCTTTCCCTGTTCGACTGGGCGCCGTTTCGCTCCACCAAGGCCGCCATCAAACTGCATACGCTGCTGGATTTGCGCGGCGCCATTCCCGCCTTCATTCACATCAGCGACGGCAAATTGCACGACGTCAACGTGCTGGACATCCTGCCCATCGAGGCCGGGGCCTTCTACGTCATGGATCGCGGCTATGTGGACTTCGCTCGCCTGTATGCCCTGCATCAAGCCGGCGCATTCTTCGTCACGCGCGCCAAATCGAATATGGATGCGCGCAGGGTGTATTCGGCGCCCCACGATCGCGCCAACGGCGTGATCTGCGATCAGCGCGTCGCGCTGGGCGGTCATTACTCTGCCAAGCACTACCCCGAGCATCTGCGCCGCATTCGCTTCAAAGACCCAGATTCGGGCAAAACGCTCATCTTTCTGACCAACAACACGAGTCTGCCGGCCTTGACCATCGCCGCCCTGTACAAGAGTCGCTGGCAAGTGGAACTGTTCTTCAAGTGGATCAAGCAGCACCTGCGCATCAAGCGCTTCCTGGGTACCAGCGAGAACGCCGTGAAGACGCAAATCTGGTGCGCCGTGGCCACCTACGTGCTCATCGCCATCGTCAAGAAAGAGCTTCATCTCGATGCCTCGCTCTACACATGTCTACAGATCTTGTCGGTCTCGGTTTTCGAGAAGACCCCACTCCCAAGCGCCTTGCAGCCCAGCGACTCCCGAATTGAACTCCTACCCGCTGGTAAACAATTGATTTTGTTTGATATTTAACCGGACACTAGTGTCAATATGTATTGATCAGATACAATTGATAGATTCGGCGGGTATCATTTACAGTACCTTACGAAAACAAGGCTTTACCAGCGTTGCGACCAGGGGAAGGCGCCTCGCAAGACCCATTTTTCGTAAGTCGTAATTTATCTATGCGTTTCCTTGTATTACCTTTACTGTTAGCTGCGAGCTGCGTTGTTCACGCCGCTCCGGCCGCCACGGAACAAGCCGATGCAATCGATCGCATAGTCGCCGAGAAGAGCCTGGGCGAACAGATCAATCAAGTTCGCCAGTCCGTCACGGTGCGCGCATCCGAGCTGGTGATACGCGCCATGGCTTTCCTGGATGTCCCCTACCGCCGCGGCGGCACCTCCGCCGAAAGCGGCTTCGATTGCAGCGGCTTCGTGCGGACCATGTACAACCAGACACTGGGCTATCTGCTGCCGCGCCGCGCCGTGGAGCAGGCCAGCGCCACCGAGAAAATCGACCGCGACGACCTCCAGCCCGGCGATCTGGTGTTTTTCAACACCATGCGCCGCGCCTTCAGCCACGTGGGGATCTACGTTGGAGACGGCAAGTTCATCCACGCCCCGCGCACCGGCGCCCAGATTCGCGTCGAGAGCCTGAATGCCAATTACTGGCAGCACCGTTTCACCGGCGCACGCCGCGTGCTGCTGCAAGACGGCATGGCCTCGGCCAACAACATTCACTGAACCCTTTCAACCCATTTCCGGGCTCCGGGCCACTGAACCTGAAAGACCCCCGCCACGGCGGGGTTTTTTTGTGATCGCCGGATCGCTCAACGCCGCGGCGGCGGCAGATCGGTGCAAGCGCCTTCAGCCGCCTCGGCCGCGAGGCCAATGCTCTCCCCGAAGGTCGGGTGCGGATGGACGGTCCGGCCGATGTCCGTCGCATCGGCGCCCATTTCAATGGCGAGCGCCACTTCGCCAATCAGGTCACCCGCGTTGACGCCGACGATGCCGCCGCCAACGATGCGATGCGTCTGCGCGTCGAACAGCAGCTTGGTGAAGCCTTCGTCGCGGCCATTGGCGATCGCGCGGCCCGAGGCGCTCCACGGGAACAGCCCCTTGGTGATGGCGCGGCCTTCGGCCTTGGCCTGGTCCTCGGTAAGGCCCACCCACGCGACCTGCGGATCGGTGTAAGCGACGCTGGGGATCACGCGCGCATCGAAGGCGTTGCGCGCGAGTGCCGCATCGCCCAGTTGCTCGCCCGCGATCACTTCGGCGGCCACGTGGCCTTCATGCACGGCCTTGTGCGCGAGCATGGGCTGGCCCACGATGTCTCCGATGGCAAAGATGTGCGGCACGCTGGTGCGCATCTGCGCATCGACCGCGATGAAGCCGCGCTCGTCGACGGCCACCCCCGCCAGTTCGGCGCCGATCCTCTTGCCGTTCGGGCTGCGGCCCACCGCTTGCAGTACGAGGTCGTACAACTGCGGCTCCTGGGGAGCCTGTTCGCCCTCGAAGTGCACGCGGATGCCCTCGGGTGTCGCCTCGGCGGCGACGACGCGGGTTTTGAGCATGACACGGTCCAGGCGCGGCGCGTTGATCTTTTGCCAGACGCGCACCAAATCGCGGTCGGCGCCAGGCATCAGGCCGTCGAGCATTTCGACCACGTCCAGGCGCGCACCGAGCGAGGAATAGACCGTGCCCATCTCCAGGCCGATGATGCCGCCGCCGAGGATGAGCATCCGTTTGGGCTCAATGTCCAGTTCGAGCGCGCCGGTGGAATCGACCACGCGCGGATCTTGCGGAAGAAAAGGCAGATGCACGGCCTGCGAGCCGGCGGCAATGATGCAGCGGCGAAACCCGATGATCTGCTTGCGCCCGGTCGCGGCCTGCCCCTGGCCCTCGGTTTCAGCCACTTCGAGGCGATGGGCATCCATGAAACGGCCCGCGCCGCGCACGACCTTGACCTTGCGCATCTTCGCCATCGCGGCCAGCCCCGCGGTCAGCTTGCCCACCACTTTGGCTTTGTGCGCACGCAGCCGGGCGCGGTCGATACCGGGTGCGCCGAACTCGACGCCCACATCGGCCAAGTGCCTGGCGTCGTCGATGGCCGCTGCAACGTGCAGCAGCGCCTTCGAGGGGATGCAGCCAACGTTCAGGCAGACGCCGCCCAGCGTCGCGTAACGCTCGACCAGCACCGTCTTCAGGCCCAGGTCGGCGCAGCGGAACGCGGCGGAGTAACCGCCGGGACCGGCGCCGAGCACCACAACGTCACATTCAAGGTCGGCGCCGCTGATATCCGGCGCCTTGATTTCTTGTTCACTCATCAATGAGCCTCCGTCACAGCATGATGCGGCGGTAGTCCGCCAGCACCTGTGCCAAATAAGCGTTGAAGCGCGCCGCCGCCGCGCCGTCGATCACGCGGTGGTCATACGACAGCGACAGTGGCAGCACCAATCGCGGCACGAACTGCTGGCCATCCCACCTGGGCGCCATCGCGCTGCGCGACAAGCCCAGGATCGCCACCTCGGGCGCGTTGATGATCGGCGTGAAATGAGTCCCGCCGATGCCGCCCAGTGAGCTGATCGAAAAGCAGCCACCCTGCATGTCGGCCGGGCTGATCCGGCCTTCGCGCGCCTTCTTGGCGAGTTCCGCCGTTTCCTGGCTGATCTGCATGATGCCTTTGCGATCGGCGTCGCGCAGCACCGGCACCACCAGCCCATTGGGCGTATCGGCGGCAAAACCGATGTGGAAGTACTGTTTGTACACCAGCGCATCACCGTCCAGGCTGGCATTGAAGTCGGGAAACTTCTTGAGCGCGGCCACGACCGCCTTGATGACGAAGGCCAGCATCGTCACCTTGGCGCCTGACTTTTCGTATTCCTTGTTGATGGCAAGGCGGAACGCTTCCAGTTCAGTGACGTCGGCCTCGTCGTTATTGGTGACGTGCGGGATCATCACCCAGTTGCGGTGCAGGTTCGCGCCGCTGATTTTCTTGATGCGGGACAGCGCCTTGCGCTCAATGGAGCCGAATTTGGCGAAATCCACCTGCGGCCACGGCAGCAGGCCGAGCGCCGCGCCGCTGCCGCCACCACCGGCTGCGGTTGCTGCTGCCGCCGCGGCCTTGGTGCTGGCCTGTCCGCTCATCACGGCCTTTGTGAAATTGCGGACATCCTCCTGCGTGATGCGGCCCTTGGGGCCGGTTCCCTTGACTTCTTCGAGCGGCACGCCCAGTTCGCGCGCGAACTTGCGCACCGAAGGCGAAGCGTGGGGCACGGCGCCTTGCGCTTGCGGCGCGGCAGCGATCGATCCACTGGGTGATTCGGGCTTCTCCTCGCGCCTTTCCTCGCCCCTTTCCTCGCCGGAGGAAGGCTGCGGCGAAGGCGCGACAGCAGCCGCAGCAGCCGCCACCGGTTCGGCAGCCACCGCCGCCGCTTCGCCAGTTTCGAGCACCAGCAGTACCGATCCCTCGCTGACCCTGCTGCCCAGGTCCACTTTCAACTCTTTGACGACGCCGTCCGCACTCGACGGAATTTCCATCGACGCCTTGTCCGACTCAACCGTGACCAGCGATTGCTCAATCTTGATCCTGTCGCCGGGTTTGACCAGGATCTCGATGACGGCGAGATCCTCGAAATCGCCGATATCCGGCACTTTTACTTCCACTGTGGCCATGTTTGTCTTCCTTATGCGTGCAGCGGGTTGATCTTGTCGGCGTTGATGCCGTAGCGGACGATCGCTTCTTGCGCCTTGGAAGCGGGCAGCGCGCCATCGTCGGCCAGCGCCTTGAGCGCGGCGATCACGATGTAGTGACGGTCGATTTCGAAGTGCGCACGCAGTTTGCTGCGGAAATCGCTGCGGCCATAGCCGTCGGTGCCCAGTGTGATGTAACTGCGCCCCTTGGGAATGAAGGGACGAATCTGGTCGGTATAGGCCTTGACGTAGTCGGTCGATGCAACGATCGGCCCGCGCGTGGACGCAAGCTGCTGCTGGACGAAACTCGCGCGCGGCGCGTCGGCCGGGTGCAGCAAGTTCCAACGTTCGGCCTCCTGGCCATCGCGGGCCAGTTCGTTGAAGCTCGGGCAGCTCCAAACGTCGGCGGCCACGCCCCAGTCCTTTTCGAGCAGGGCCTGCGCCGCAATCGATTCACGCAGGATCGAGCCGCTGCCGAGCAGTTGCACCCTCGGCGCGTCCTTGCTCTGCGTATCGGACGCGGGTTTGCACAAATACATACCCTTGACGATCTGTTCCTCGGTGCCTGCCTGCAGCCCCGGCATCGCATAGTTTTCGTTGAGCAAGGTGATGTAGTAGAAAACGTTGTCCTGCTGCTCGACCATGCGCTTGAGGCCGTGGTGCAGGATCACGCCCACCTCGTGCGCGAAAGCCGGGTCGTAGCTGATGCAGTTGGGGATCAGGCCCGCCTGGATGTGGCTGTGTCCGTCCTCGTGCTGCAGGCCCTCGCCGTTGAGCGTGGTGCGCCCGGAGGTTCCCCCAAGCAAAAAGCCGCGCGCCTGCATGTCGCCCGCGGCCCAGGCCAGGTCGCCCACGCGCTGAAAGCCGAACATCGAGTAGTACACGTAGAACGGCACCATGATGCGGTTGTTGCTGCTGTACGAAGTGGCCGCCGCGATCCAGCTGGCCATGCCGCCGGCCTCGTTGATGCCTTCTTGCAGGATCTGCCCCGCCTTGTCCTCGCGGTAATACATCACCTGATCTTTATCAACCGGCGTGTACTGCTGGCCCGCCGGGTTGTAGATGCCGATCTGGCGGAACAGCCCCTCCATGCCGAAGGTGCGGGCCTCATCCACCAAAATCGGCACGACGCGCGGACCCAGCGCCTGATCGCGCAACAACTGCGTCAGGAAGCGGACGAAAGCCTGCGTGGTTGAAATCTCACGCTCCGGCGCGGTCGGCTCCAGGACGGCCTTGAAGGTTTCCAGCGCCGGCACGGTGAAGCTCTCGTCGCTTCGGGTGCGCCGGTGCGGCAGGTAGCCGCCCAGCGCCTTGCGCCGTTCGTGCAGGTATCTCATCTCCGGCGTGTCGTCGGCCGGTTTGTAGAACGGCAGGCTGTCCAACTGGCTGTCGGGGATCGGAATGTGGAAGCGGTCGCGGAAAAACTTGATGTCCTCGCTGGAAAGCTTCTTGGTCTGGTGAACCGTGTTCTTGCCCTCGCCGGCCTTGCCCATGCCGTAGCCCTTGACGGTCTTGACCAGGAGCACCGTCGGCTGGCCCTTGTGATGGACCGCCGCATGAAACGCGGCATACACCTTCTGCGGATCGTGGCCGCCGCGGCGCAGCGCCCAGATATCGGCATCACTCATCTTCGAGACCAGCTCACGCGTGCGTGGATCGCGGCCGAAGAAGTGTTCGCGCACATAGGCGCCGTCGTTGGCCTTGAAGGCTTGATAGTCGCCGTCGTTGCACTCCATCATGATCTTGCGCAGCGCGCCGTCCTTGTCGCGCGCCAGCAGCGGATCCCAACTGCTGCCCCAGATCAGCTTGATGACGTTCCAGCCCGAACCCCGGAATTCCCCTTCGAGTTCCTGAATGATCTTGCCGTTGCCGCGCACCGGACCGTCCAGGCGTTGCAGATTGCAGTTGATGACGAAGATCAGGTTGTCGAGCTTCTCGCGTGCGGCCAGACTGATTGCGCCAAGCGACTCGACCTCATCCATCTCGCCGTCGCCGCAGAACACCCAGACCTTGCGCTTGGCGGTATCGGCAATGCCGCGCGCGTGCAGGCATTTGAGAAAGCGCGCCTGGTAAATCCCCATCAAAGGGCCCAAGCCCATCGACACGGTGGGAAACTGCCAGAACTCGGGCATGAGCTTGGGGTGCGGATAGCTCGACAAGCCCTTGCCGCCGACCTCCTGGCGGAAATTGAGCAACTGCTCCTGGCTGAGCCGGCCTTCGAGGTAGGCCCGCGCATAAATACCGGGCGAGGAATGGCCCTGAAGGTAGAGCAGATCACCGCCATGATCGGCGGTTTCGGCGTGCCAGAAATGATTGAACCCGGCGCCCAGCATGCTCGCCAGCGAAGCAAATGAACCGATGTGCCCGCCCAGATCGCCGCCGTCAGCCGGATTCAGCCGGTTGGCCTTGACCACCATCGCCATCGCGTTCCAGCGCATGTACGCGCGCAGCCGCTTCTCGATCTCGATGTTGCCGGGGCAGCGTTCCTCCTGATCGGGCTCAAGGGTGTTGACGTAGCCGGTATTGGCCGAGAACGGCATGTCGATGCTGCTCTGGCGCGCATGTTCCAGCAGTTGTTCGAGCAGGTAATGCGCGCGCTCGGGCCCCTCGTTTTCAATGACGGCCGACAGCGCGTCCGTCCATTCGCGCGTTTCCTGCGCGTCGATGTCCGGCGCCGCCGCACCGGATGTGTTTTCAAGATTTGCAGTCAAGTTTTGCCTCCTATCTGTCCTGATTGCAGTGGCCCTGATCCAGGGCAGTCGAATTCGTCCCCGGAGTGTCCCACAAAAAACATCCGATTTCAAATTATGCCTTTGCATTTCTTAATATGAAATACAAGACGAGATTGATGAAATCATTACATATTGCTACATATAACTTGCTGTCAGCTAGGGAAAACGACGAGACACTTCTTCTACACTTGATCAATGTCCTTGCCCTCTCCATCCCGCGCCGCGCAAGACACCAAAGAAAAGGTTTCGTTCGCCCTGATGTGGCGACGCTGGTGGCGCCAGCAAACGCCGGTACTGCAAGACACAGTCGCCATGCTGGTGCCGCTGCTGGCGGTGCTGTTGTTTCTTGCGGCCATCGTCAGCACCTTCTGGTATCTGCGCGCCGAGGAAGCCGACCGCGCGCAGGAAAGCCTGGTACGCGACCTCGAATACACGCAGCAGCGTCTGCGCCTGCGCCTGCTCGAACGGCAGGCGCAACTCATGCGCCTGGCGCGCGACATGGGCAGCAAAGAGATCACCAGCGCCAAATTCACCAGCACCGCCGAATCGCTGGTCAACCAGTTCCCCGAACTGCAATCGGTCAGCTGGATTGACCGCCAGCAGCGCGTCAAGGCGACGTATGCGGCGTCGCGCGTTCCGCCCGCACAGCGATACAGGGCCGGCCAGTTCCTGTCGCCAGACACTTCCGCGGAGCATGACACGCTCGTGCGTGAACAGGGCCAGCCTGTGTTCTCGTTGTCTATGACTGACGATGACCGTGTGGGGGTGCTGCAACTGCATATCCCGCTTTCAAGCGATGGCCAGTTCACCGGCATGGTGCTGGGCGAGTTCTCGATCGATGGTTTGCTGCACTACACCACACAGCCCGAAGTGCAAGCGCGCTACGTGGTGTCGCTGCGCGACAGCAAAGGCCGTCTGTTGGCGGGCGAGCCCGAACTGCGCACGCCGCAGGGGGGGCTGCTGCAGCGGCTGTCCTGGGCGCCGCGCGCCACCAACACCTTCGAAATACCCGTCTCGCCGGTGGGCAACACGCTGATGCTGCGGGCACAGGTTTACCAGACCTCGCAGGGAATGGTGGGCAACGGACTGTTCGGGCTGGTGGTGGCACTGAGCGTCCTGGCGGCCTGGATGCTGGTGGCCAACTGGCGCCACACCCGGCGGCGCCAGCAAGCGCAGCAGGCATTGATCGCCGAGACCAATTTCCGGCGCGCAATGGAAAATTCCATGATCACCGGCATGCGCGCGCTCGACCTGCAAGGCCGCATTACCTATGTCAACGCCGCCTTCTGCCAGATGACCGGCTGGAGCGAATCCGATCTGGTGGGCCGCATGCCGCCCTTCCCTTACTGGGTGGACGCCGAGCACGACCTCATGCACAAGCGCCTTGAGGATGAGCTCAAGGGCATCCTTTCCCCCAGCGGCACGCAAGTGCGCGTCAAGCGCAAGAACGGCACCATTTTTGACGCGCGGCTGTACGTCTCGCCGCTGGTCGATGCACGCGGACAGCAATCGGGCTGGATGGCCTCGATGACCGACATCACCGAGCCTACGCGCATCCGCCAGCAGTTGTCGGCTTCGCATGAACGCTTCACCACGGTGCTGGAGGCGATTGACGCGGCGATTTCGGTCGCCCCCATCGGCAGCCGGGAACTGCTGTTTGCCAACAAGCTGTACCGTCACTGGTTCAGTGCCGGCACGGTTGGCCACCTGGACCTGGTGGCGCAGGCCCAGGTATCAACGGCCGCCGTCCGGCACGAAAACGATGACGAGGCCGACGACGGCGTGGATGCCCTGGCCGGCCTGCCGCAAAATGCACTGACCGACGCGCAGCCGGCCAACAACGAAATCTTCGTCCCCGAACTGGGCCGCTGGCTGGAAGTGCGCTCGCGCTATCTGACCTGGGTCGATGGGCGGCTCGCGCAAATGGTGATCGCCACCGACATCACCGCGCGGCGCGATGCCGAGGAACAGGCCGCGGCGCAGTTGGACCGCGCGCACGCCACGAGCCGGCTCGTGACGATGGGCGAGATGGCTTCGAGTGTTGCGCACGAGCTCAACCAGCCGCTCACCGCCATCAACAATTACTGCAATGGCATGATCTCGCGCCTGCGGGACCGCCAGATCAACACCGAGGCGTTGCTGGCGCCACTTGAGAAGACCGTGCGGCAGGCACAGCGCGCGGGCCAGATCATTCAGCGCATCCGTTCCCTGGTCAAGCGCAGCGAACCGAACTGGACGACGACCGACGTGCCGGCGCTGGTCAGCGAAGCGATTGAACTTTCCAGCATCGAACTGCGCCGGCGCAACGTGCGCCTGAATCATTACGTCGCGGCTCGGCTGCCGTTGCTGATGGCCGATCCGATCATGATCGAGCAGGTGCTCATCAATCTGCTGCGCAACGCCGCCGAAGCCATCGACCTCGCGCAACGCGCGGTCTCGGAGCGGATCATCGAGTTGCGCGCGCTGCCCAAGCTCATTGAAGGACAGGAGACGATCGAGTTCTCGGTGCAGGACACGGGCACCGGCATCGCGCCCGAAGTCATGGCGCGCCTGTTCGATGCGTTCTTCTCCACCAAGCCCGAAGGCATGGGTATCGGATTGAACCTGTGCCGCACCATCGTCGAAGCGCACCGCGGCCGTATGGAAGCGCAGAACATCTACAATGGCCGGAGAATCGTCGGTTGCCGTTTTTCCTTCTGGATTCCGGTGCTCGATGCTATGAAATTGGCAGCAAACGAGGAAGCGAAAGCATCCACATGAACATGATTCCCAAGAAAGGCACGGTCTATGTCGTCGACGACGACGAAGCGGTCCGTGATTCGCTGCAATGGCTGCTCGAAGGTAAAGACTATCGCGTCCGCTGCTTCGATTCGGCCGAATCCTTTCTCTCGCGCTACGACCCGCGCGAAATCGCCTGCCTGATCGTCGACATCCGGATGGCCGGAATGAGCGGCCTTGAACTGCAAGAACGCCTGATCGAGCGCCGGTCGCCGCTGCCGATCGTCGTCATCACCGGCCATGGCGACGTGCCGATGGCTGTCGAATCGATGAAAAAAGGTGCAATGGATTTCATCCAGAAGCCTTTCGACGAGGAACAGCTCGTCGCCCTGGTCGAGCGCATGTTCGAGCATGCGCGCAGCGCCTTTGCGCAGCATCAGCAATCGGCCAGCCGCGAAGCGCTGCTGGCCAAACTCACCGGCCGCGAGGCGCAGGTGCTCGAGCGCATCGTCGCCGGACGGCTGAACAAGCAAATCGCCGACGACCTGGGCATCAGCATCAAGACGGTGGAGGCGCATCGCGCCAACATCATGGAAAAACTCAATGCCAACACGGTGGCCGATCTGCTCAAGATCGCGCTTGGGCCGGTCACGGGCGCGAAGCCCCCTGCTCCCTGACCCGCGACATTTCCCCCCTTCCCCTGTCCCTGTCCCCACGCCTGCGCAAGCGGGCGTTTTTCTTTGAAGGCTCCTTCCGATGACTGCTCAATTGATCGACGGCAACGCGCTATCCCGACAACTCCTGGCCGACGTCGCCCGCCGCGCCGCCGATCTGGCCGCACGCGGCGTGCGCCCCGGCTTGGCGGTCATCCTCGTGGGCAACGACCCGGCCAGCGAAATTTACGTCGGCAAGAAGGTCAAGGCCTGCGAAGAGCACGGCATTCGCTCGGTGCTCGAACGCTATTCGGCCGAACTGCCCGAAGCCGACTTGCTCGCGCGCATCGCCGCACTCAACGCCGACGCTTCGATCCACGGCATCCTCGTGCAAATGCCGCTGCCCAAGCACATCGATCCGCACAAGGTGATCGAAGCCATCGCCACGAGCAAGGACGTGGACGGCTATTCGGTGCTGTCGGCCGGTGAACTGATGGCCGGGCTGCCGGGTTTTCGCCCGTGCACCCCTTACGGCTGCATGAAGCTCATCGAAAGCACCGGCATCGCACTCAAAGGCAAGCACGCCGTCGTGATCGGCCGCAGCAATACCGTCGGCAAGCCGATGGCGCTATTGCTGCTGCAAGCCAACGCCACCGTGACCGTCTGCCACAGCGCCACGCCCGACCTGGGCCACCATACGCGCCAGGCCGATGTGGTCGTGGTCGCCGTGGGCCGGCGCAATACGCTCACCGCCGACATGGTCAAGCCAGGCGCGGTGGTGATCGACGTCGGCATGAATCGCAACGAACAGGGCAAGCTCGCCGGCGACGTCGACACCGCCGCCGTGCGCGAGGTGGCCGGCCACATCACGCCGGTTCCCGGCGGCGTCGGGCCGATGACGGTCACCATGCTGCTGGTCAACACCGTCGAATCGGCCGAGCGCACCGCCCAACCGGCCCCTGCGTCACGATAGCCGGCATACGGCGGCCCGACTGGCCCCACCGGCCCCACACATTGCCGCCCCCGTTTGACCATTCGAATCCGCGCGCCTGAATCCGCGCACCTGAATTCACGCGCCGGAATCCGCAAGCCCAGCCGCCCGATACAGAAAATGCCACCCAATCCGCTCCTCGACTTCTCCGACCTTCCGCCGTTCGACCGCATCCGTCCCGATCATGTCGCGCCTGCAATCGATGCGCTGCTGGCCGATGCCGAAAAGGCCCTTGCGGCCGTCACCGCGCCCGAATTCCCGGCCGACTGGCGTGCGATATCCAAAGTGCTCGACGTCGCCACTGAAGGTCTGAGCCGGGCCTGGAGCGTCGTCGGCCACCTCAATGCCGTCGCTGACACCCCCGAACTGCGCGCGGCCTACAACGCGGCGATACCGCGCGTCACCGCGTTCTGGGCTCGCCTGGGCTGCGACGAGCGGCTCTACGCCAGGTACAAGGCGATCGACGTGGCCACGCTCGACGCCGAACAGCGCCAGGCGCACAAAAACACGATCCGCAACTTCGTGCTCGGCGGCGCCGAACTGAAGGGCCAAGCCCGCGAGCGCTTCACCGCAATCGAGGAGCGTCTGGCCGGGCTGTGTCAGAAATTCAGCGAAAACGTACTCGATGCGACCGACGGCTTCGCCTACTACGCCCAGCGCGAAGAACTCGAAGGCATCCCAGCCGACGTCATCGCCACGGCACGCGCGGCGGCCCAGGCCGAAGGCCATGAAGGCCACAAACTCACGCTCAAAATGCCGTGCTATCTGCCGGTCATGCAATTCGCGCACAACGGCGCGCTGCGCGAGCGGCTCTACCGCGCCTACGTCACCCGCGCCAGCGAATTGGGCGATCCGGCACTGGACAACACGGGGTTGATCGGGGAGATCCTCGCGCTGCGCCAGGAACAAGCCGCATTGCTCGGCTACGCAAATTTCGGCGAACTCTCGCTGGTGCCGAAAATGGCCAAGGCGCCAGCGCAAGTGATGCGGTTCCTGCGCGACCTCGCAGCCAAGGCGCGGCCCTACGGCGAACGCGATCTGGCCGATCTGCGCGCCTTCGGCGCCGAGCACCTGGGCATCGCCGATCCGCAAGCCTGGGACTGGAGCTACATCAGCGAAAAGCTCAAAGAAGCGCGCTACGCCTTCAGTGAAAGTGAGCTCAAGCAGTATTTCCCGGCGCCGAAGGTGCTCGCGGGCCTGTTCAAGACCGCCGAGACGCTGTTCGAAATCACGATCCGCCGCGACAGTGCGCCCGTTTGGCATTCCGACGTGGAGTTTTATTGCATCGAGCGCGAGACCCGGAAAATCGGCCAGTTCTACCTTGATCCTTGCGCGCGCGCAGCCAAGCGCAGCGGCGCCTGGATGGACGACGTGCGCGGACGCTGGCTGCGTCCGGACACTGGCGCGCTGCAAACGCCCGTCGCACAGCTCGTTTGCAACTTCGCCCAGAGCGTGGCCGGAAAGCCGCCGCTGCTGACGCACGACGATGTGATCACCCTCTTCCATGAATTCGGCCACGGCCTGCAGCATCTGCTCACGCAGGTCAATGAACACGACGTCTCGGGCATCAGCGGCGTCGAATGGGACGCGGTCGAGTTGTCCAGCCAGTTCATGGAAAACTTCTGCTGGGAATGGGAAACGCTAAGCCACATGACGGCGCACGTTGACACCGGCGAACCGCTGCCGCGCGCGCTCTACGACAAGATGATCGCGGCCAAGAACTTCCAGAGCGGCCTGCAAACGCTGCGCCAGATCGAGTTTTCACTGTTCGACATGCGGCTGCACACCGAATACGACGCCAGCCGGATAGACCCCTCTGGCCGGCGGGTACTCGCGCTGCTCGATGAGGTGCGCGCCGAAGTCGCCGTGATGCCGGCACCGCCCTTTGCACGCATGCCCAACACTTTCGCCCACATCTTCTCGGGCGGCTATGCGGCCGGCTACTACAGCTACAAATGGGCCGAAGTGCTCAGTGCCGACGCCTATGCGGCCTTCGAAGAAACTGCCGGCATCGAAACCGGGCGGCGCTTTCGCGAAGCGATCCTCGAAACCGGCGGCAGCCGCCCGGCGATGGAATCCTTCGTCGCTTTTCGCGGGCGCGAACCGCAACTCGATGCGCTACTGCGTCACCAGGGCATGATTTCGACCCCGAACGGCCCCGCACCTGGTCATCCGGCCGGCATCCGGGTCTGAGCTGAAACCGGCGCCCGCGCCGGTCAGTCTGGACGCGACAGTTGAACGCGCTCGAAGTAGAACGATTGGCGAAGTCGAACGATTGGAATTGTTCGACGTACAGCCGCTATCACTACCCTACGCGGCCTTCCACACGATCAACAGATCCTTGGCCTGCACCCGCTCACCCGGCTTGACCAGCACGCGCTCGACTATGCTGTCGCGCTCGGCCGTCAGATGCGTTTCCATCTTCATGGCCTCCAGCGACAACACGGTGGCGCCAGCCTGAACGTGCTGGCCGGCGGTGACCGCCACGGTCACGATGGCGCCCGGCATGGGCGCACCCAGGTGCAGCGGGTTGCCTGATTCGGCCACCTCGCGCTGCGTGCCCACCACCGCGCCAGCCCGCGCCACGCTGGTCATGCGCGACTGGCCGTTCAACTCGAACTGCACCTTGGCGATGCCTTTCTCCTCATGGATGGTTTGGAGGCTCACCAGCAAGGTCTTTCCGGGGTCGATTTCCAAGGCCACCTCATCGCCAGGCTGCAAGCCATAGAAGAACGTGGGCGTGGGCAGCACCGACACATCGCCATGCGTTTGCAGATGCCGGTGAAACTCCCCCGCCACCTTGGGATACATCAGCGCACTCGCTAATTGCCGATCGTCCAGCTCGGTACCAGCCATCTGCGCCGCCTGGGCGCGCGCAGCCTCCAGATCCACCGGCGGCAGGTGATCGCCCGGACGGTACGCGGCGGGCGGTTCGCCTTTCAGCACCTTGCGCGACAGCGCCTGCGGAAAGCCATCCGGCGGAAACCCCAGTTCGCCCTTGAACAGCGAGACCACCGATTCGGGAAACGCCACCTCGCGCCCTGGGTCGGCTACCTGTTCAGGCGTCAGATCGTTAGCCACCATCATCAAAGCCATGTCGCCCACCACCTTGGAGGTCGGCGTGACTTTCACGATGTCGCCAAACAGCCGGTTGACGTCGGCATAGGCTTGCGACACCTCGCTCCAGCGGTGCTCCAGCCCCAGGGCGCGCGCCTGCTCGCGCAGGTTGGTGTACTGGCCGCCAGGCATCTCGTGACGGTAGACGTCGGCGGTGCCGGCGCGGATATCGCTCTCGAACGGGGCATAGAAGCGCCGCACACCCTCGAAGTAAGTGGATGCCTGATGCAGCGCCTGCTGCGACAGGCCAGGATCGCGCTCGCCATGCGCCAGCGCGGCGGCGATGGCCGACAGGTTGGGCTGCGAGGTCAGGCCGCTCATGGCATCCAGTGCGCCATCCACCGCGTCGCAGCCCGCTTCCACCGCCGCCAGCACCGAGGCGGCGGCAATGCCACTGGTGTCGTGGGTGTGGAAATGCACCGGCAAGCCGGTTTCCTCCTTCAGCGCCTTGACCAGCGCGGCGGCGGCGCGCGGGCGGCAGATGCCCGCCATGTCCTTGATCGCCAGGATGTGAACACCGGCCTGCTGCAATTCCTTGGCGATGCCGACGTAATACTTCAGGTCGTACTTGCCGCGAGCCGGATCAAACAGATCGCCCGTGTAGCAGATCGCGCCTTCGCACAGCGCGCCCGACTCCAGCACAGCGTCGATCGACACGCGCATGTTGCGCACCCAATTGAGCGCGTCGAACACGCGGAACAGGTCGATGCCGGCCGCCGCCGCCTGCTGGACGAAAAAACGCACCACGTTGTCGGCATAACTGGTGTAGCCAACGCCGTTGGCGCCGCGCAGCAGCATCTGAAACAGAATGTTGGGCACGCGCTCGCGCAGCTGCGCCAAGCGCTGCCAGGGGTCTTCCTTGAGGAAACGCATCGCTACGTCGAAGGTAGCGCCGCCCCAGCATTCGAGCGCGAACAACTGCGAGAGGTGTCGCGCATAGAACGGCGCGATCGGCAGCATGTCGGCCGTGCGCATGCGCGTGGCAAACAGCGACTGGTGCGCGTCGCGCAGCGTGGTGTCGGTGATCAGGGCGCGCTTTTGCTCCAGCATCCATTCACTGAATTTCTTCGCTCCCAACTCCTGCAGCAAATCGCGTGTGCCTTTCGGCGGTGCGATCTGGGCATCCACCTTTGGTAGCACCGGCTTCGGAAATGGCAACTCGGGCATCTTCCGTCCGGCCATTTCGGGGTTGCCATTGACCGTGACCTCGGCCATGAAGCCCAGCAGCTTGCTGCCACGGTCGCGCCGCTTGGCGAACTCCAGCAACTCGGGCGTGGTGTCGATGAAGCGCGTGGTCACGCTGCCGGCGGCGAAGTCCGGGTGGTTGATCACGTTCTCCAGGAACTGGAGATTCGAAGCCACGCCACGGATGCGGAATTCGCGCAGCGCGCGGTCCATGCGCTGCACCGACTCCCTGGCCGTGGGCGCCCAGGCCGTGACTTTGACCAGCAGCGAGTCGTAATACGGCGTGATGACGGCGCCGCCGTAGGCCGTGCCGGCATCCAGCCGAATGCCGAAGCCGGCCGCGCTGCGATAAGCCGACAGGCGCCCATAGTCGGGCAGGAAGCCGTTCTCGGGGTCTTCGGTGGTAATGCGGCATTGCAGCGCGGTACCGTTGAGACGGATATCCCCCTGCGCCGGCACGCCGCTCGCATGGCCATCTGCCGTGTCTTCAGTCAACCCGATACGCCCGCCCTCGCTAATGCGCAACTGGGCTTTGACGATGTCCACGCCGGTGATGAGTTCGGTAACGGTGTGCTCGACCTGGATGCGTGGGTTGACTTCGATGAAGTAGAACTGGCCGCTGTCGGCGTCCATCAGGTACTCCACGGTGCCCGCATGGGTGTAGTTCACCGCCTTCATCAGGCGGATGGCGCTATCGCACAGGGTCTGGCGCTGGGCAGCGTCGAGGTAAGGCGCGGGGGCGCGCTCCACGACTTTCTGGTTGCGGCGCTGCACGGTGCAGTCGCGCTCGAACAGATGCACCACGTTGCCGTGGCGGTCGCCGAGAATCTGCACCTCGACGTGGCGGGCGCGCTGCACCAGCTTCTCGAAGTAGACCTCGTCGTTGCCGAAAGCGGCCAGCGCCTCGCGCCGGGCGGCGGCCAGCGCATCGGGCAGTTCAGCCTCGCCGTGGATCACGCGCATGCCACGGCCGCCGCCGCCCCAACTGGCTTTGAGCATGACGGGGTAGCCGATGCCGGCGGCCAGCTTCCTGCATTCGTCGAGGTCCAGCGGCAGCGGGGGCGTGGCTGGCATCACGGGCACGCCGGCGGCCACGGCGGCATTGCGCGCGGCGACTTTATTGCCCAAGGTGCGCATCACCTCGGGCGATGGCCCCACCCATTCGATGCCGGCGGCGATCACGGCCTCGGCGAAAGCGGGGTTCTCAGAGAGAAAGCCATAGCCGGGGTGAATGGCATCGACCTTGGCGGCGCGGGCGATGCGCAGGATATCGTCGATGTCCAGATAGGCTTGCAGCGGCTTCTTGTCCTCGCCGACGAGATAGCTCTCGTCAGCCTTGAAGCGGTGCAGCGCCAGACGGTCCTCGCGCGAATAGATCGCCACGGTGCGCATGTTCATCTCCGAGGCGGCGCGCATCACGCGGATCGCGATCTCGGAGCGGTTGGCAATCAGAAGGGATTTGATGGATTGGGAAACAGTCATGTCACTTATTCTTGATGTAGTCGCGCTTCGAGACCTTGATGTCCAAGTACCGCACAGCCCATACCACTGGATCGAACACGTTTTAGCAGCCCGCTTGGGTACGCATGAAGCATGCACGCCCCCGAGAAACAGCGCTTATGCAACTACGGTTTTTAGGGTCAGTCGAACTGCAAGGTCTGCACGCCCGCAGACGTGCCAAGCAGGCACACGTGGGCCCGCTGGCGCGCAAACACGCCCACGGTGACCACGCCCGGCCATTGATTGACCTCGGTCTCGAACGCCAGCGGATCGGTGATCGACAAGCCGCTCACGTCAATGATGTGTTGGCCGTTGTCGGTCACCAGCGGGATGCCGTCTTTGTGCCGCACCCGTGCAACGCCACCCAAGCGCGTGAACTCGCGCATGATGCGCCGCGCCGCCATTGGAATCACCTCCACCGGTAACGCAAAAGCGCCCAACGTCGCGACATGCTTGGATTCGTCGGCGATACAGACGAAACGCCGCGATTGCGCGGCGACGATCTTCTCGCGCGTGAGCGCCGCGCCGCCGCCCTTGATCATGCAGCCGCGGCCATCGATCTCGTCGGCACCGTCGATATAAACCGCGATCTCGTCAACCTCGTTGCTGTCGAACACCGGAATGCCCAGTGCGCGCAACCGCTCCGTCGATACGAGCGAACTGGACACGGCGCCCTTGATTTCCCCGCGGATATCCGCCAGCGCCGTGATGAACTGGTTGACCGTCGAGCCGGTACCCACACCGACGATTTCGCCGCGCACCACGTGGTCGATCGCCGCGCGGCCGACCAAAGTTTTGAGCTCGTCCTGGCTCGATGGGAACATCGTCATGAGGGAAAATTCCAGCTTATCTGTGAAAAGCGAATTATCCAATGCCAATCCTGCCTTACGGCCTGGCCCGTTCTTTCCTTTTTGGCCTTGATGCCGAACGCGCGCACGAACTCACGCTCGATTTGCTCGCGCGCACCCAGAATACGCCGGCCACCTGTTTTTACAGTGCCCCTCGCGTCGAAGACCCAATTACGCTGGCGGGATTGCGCTTTCCCAACCGTATCGGGCTGGCCGCCGGCCTGGACAAAAACGCGCGCTGCATCGATGCCTTCGCCGCGATGGGCTTCGGCTTCGTCGAGGTCGGTACCGTCACGCCCAGGCCGCAGCCAGGCAATCCCAAGCCGCGCATCTTCCGTCTGCCGCAGCGCGAAGCGTTGATCAATCGCCTGGGCTTCAACAACGACGGACTCGACGCCTTCATCGCCAACGTGCAGCGCGCGCGCTTTCGCACCCGCGGCGCCCAGCCGCCAATGCGGCTTGGCCTAAACATCGGCAAGAACGCAGCCACACCCATTGAGCGCGCCACCGACGATTACCTCGCGTGTCTCGATGGCGTTTACCCGCACGCGGACTACGTCGCCATCAACATCTCCAGTCCCAATACCGTCAACCTGCGTTCCCTGCAAAGTGACGACGCGCTTGACGCCCTGTTGGCGGCCATCGCCGCGCGCCGCACGCAGTTGACGCAAAAGCACGGCAAAACGGTGCCCGTTTTCGTCAAGATCGCACCCGATCTCGACGAAACGCAGGTGGCCGTCATTGCCGCCGCACTTCAGCGGCATCAGATGGACGGCGTCATCGCCACCAACACCACGCTCGCGCGCGAGGCCGTCGCGGGACTGCCTCATGCGCAAGAAGCCGGCGGCCTGTCGGGCGCGCCCGTACGCCAAGCGAGCAACCGCGTGATCGCGCAGCTACGCGCGGCGCTCGGGCCGGGCTTTCCGATCATCGGCGTGGGCGGCATCCTCAGCGGCGCCGACGCGCACGCCAAAATCGCCGCGGGCGCCGATGTCGTGCAAATCTACACGGGCCTGATTTACCGCGGCCCCGCGCTGGTACACGAAGTGGCACAGGCGCTCGCTGGACGCCAAGCAGCAGCCGGTCAATAGGGTCAATAGCTGCCGTGTGCGCCAACTGCCCTGCCAGGTCAAATCGGCAAAGGCGGTCTTTCGAGAAGGTGCAAGTAAAATTCGAAAATTACTGCCGTTTGGCTGGCATCGTTTGACCAGCATCGTTTGCAAGTAATCGAAGGCGAACGGGACGTTCGCTTTTTGTTTTGCAGTCCGCGGCCTGACCACAGAGAGCGAGAGCACATGTTTGATTTTTTCCGCAAGTACAACAAGATCATGATGGTGCTCTTGTTCTTGCTGATCATTCCATCCTTCGTGCTGTTCGGGGTGGAACGCTACTTCCACGGCAACCGGCAGGGCGAAGCAGTTGCGCGGGTCGACGGCCGCGACATCACGCGCATCGAGTGGGATGCGCAGCATCGCGTGGAAGTCGATCGCATCCGCCAGCAGATGCCCAACATCGACGTCTCACTGCTCGATTCCGATGCCATGCGCTACAGCACCCTTGAGCGCCTGGTACGCGAACAGGTGCTCGCGGCGGCGGCGGCCAAGGACCGGATGACGGTCACTGACGAACACCTTCTGCGCCTGTTTGCCGAAGACCCCGCACTGGCGTCGTTCCGGGGCCCGGACGGCAAGTTCAACCGCGAACTGTTCATGCGCATCACCAACCGCACACCCGAGCAGTACCAGGCTTCCGTACGCAGTCAATTGGCCACGCAGCAGGTGCTTGCGGGCGTGGCGGAAAGCGCTTTCTCCAGCCGAACCCAGACCGACGCGGTACTGGGGCCGTTTTACGAGAGCCGCGAGATACAGGTTGCGCTTTTCGAGCCGGCCCAGTTCACATCCAAGGTCAACGTCAGCGATGCCGATATCCAGGCGCATTACAAGACGCATTCCGCGCAATTCCAGGCGCCGGAGCAGGTAGACATCGAGTATGTCGTCCTCGATCTTGATGCGGCCAAAAAGGCCGTTGTAGTCAATGAGGCTGATTTAAAAAGCTATTACGAGCAAAATAGTTCACACTATGGTAGTAAAGAAGAACGCCGGGGCAGTCACATCCTGATTTCTGCGCCAGCGCAAATGTCGGCGGCCGAGCGGGAAAAAGCCAAGGCCAAGGCGCAGGAGCTGCTTGCGCAAGTGCGTAAATCACCCGACCACTTTGCCGAGATTGCGCGCCAGAACTCGCAGGATCCCGGATCGGCTTCAAAAGGCGGCGATCTGGATTACGTGGCGCGTGGAGCCATGGTCAAGCCTTTCGACGATGCGTTGTTTGCGCTCAACAAAGGCGATATCAGCGATGTGATCGAAACCGAGTACGGTTATCACATCATCCGGCTCAACGACATCAGGCCGGCAGTGGTGCCGCCTTACGAAAAAGTGCGCCCGCAAATCGAAGCCGAACTTCGCGCACAACAGGCACAGCAGGTGTTCGCCAAAACGGCCGAAGTACTCAGCGATATCGTTTATCAGCAGCCCGACAGCCTGAAGCCGGTGGCCGCCAAACTCAATTTGCCGATTCAGATTGCGACCGGCGTCGGCCGCGCACCGGCATCCGACGCGAGCGGCGTGCTGGCCAACCGTAATTTCCTCAGCGCGCTATACGCACCCGATGCGCTCGAGCGCAAGCACAACACCGAGGCGATCGAGATTGGCCCCAATCAGCTTGCCGCTGGCCGGGTGACGCGATACTCGCCGGCGCGCACGATCCCGTTCGAGGAAGTCAAAGATAAAGTGCGCACTCTGCTCGTGGCTGAGCAGGCGGCTGAACTGGCTCGCAAGGACGGCCAAGCCAAGCTGGCGGCCTGGCAGGCTGATGGCCAGGATGCCGCCATCGGCAAGCCAATCGTGGTATCGCGCCAGGCTCCACAGTCGCAACCGCTCACTGTGGTAGAGGCTGCATTGCGAATCAACGGCGCCAAACTGCCGGGATGGACGGGCGTGGACCTGGGCCTGCAAGGCTACGCGGTCGTGCGCGCCAACAAATCAATCCCCCGCGAAGCGCCCGCTGCCGACGCCGCCCTCAAGGAAAGCCAGGACTTTGCCCAGGCCGTCGGGTTGGCTGAGCAGACGGCTTACTACCAACTGCTCAAGGATCGCTACAAGGCACAAATCCTGGTACCGAAGCCGACACAAGATTTGCTCAGTTTGGCTCGCTAGGCGCATCAAACACCATTTTTCACGTTAAAATCTCTACTTCTTCGGTGGCTGTAGCTCAGTTGGTAGAGTCCAGGATTGTGATTCCTGTCGTCGTGGGTTCGAGTCCCATCAGCCACCCCAAACAACGAAGCAAAGGCGCAGATCATTGATCTGCGCTTTTTTTTTGCGGGTTTTCTTGCAAAGCATATTCGTTTCAATTAGAATCGAGTTTATTTTGTTGCGAGGACATAGAAATGACCACACTTGCCGACATCACTTTGCAGATCCAACAGCACGATCAGCAAATTGCGGCATTACGCAAACAGGCCGATGAGTTGCGTAACCAGGAGCGTGCCGGCGTGATTGAAGAGGTTCGCAAGAAGATCGTCGAGTATGGGCTGACGGCGACCGATCTGAAACTTAGTCCCCGTGGCCGCAAAGGCTCGGCAGGACCAAGCAAAAGCGTCATCAAATACCGCAGCCCGACAGGCGAAACCTGGTCTGGCGGCCGTGGCCGCAAGCCGCGTTGGATTATCGAGGCGCTTGCAGCAGGCAAACCGCTTTCCGATTTTGAAGTCTGAACAGCGATTTCTCATATTACAAAAAAACCCCGCAACTGCGGGGTTTTTTACATGTTGACCTTCTCTTCAACCTTGAAACGGCAGTTGAGCGCTCATTTGCCTTCATAAGGCCGCATGGCGATTGACATTTCGGGCTTCGATCGCGTTCACCTTTTGGGTGAGGCGCTACCCGCTGTTCCTTTGATTCCGGGAGATTGAGCCTGGAAACAACAGTTGACTGGATCCTTCCCAACTGGCCCGCACCCGCATGCGTGCGCGCCTTGTGCACCACGCGCGCTGGCGGCGTTTCCGTGGGACCATTCGCGCACCTGAATCTCGGCGATCACGTCGGCGATGAGGCCGCTGCGGTTGCAGCCAACCGTGCGCGCCTGCGCAGGGAGGTTGGAGCGCGGCCCGTATTTCTGCAGCAGGTGCACGGTACACGGCATGTCGAACTGGATGCATCGACACCCGACGGTGAATGTGCCGACGCCAGCCTCGCCCGTATCCCCGGCGTAGCCTGCACCGTCATGGTGGCCGATTGCCTGCCCGTGCTCCTGACCGATATGCGGGGCACGTGCGTGGCAGCGGTCCATGCGGGCTGGCGAGGCCTTGCGGCCGGGGTACTACAGCAGACCGTGGCGGCATGCCGGTCTGGCGCCCCCTCGGGGAACGCGGAGATCATGGCTTGGCTCGGCCCCTGCATCGGGCCGCGCGTCTTTGAAGTAGGCCACGACGTGCGGGAGGCTTTCACCGCCATTGACACGGCAGCGGAGCGGCATTTTCAGCCGGCCGCCGCGTCCGGCAAGTGGCTGGCCGATTTGCCCGGCCTGGCCCGGCGGCAACTGGGTGCGCTCGGTGTCGTCCGGGTGTTCGGCAACGACGGCACCGATGCCTGGTGCACTGTCAGCAATCCCTCAAGATTCTTTTCTTACCGCCGCGACGGCGTCAGCGGACGTTTTGCTGCCCTCGTCTGGCTGGTCTGAAGCTTGCTGTGGCGTGCCGCACCGGATGGCCGCCTCGCGTTCGGCGGCCTCGCGCGCCCTGCGCGCATGGCGCCGCGCGGGGGTCGCGAACAGATACATCACCAAAGCAACCGGCGCAAGGCCGTACATCACGAAGGTGATGATTGCACCCAGCACGGTGCCCGCGGCATGGGTGGCCTCGGCCACTGCCATCATCAGGGCAACATAAAGCCAGGCGATCACGACAAGATGCACGAGCATGAGGCTGATTTTGAACCATCGGCACGACGGCCACAGGGAAAGATCACACCGCAGCGTCGTTCACAAGCACCAGTTTCCCCATGACGCCTCGTGAACCCATGTGTGCATAGGCCGCTTTCAATTCGCTCATGGGCATGGTCCGGTCGATCACCGGCTTGACCCGGCCTTGCGCGTACCACTGGGTCAATTCGTTCATCATTTGCGTGTTGGAGTCGGGTTCGCGCCGGGCATATTCGCCCCAGAACACACCGACGAGCGAGGCGCCTTTGAGCAGCGACAAATTCAGCGGCAGCGAAGGAATGCCACCTGCCGCGAATCCGATGACCAGATAGCGTCCGCGCCAGGCAATCGAGCGGAATGCCGGCTCGGCGAAATCGCCGCCGACCGGGTCGTAAATCAGATCAGGGCCTTTGCCGCCGGTCGCTTTGCCGATTGCGTCGCGAAAGGCGGTTGGCAGCGTGTGCACGCTGTAGTTGATCGTTGCATCGGCGCCAATGGACTGGCACAGCGCGCATTTCTCATCGGTCGAGGCAGCCGCGACCACCTTGGCTCCGGCTGCCTTGGCAATCTGGATCGCAGCCGTGCCGACGCCGCCGGCAGCACCCAGGACGAGCACTGTTTCACCCGCCTTGAGCTGCCCACGATCTATCAGCGCATGCCAGGAAGTGCCGTACGTCATGATGAAAGCCGCCGCATCGACATAGCTGAAGCCGGAAGGCAACGGAATGCACTTGGCTGCCGGCGCCAGGATATGGGTGGCGAAACCGCCGGTGCCCGTCAGGCACGCCACGTTCTGCCCAACCGCGAGTTCAGTGACGCCTTCGCCCACGGCGCACACCACGCCGGCGTATTCCGAACCGGGCACGAAAGGCAGGGGGGGTTTGAACTGGTATTTGTTCTCAACAATCAGAAGATCGGGGAAGTTCAGGCTTGCCGCCTTGATTTCGACCAGCACTTCACCCGGTCCCGGTTGGGGCGTCGGCAGTTCGGTCCAATTCAGCGCCTGAACACCAATCGGGTTTTCACATAACCATGCATGCATTCTCGAAACTCCTTCATGTTTGACCTTAGCCATGATACGGCTAGTCTTTGTGCTGTGATTGTGGCAGCCTGGATACCACGGGGTGACCCTCTGAAAGAGGTTCCCTAGAATCACACATTCATCGATGCTATGAAAATTCTTATTTCCAATGACGACGGCTACCAAGCGCCGGGCATCATCGCACTGCATGCGGCCCTGAAGGATCTGGCCGAGGTGGAAGTGGTTGCGCCCGAATACAACAACAGCGCCAAGTCCAATGCGCTCACACTGGCCGCGCCGCTGTACGTGCATCGGGCGCCCAATGGCTTTCGCTACGTGACGGGCACGCCGGCGGACTGCGTGCACATCGCGCTCAAGGGGTTGCTGGACTATCGGCCCGATCTGGTTGTTTCGGGCATCAACAACGGAGCCAACATGGGAGATGACACGATCTACTCAGGCACCGTGGGCGCCGCGATGGAAGCCTACCTGTTCGGAATTCCGGCTATCGCGTTTTCGCAGATCCAGAAGGGCTGGGCACATGTGGATGCCGCTGCCCAGGTGGCACGCCGGCTGGTCGAGCAAATCATGCGCGAGCGCATGCACGTGGGTGAGCCGTGGCTCCTGAATGTGAACGTGCCGAACCGCCCATCCGACGAACTCAAACCGATCAAGGTCTGCCGGCTCGGGCGCCGGCACGCGGCTGAAAAGGTCATCACCCAGGACAGTCCGCGCGGCGACACGATGTACTGGATCGCAGGCGCAGGCGGAGCCAAAGACAGCAGCGAAGGAACCGACTTCCACGCCGCTGCCGCCGGCCACGTGACTTTGACGCCCCTGCAAATCGATCTGACCGACCATGCGCGGCTGGGTCATTGGCATGAAACCGTCGAGCGACTGAGCACGCCGCTCAAGAACTGACACCCATGGCAACGCAACGTCCTGAATTTCCCGCCCGGCTGCCCACTGGCGCACCGACAGCGACGGCGCGCCATCGCGACCCTGCAGGATCGAACGCTTTCCAATTACCGGCCGTCAGCGCGCCCACGACCTTCGAGACCGCGCGCGCGCGCATGGTCGAAAAGCTCGCGGCACAAGGTATCGCCGACGCACGCGTGCTGCGCGCGATGAGAGCGGTCGAGCGCCACTGCTTCATTGACAGTGCGCTGGCCAATCAGGCTTACGAGGACACCAGCCTGCCGATCGGCTTGGGCCAGACCATTTCCAAGCCGAATGTGGTGGCGCGCATGATTGAGCTTTTGCTTGAGGCGTCGGCGCTGGCGGGCCAGCCGCAGGCGCGCCTGGGTCGCGTGCTGGACATCGGAACTGGCTGCGGATACCAGGCTGCGGTGCTCAGCCATGTGGCCGCCGAGGTTTACAGCATCGAGCGCCTGCGCGACCTCAGCGAGCGAGCGCGCGCAAACTTGCGGCCTTTCCGGTTTGCAACAGTGCATCTGCTGGTGGGCGACGGCATGGCCGGCTACGCCAAGGGGGCGCCCTATGCCGGCATCATTTCCGCTGCGGGCGGACAGGCCATACCACCCGAGTGGATCGAGCAATTGGCCGTCGGCGGACGCATCGTTGCGCCGATTTCGTCCGTGGGTAACAAGCAAAAATTAGTCGTTCTTGATAAAACTATCACCGGCTTACGTCAATCTGTTCTTGAAGCGGTTCACTTTGTCCCTCTAAAATCAGGGATTGCCTAAAGGAGATTGCATGCACTTTTTTGGCCGTCGAATTGGGCTCGTGGGGGCAGTGGCGGTACTGGCGCTTGCGCTCGTGAGTTGTGGTACGGGTGAACTGGCACCAATCGAAGATCGCGGCACCATGAGCGGCGCAGCGACCGATTCCGCCGCCACCGATACAGTGGGCAAGCCGCTGCCGGGTGCCGAGAATCTTGGCAAGCCAGGCTACTACGCGGTGCGTCCAGGTGACACGATCATGCGCATCGGCTTGGAAGTCGGGCAGAACTGGCGCGATATCGCACGCTGGAATAACCTCAAGAACCCCGACATCATCGAAGTCGGTCAGGTGCTGCGGGTGATTCCTCCGCTGCCGGGATCGGCGTCAGCGAATGCTTGCCCCTGCCCGGCGCCCTCCGCATCTTCCAGCACGTCGACGCCGGCTGAGCCAGCCACTACCGCAGCTTCTGCTGCGACTACTGCCGCTACCGCGGCGGCGGCCCTGAATCCGTCGACCACGGCTTCAGCTGCGGCAAGCACGCAGGCTTCGCTGCCTGCAAAGGTATCCGGTGACGACGACATGAGCTGGATCTGGCCGGTACAAGGGCAAGTGCTCACAGGATTTGATGAAACCAAGAACAAAGGCATCGACATCGCAGGCAAGCTCGGTGACGCGGTGCTGGCGGCGGCCGACGGCCGGGTGGTCTACGCTGGAGCCGGCCTGCGCGGTTACGGCAACCTGATCATCCTGAAACACAACAACACCTACCTCACCGCCTATGCGCATAACCGCACCTTGTTGGTGAAGGAAGATCAGTCCGTTCAAAAGGGCCAGAAAATCGCCGAGATCGGCAGCAGCGACACGGACCGCGTCAAGCTGCACTTCGAAATCCGGCGGCAGGGCAAACCGGTCGATCCGATCCGCTATCTGCCGCCCCGCTGATCTTGTGTCCCAAGGCTTGGGCTACGCGGCTGGATCAGCCCTGCCAGGTCGGCGGTGTCATCTCTGAAAGTAGGGCTCGGGATCGACAGCGTTGCCTTCTTTGCGCAACTCGAAATGCAGCTTGACCCGGTCGGTGCCGGTATCGCCCATCTGGGCGATCACCTGCCCCTGGCGCACGACTTCCTTCTCGCGCACGAGGATGGCCTGGTTGTGCGCATACGCCGAAATGAAGGTGCTGTTGTGCTTGACGATCACGAGCCCGCCATAGCCCCGCAAATCACTGCCTGCATAAACCACCCGGCCATCAGCAGCGGCCAAGATGGGGTCGCCCGCCCTTCCCGCAATGTCGATGCCTTTGTTGCGATTGCCGTCAAAGCGCGCAATGATGGACCCACGCGCGGGACGGATTAAACCAATTCCCTTGGACGTAGCGGGGGTGGAGGCCGGGGCGGGGGTTGGCTTTGGCTTGGGCTGAGCTTTGCTTTTCCCCACGCGTGAAGCGGAAGAGCCGCAAGCCGCCAACACAGCGGCAGCGCCAGCCAGAAAAAAACTACGCAACGCGATGCGGCGCAACGGAGCAGTGATTTCGGTTTTTTGCATGGATCGCTCTCTTTCAGACGATGTCCAGCGTATGAACACGGCCAAGCGTACCGTCTCGGCGGTCTTCGAAATAGAGACGCAAGGCTTCCCGTACGGTGCGAAAGGCTATATCCCCCCATGGAATCTCGGCTTCGGTAAACAGCCGGGCTTCGAGCGTTTCGTGACCTGGCATGAAACGCTCGCTAAGCAGCCGTGCGTGATAGAAGATATGGATCTGCCCCACGGGCACGACGCTCATCATCGCGAACAATCCACCCAGTTCGTACTCAGCACCGGCTTCTTCGTCGGTTTCGCGCGCTGCTCCCTGAGCCACTGTTTCATGCAATTCCATGAAGCCGGCCGGCAGTGTCCACTTCCCCCATCGCGGTTCGATGTTGCGTTTGCACAACAACACCCGATCACCGAACACGGGAACCGTGCCGACCACGTTGACCGGATTCTGGTAGTGGATGGTGCCGCATGCAGGGCAGACTGCGCGCTTGCGTGTGTCGCCGTCGTCGGGAACCCGGTACGTTACGGCGCTGCCGCAGTTCCTGCAGTGTTTGATGAGCAGATCCAGCATGTGCGCAGTCACACCACCTTGAGGCGCAGCGGCGGCAGTCCAGTGATCTCACCGCTGAGTAGGTCTCCCGGCACCACGGCAGAGACGCCTTCGGGTGTGCCGGTGAAGATCAGGTCACCGGGCTGAAGCTCCCAGGCGTTCGAGAGGTGCTCAATAATTTCGCCAATGTTCCAGATCAGCCTGGAGACGTTGCTGCGCTGGCGCTCGGCACCGTTGACTTGCAGCGCGATTGCGGCATGGGCCATGTCCCCGGCCTGCTCCTTGGGAACGATCGGCCCGATGGGCGCTGAATGATCGAAGGCTTTGCTGATGCTCCAGGGCTGGCCTAGTTTTCTCATGTCGCTCTGGAGATCGCGGCGGGTCATGTCCATGCCGACCGCGTATCCGTAGATGTGCCTGCCGGCATTGGCCGCGGCAATGTTTTTCCCACCCAAACCGATGGCAATCACCAGTTCGATTTCGTGATGAAAGTTTTTCGTCAGCGAGGGATAAGGCAGGGAACCGGTTTCGGTGGCGTCAACCGCCACCACTGCGTCGGCAGGCTTGAGGAAGAAAAACGGCGGCTCGCGGCCGGTGAAGCCCATTTCCTTGGCGTGTTCCTCGTAATTGCGACCGACACAATAGATGCGGTGCACCGGAAAGCGCAGCGCATGTCCGAGTACCGGGATCGACACGATCGGCGCAGGAGAAAAAGCGTATTCGGAAGCCATACGGTGAAATCGTGTATTTTGCGTGAACTTTGCAGTGTGCCAGAGACCGAAAGACCGGATGATTTCCCATGCAAAAGCGAGGCCGATAGCAGCTGAACCTGGAAGCGGCAGTTGAACCTTGAAACAGCAGTTGAACGACAATCGCGCCATCTTTTCCGCCTCACACCCTCCTCCGCCCGCTGCGCCACATGTCTACCGTCTTCAACTTCACCTTCGTGCCCTGGTTCCGTTCCGTGGCTCCGTACATCCATATGCACCGCGGCAAGACCTTCGTTGTGGCAATGGCCGGCGAAGCGGTTGCCGCCGGTAAGCTGCAAAACATCGTGCAAGATTTGGCGCTGATCCAGAGCATGGGCGTGAAGGTGGTTCTCGTACACGGCTTTCGCCCACAGATCAACGAACAACTCGCGGCCAAGGGACACACGGCCCGCTACTCGCACGGCATGCGCATCACCGACGCGGTGGCGCTCGACTGCGCGCAGGAAGCCGCGGGCCAGTTGCGCTATGAAATCGAAGCCGCCTTCAGCCAGGGCCTGCCCAATACGCCAATGGCCGGCTCCACGGTGCGGATGATTTCAGGCAATTTCATCACCGCGCGGCCCGTGGGCGTGGTCGATGGCGTGGATTTCAAACATACCGGACTGGTCCGCAAGGTCGACGCCCGGGGCATTCGCCACGTCCTCGACTATGGCGCCATGGTGTTGATGTCGCCGATCGGTTTTTCTCCTACCGGAGAAGCCTTTAACCTTTCGATGGAAGAAGTCGCCACCAGCGTGGCCATTTCGATCCAGGCCGACAAGCTCATCTTCATCACCGAAATTCCCGGTATCCCCCAAGATCCCAGCCGCCCCGCGGGAGAAGACAACCCGATCGATACCGAGCTACCCCTGAATGCCGCGCGCAAGCTGCTGGCCGCACTGACGCCGCCGCAGCAGCCTTCGGACACCGCCTTCTACCTGCAACACTGCGTAAAAGCGTGCGAGCACGGTGTCGAGCGCAACCACATCATCCCTTTTTCCATCGATGGATCGCTGCTGCTGGAGGTGTACGTGCACGACGGCATCGGCACCATGGTGGTGGACGAAAAGCTCGAAAGCCTGCGCGAAGCGACGGCCGACGACATCGGCGGCATCCTGCAACTGATCGAGCCCTTCGAACGCGACGGCACGCTGGTCAAGCGCAGCCGCACCGAGATCGAGCGCGACATCGGCCTGTACACGGTGATCGAACACGATGGCGTGATTTTCGGCTGCGCCGCCCTGTATCCCTACCCCGAGATGGGCACCGCCGAAATGGCCGCGCTCACCGTCTCGCCCAACGCGCAATCGCAAGGCGATGGCGAACGCATCCTCAAGCGCATCGAACAGCGCGCCAAAGCCATGGGACTGGAAAGCATCTTCGTGCTGACCACACGCACCATGCACTGGTTCATCAAGCGCGGTTTTCAGCAGGTCGAGCCTGACTGGCTGCCAGAATCACGCAAGAAGAAATACAACCGGGATCGCAAGAGTCAAGTACTGGTGAAAAGACTCAGCTGAATCCGGGACACTTCCAAGGCCCAAGACGACGCTGAATCAATCTGGACAAGTTTCCGCGCCCGGATCGGTTTTTTCAGCGTCGCTTCGATTGGATGCAAGCGGAGCGCGCAGATCCATGCGCATGAGTATCGCCGGCCCCTCCGGCGCGCGCCCTAGCTGCATGCCCAGGTTGTGCGCCAGACGCCTCATGCCCCCGTTTTCAGGCAGGCATTCGCCAACCAGCGTTTGCGTGCCGCGGCTGTGCAAATAATCGATCATGCGGGTCATCAGCAAGTGCCCGAGCCCTTTTTTCTGCTCGTCCGAACGCACCTGAACGGCGAATTCGGCGCACAGATTGTCAGGATCGCACACTGCGCGCACCTCGCCGAACATGTGCGGCGCGCCGGCAGCGTCACGGCCCATCGCCACGAAAGTCATCTCGCGGTCATAGTCGATTTGCGTGTAACGCGCCAATTCTGAATGCGGCACCTCGCGCCGCACCATGAAGAAGCGCAGCCGCATATCGCGCGGTTCGCACTGGGAAAAGAATTCGCGCAGGCAATCGGCGTCTTCAGGACGGATCGGCCTGAGCAGCATCGGCTCGCCGTCAAAGAAAAGATGCTGTTCCAGCGCCGACGGATAAGGCCGGATCGCCAGCCGCCGCGTGCCGTGGAGCTTGGCGCGCTCGACCACGACACGCGCATCAAGTGCGATCACGCCATCTTCGTCGGCCAGCAGCGGGTTGATGTCGAGTTCGACCACCTCCGGCAAATCGCATATGAGTTGCGACACGCGCGTCATTGCGGCATACAGCGCCTCATGGTCTATCGGCGCGCGGTCGCGATAGCCGGCCAGCAGACGCGCCACGCGCGTGCGCGCGACCATCTGCCGCGCCAGCGCCCGATTCAACGGCGGCAGGCCCATCTCGCGGTCCTGGATCACCTCCACCGCGGTGCCGCCCTGGCCGAACAACAGCACGGGGCCCATGATCGGATCGACGGCCATGCCGATGATGAGTTCGTGCGCGCGCGGACGGCGAATCATCGATTGCACCGTAAAGCCGGCGATGCGCGCATCCGGGCGCAACTCGCGCACGCGCCGCAACATCGCCTCGGCCGCCTCGCGCACCGCCTGCGTATCGCCCAGGCTCAGCGCCACCCCGCCAACGTCTGACTTGTGCGAGATGTCAGGCGAGAGGATCTTGAGCACCACCGGAAAGCCGACCGCCTCGGCCTGCTCGGCCGCGTGCGCCGCATCTGTGACCACGCGCGTCTCGACGACCGGGATGCCGTAAGCACCGAGTAGCGCCTTGGCCTCGAACTCATTGAGCATGCTCCGGCCCTCGCGCAGCGCCTTATGGATGATGGCGCGCGCCTGTTTGCCATCGGGCACGAATTCATCGGCTGCGCCGGGCACTTCCATCAAGGCCTGCTGGTTATGCCGGTACTCGACCATATGCAGGAAAGCGTCCACCGCGCGCTCGGGCGTGACGTAAGTCGGAATACCAGCTTCCTCGCACAAGTGACGCGCCTGCGCCACCGCGCCTCCGCCAATCCAACAAGTGAGCACTGGCTTGTGAGCCTGGCGCAGTACCGGCACCAACGCTTGCGCAATCTGGTCGCTGGGCACGACCGCGGTAGGCGCGTGTATGAACAGCACCGCATCCACTTCGCTCGCACGCTGGAGCACGTCGAAAGAGTCAAGGTAGCGCTGCACCGGCGCATCGCCGATGATGTCCACCGGATTGCCGCGCGACCAGGTCGCAGGCAGCTTCTGGTCGAGCATCGCGAGCGTCTGCTCGCTCAGCGTCGCGAGTTGGCCATGCCCGCGCGAAAGCGCATCGGCCGCAAGCACGCCGGCGCCACCGCCATTGGTGAGGATGGCAATACGCTGTCCGCGCAGGTCGCGCGCGCGCGCCAGCGTCTCGGCCGCATCGAACAGGTCCGAGAGCGTATTCACGCGCAGCATGCCGGCACGGCGGATCGCTGCGTCGAACACCGCATCCGACCCAGCCAGCGCGCCGGTATGCGAGGCGGCGGCCTTCGCGCCCTCGGGCGCGCGGCCGGCCTTGACCACGATCACCGGCTTGTTGCGCGCGGCCGCGCGCGCGGCCGACATGAACTTGCGCGCCTCGCGGATCGACTCAACGTACATCAGGATCGCGCGCGTGCCGCTATCACTGGCCAGGTAGTCGAGCATGTCGCCGAAATCGATATCGGCGCAATTGCCCAGCGAGATGAAATGTGAAAAGCCGATGCCGCGCGAATTGGCCCAGTCCAGCAGCGCCGTAGCCAGCGCCCCCGACTGCGAAACGAAGGCCAGCGAACCGGGCAGTGCCGCCGTGTGAGCAAAGCTCGCGTTCAAACGGATGCCGGGCACCAGCAGCCCAACGCAATTAGGTCCCAGGATTCGCAGCAAATGCGGCCGCGCCGCATCAAGCATTTTTTGCGCGTAAGTCCGCGCACCAGGACGCGAGCGCTCACCAAGCCCGGCCGTGATCACGATCGCCGCGCGCGTACCACGCTCGCCCAGCTCGGCGATGATGCCCGGCACCGTCTTGGGCGGCGTGCAGATCACCGCAAGCTCGGGCGTTTGCGGCAATTCAGAGACACTTCGCCAAGCCTGCGTTCCGGCCACGGTCGCGTGACGGCGATTGACAGGCCAGATCGGCCCTTCGAATCCCGCCTCGCGCAGGTTGCGGATCAGCAGTGAGCCGATGCTCAAAGGCCGATCGGAAGCACCAATGACCGCGACTGAACGCGGACGAAAAAGATGTTCCAGGTTGCGAACACTCATAAATCTCCTTCGTGAGCCCGTACCGCCTTGCCGCTGGCCCGCAGGCCGCGAATGAACCATTGCAGCATACGGGTTCGGGAAACCCCTGAGCAATTAAATACCATCACGCTTTGAGCTAAGGCAACGCTGAACAAGTCCCCGCGCCGAAATCAGGAACCTTATAGGCCCATCAAACAACAAACCTTGACTTTGATGATACGAACCTGCACCGCCGGCCGATAGAATCGCCCACCAGTTTTTTTTGGAGCCGATATGAAAAAACTCCTTGTTCTGGCTGCGATAACTGCTGTCATCGGCGTTCATGCCCAGGATTTTCCAGGCAACAAACCCATCACCATCGTGGTGCCATTTGCAGCCGGCGGGCCGACCGACCATGTTGCGCGCGACTTCGCCGAGGCACTGCGCAAGCCCTTGGGCGGCGCGAGTATCGTGATAGACAACATCGGCGGCGGCGGCAGCACCATTGGTATCGCCAAGGCAGCCCATGCCAAGAACGACGGGTATACCTTGCTGCTGACCCATGTCAGCATGGCCACCACACCCGTGCTCTACCAGAAACTGACGTACAACTATGCCGACTTCGAGTACCTCGGCATGATCAACGACGTACCGATGACGCTGATCGGCAAGCCCCAACTGGCCGCCACCAATTTCCGTGAGCTGCGCGACTGGATCACCCACAACCCCGGCAAGGCAAACCTCGGCAACGCCGGCATCGGATCGGCTTCGCACCTGTGCGGCCTGCTGTTCCAAAACGAACTCAAGACCGAAATGACCACCGTGCCCTACAAGGGCACCGCGCCGGCGATCGCCGATCTGATCGGCGGCCAGATCGACCTGTTGTGCGATCAAACCACCAACACCACCAGCCAGATCGAGGCGAAAAAAGTCAAACCCTATGCAGTGACCACACTCAAGCGGCTGACTCCATCCGTACTCAAGGACATCCCAACGCTCGACGAGTCAGGCCTCAAGAACTTCCAGGTCACCATCTGGCACGGCCTATATGCCCCCAAGGGTACGCCGGAGCCGATACTCAAGACGCTCAACACGGCGCTCAAGGCCGCGCTGAAAGATCCGGAGTTTCTCAAGAGAGAAGAAGCCTTGGGCGCGGTAGTGGTCAACGACAAGCGAGTCGAACCGGCCGAGCACAAAAAATTCGTACAGGCTGAAGTCGAGCGTTTCAGGCCGATCGTGAAGGCAGCCGGCGTTTACGCTGACTAATGTAGACAGGTAGACAGGACTTACGCCAAGCAAGCGCAACGCGCGAAACCTACACCCCCCAGACGACGTCCTTGCCCTCGGCATGCGCTCGCCTGAGCATGTGCAGCAACGGCGAAGCGCGCTGATACAGGCCGATCTGCTGGAGTTCAGGGTCGTCAGCGGATGCCTCATGATCCGCCAAAGCATCACGAACGCGCTGGCCCTGCTTGGATTCACGCTCGATGGCAGCCTTGATTGCCTCGATCGCCGCCGGAATCTGATCGACCACGATAATGCCCTGCGCCCCGGCTTCTTTGCCGATAATGTCCAGCAATTGGCGTGCATTGGCCTCAAGCATCACGACATCGGCAGTGGCTTGCGACTTAAAGCGATACAGCATGTCAGTTTCCTTTGTAGATGAAGTCCCGCGTGAAAGGGTATTCCGATTGTGCGCCACGCATCGTGCCGCTGCTCATCGCACCGTCGGGTTTGATCGCAAGCATCTGGTGCAGCGCGATCCAGCCGCGCTCAAAACTCATCGCAGAACCTGAAAGATAGAGCCGATAAGCAGCCAGCACGCGCTCGGCACGCGCCGCGCCGCCACTGGCCCGGGACAACACTTCTCGTGCCGGGTCCAATTGCGCCTCCAGCGCGTCCGACCAGGCCCAGAGGGTACGGGCATAGTGCGGCCGCAAATTCTCGGTGTCGACCATTTCCAGGCCGGCAGCGGCGGTCTCGCGCAGAATCTGCGTCACATGCAGCAGTTCGCCGCCTGGGAAGATGTACTTCTCGATGAAATCGCCCATGCCAGCGCCAAACCGCCGATAGTCGAGCCGGCTTGCCGTGATGCCGTGGTTCATCACGAGCCCGCCGGGAACCAGAAGCTCATGGATCTTGCGGAAATAAGCCAACATGTTGGCGCTGCCCACATGTTCGAACATCCCCACTGAAGCAATCTTGTCGAAAGGCCGATCCGCGGGCAGTTCGCGGTAGTCGCGCAATTCGACCCGCACGCGGCCCGACAAGCCGCGCGCCTCGATCAGCCGCTGTACGTAGGCATGCTGGTTTTTCGACAGCGTGATGCCGGTGGCATCGACGCCGTAGTGCTCGGCCGCCCACAGCAAAAGGCCGCCCCAGCCGGAGCCGATATCCAGAAAACGCTCGCCGCTGCGCAACATCAGCTTGCGGCAGATATGGTCCAGCTTGGCTTCCTGCGCCTGCGCCAGCGTCAGATCAGGCGTACGGTAATAGGCGCACGAGTAGACGCGCCGCGGATCGAGCCACAGCGCGTAGAAATCGTCCGAAACGTCATAATGAAACTCGATCTGCTGGGCATCCTTGTCCAGCGTATGCAAGCCGCGCGAGTGAATCGCGTGCAGCACCCGGGCTCCCCATGAAGTGTCGATTTCGGCGGGGTTGTCCGGCAATAGGCCGGCAGCGACGCTCATCAGATCGCGCATCGAGCCTTGAATTTGCACCTTGCCTTCAACATAAGCCTGGCCAACTACCCCGATCTGGCTCGCCGCCAGACTCGCCAGCGTCGACCAATCCGCGAAGGAAAGCGAAATGCGAGGCTCCGCCCGCCCCAGGCGCCGACCGTCAGGAAGCTCTAACGCGATTGAAATCGGCAGATCGGCGATACGCGACTCAATCTTCGATATGAGGCTCTGCATGACGGTTATTTTTGTCAGCAGGCCCCGAGACGTCAACCGTCAGTTTTCAGAGAAAACCGTTTCCCCAATGAAAACGGGCCCTTCTAATGAGAAGGGCCCGAAAATTGGTTGCGCGAGCAAGATTTGAACTTGCGACCTTTGGGTTATGAGCCCAACGAGCTACCAGGCTGCTCCATCGCGCGGCAGTCTTTGATTATAACCTATTCTTTATCGCTTTGCTCGACAGATTCGTCGGCGATCTCAGGCCGATCGACCAGTTCGACCAGCGCCATCGGGGCGTTGTCGCCAACGCGGAAACCCATTTTGAGAATGCGGGTATATCCGCCCGGGCGCGACTGATAGCGCGGACCTAGTTCGTTGAACAACTTGACGACGCTATCGCGGTCGCGCAGGCGGTTGAACGCGAGGCGCTTGTTGGCGACCGTCGGATTCTTGGCCAGGGTAATCATCGGCTCGATGACACGACGCAACTCCTTGGCTTTGGGCAGCGTGGTCTTGATGGCCTCGTGCGCGATGAGCGAGTTCATCATGTTTTGCAGCATCGCAAGGCGATGGCTGCTGGTGCGATTGAGTTTTCGCAGTCCGTGTCCGTGACGCATGGTGTGTTTTCCTTTCCTTATCAAATACACGCAGCCGGATCAGGTACTGCGTGTTCACCCAATAAAAGCGGTGCTGGCCACCCGTCAAACATAGAGTGGGCCAGGTTTTCGCGTTTTCAGCGCTTGTCGAGACCGGCCGGCGGCCAGGCTTCGAGCTTCATGCCCAGCGTCAGGCCGCGCGATGCCAGCACTTCCTTGATCTCGTTGAGCGACTTGCGGCCAAGATTCGGCGTCTTGAGCAGTTCATTCTCGGTCCGCTGGATCAGGTCGCCGATGTAGTAGATGTTCTCCGACTTCAGGCAGTTGGCCGAACGCACCGTCAACTCGAGTTCGTCGACCGGACGCAACAAGATCGGATCGAATTGCTGCGCGCTGCGCGGCGCCAGCGTGTCAAATGCGACCAGCGCGCTGCCTTCGAGCTGCGCGAACACGGCAAGCTGCTCGACGAGGATCTTGGCCGACGCACGCACCGCATCTTCCGCGCTGATCGCGCCATTGGTCTCGATCTCAAGCAGCAGCTTGTCGAGGTCGGTGCGCTGTTCCACGCGGGCACTTTCCACGGTGTAGCTCACACGCTTGACCGGCGAGAACGAAGCATCAAGCACGATACGGCCGATCGACTTGGTCGGCTCATCGGCGTAACTGCGCATGGTGCCAGGCATATAGCCGCGACCCTTCTCGACCTTGATCTGCATGTCGAGCTTGCCGCCCTGCGACAGATGGGCAATGACGTGATGGGGGTTGACGATTTCCACGTCATGCGGCGTCTGGATGTCCGCCGCCGTTACGGTCCCTTCGCCGTCCTTGCGCAGGCTCAACGTGACTTCATCACGGTTTTGCAGCCTGAATACCACGCCCTTGAGGTTGAGCAGAATATTGACCACATCTTCCTGCACGCCATCAATTGAGGAATACTCGTGCAGCACGCCAGCAATGGTGACTTCAGTGGCCGAATAACCGACCATTGACGACAGCAGCACACGTCGTAACGCGTTGCCCAGCGTGTGGCCATAGCCGCGCTCGAAAGGTTCAAGAATGACCTTGGCCTTGTTCGGCGCAAGCTGCTCGACCTGGATGGTCTTGGGTTTCAGCAAGGTGATTTGCATACGGACTTCCTCTCAATACCCCCGGCTCGTTACACCGGTAAGGCTGGTGAAGCACCTATGGGGAGCAAGCTGCACCCCCCACAGGAACGGGAACAAAAACAGTGGAATACGCACCAAGACGTATTCCCACGGTAATCAACGTGAATACAGTTCGACAATCAGTGATTCATTGATGTCAGCGCCGAACTCGTCGCGATCAGGCACTTTCTTGAAAGTGCCCTCTGCCTTGTCGATGCTGACTTCAACCCAGGCTGGCATGCCAACCTGCTGTGCCAGTTGCAATGCCTCGACCACGCGGTTTTGCTTCTTCGATTTTTCGCGCACCGCGATGACATCGCCGGTCTTGACCAAATACGACGGAATATTAACCGGCTGGCCGTTCACGGTGATCGCCTTGTGCGACACGAGCTGGCGAGCTTCGGCGCGCGTCGAACCGAAACCCATGCGATAAACCACGTTGTCCAAGCGCGACTCGAGCAGGAACAACAGGTTCGCGCCGGTGTTGCCACGGCGGCGGTCGGCTTCTTCGAAATAGCGGCGGAACTGCTTTTCAAGCACGCCGTACATGCGCTTGACCTTCTGTTTTTCACGCAGTTGCAAGCCGTAATCGGAGGTGCGCTGACCCGATGTGCGGCCATGCTGACCGGGCTTGGAGTCAAACTTGGCTTTGTCCTGAATCGAGCGGCGGGCGCTCTTGAGAAACAGGTCGGTGCCTTCGCGGCGGGAAAGTTTGGCTTTGGGGCCGAGATAACGTGCCACTTGATCTTCCTTTATGTCATCTACCGCAGGACTTCTGCGGGAGCCACCGGCTCTGAGCTGGTGGCGGTGGGCTTATGAAAAAAATGTATGGACGCGCCCACAGGCACGTCCATGGGAAAAAACAACAATCAGATGCGACGGCGCTTCTGCGGCCGGCAACCGTTGTGGGGTACCGGCGTCACGTCCGAAATGGAGGTGATACGAATACCCAGCGCGGCCAGCGCGCGCACCGACGATTCACGTCCCGGGCCCGGACCCTTGATCTCGACGTCGAGATTCTTGATGCCCTGGTCCACGGCGGCGCGTCCGGCAACCTCGGAGGCAACCTGCGCGGCAAAAGGTGTCGACTTGCGCGAACCCTTGAAGCCCTGGCCACCCGAGGAAGCCCACGACAACGCGTTGCCCTGGCGATCGGTGATCGTGATGATGGTGTTGTTGAACGATGCGTGCACGTGCGCGATGCCATCGGCCACATTCTTGCGGACCTTCTTGCGAACACGCTGTGCGGCGGTATTGGCAGGAGCTTTAGCCATGCTGTTTCAATCCTTATTTCTTGAGAGCCATCGCGGCCTTGCGCGGCCCTTTGCGCGTGCGAGCATTGGTACGCGTACGCTGACCACGCACCGGCAAACCGCGACGATGGCGAAAACCGCGATAGCAGCCAATATCCATCAAGCGCTTGATGCTCATCGTCACCTCGCGCCGCAGATCACCCTCGACCGTGAGCTGAGTGATCTGGTCGCGGATTTTCTCGAGGTCGGCGTCCGTCAGATCCTTGATCTTCTTGGAGTATTCAATGCCCACTGCCTCGCAGATCTTGCGTGCGCGGGAACGCCCAATACCGAAGATGGCGGTCAGACCGATCTCGGCGTGCTTGTGCGGCGGAATGTTGATGCCAGCGATACGTGCCATATGCGTCCTCTAATGACTCTTTCAATTAACCCTGGCGCTGCTTATGGCGCGGGTCGGTGCAAATCACGCGCACGACACCCTTGCGGCGGATGATTTTGCAATTGCGGCAAATGGTCTTCACCGAAGCCGAAACTCTCATCTGACTCTCCTAAAACTCTATCCAACTTGGCGATTCATTTCGCCCGAAATACAATTCGCGCCCGACTCAAATCGTAAGGCGTCAATTCGACGGTAACCTTGTCACCTGGAAGGATACGAATGTAATGCATCCGCATCTTTCCTGAAATATGCCCTAGCACCATGTGTCCGTTTTCCAGTTTGACCCGGAAGGTTGCGTTGGGCAGATTTTCAATCACCTCGCCCTGCATCTGGATGACGTCATCCTTAGACACAACTCACCACACTAAGAAGTCTTGAAATTCGCTTTCTTGAGCAACGACTCATATTGCTGCGACATCAGGTAATTCTGGACCTGCGCCATGAAATCCATGGTAACCACCACGATGATCAGCAGCGAGGTGCCGCCGAAATAGAATGGTACGTTGTACTTCAGGATCAGGAACTCTGGCAATAAACAGACAAAAGTGATGTACACCGCGCCAGCCAGCGTCAGGCGCACCAGAATCTTGTCGATATATCGCGCCGTCTGGTCACCAGGGCGAATGCCGGGAATGAAGGCGCCGCTCTTTTTCAGGTTATCCGCAGTCTCCCGGCTGTTGAACACCAAAGCCGTATAAAAAAAGCAGAAAAACACGATCGCCGCAGCATACAGCAGCACATAAATCGGCTGCCCCGGCGTCAGCGCACTGGCGATATCCTTGATCCACCGCATGCTGTCGCCGGTGCTGAACCAGCCCACGACGGTCGCCGGCAGCAGAATGATCGACGAGGCGAAGATCGGCGGAATCACACCGGCCATGTTCAGCTTCAGCGGCAAGTGAGACGATTGCCCGCCATACACCTTGTTGCCGACCTGACGCCGCGCGTAATTCACGAGAATCTTGCGTTGACCGCGCTCGACGAACACCACAAAGTAGGTCACCAGCACCACCACGGCGACAATGAACAGACCGACCAACACGTTCATCGCATTCGTGCGCACCAGTTCAAGGAAGCCACCGATGGCATTAGGCATGCCCGCGACGATACCGGAAAAAATCAGAATCGAAATTCCATTGCCAAGGCCGCGTTCGGTAATTTGCTCGCCGAGCCACATCAGGAACATGGATCCGGCCGTCAAACTCACCATCGCAGTCATGCGAAAACCAAAACCCGGCGCGATCACCAGCCCCTGCGACGATTCCAATGCCACCGCAATGCTGAACGACTGAAACATCGCCAACCCCAGCGCACCGTACCGTGTGTACTGCGTGATCTTGCGGCGGCCCGCCTCGCCTTCTTTCTTGAGTTGCTCGAAAGATGGCACCACGTAGGTCATCAATTGCATGATGATCGACGCGGAAATATACGGCATGATGCCCAGCGCAAACACGGTGAAGCGCGACAGCGCACCGCCCGAGAACATGTTGAACAGGCTGAGGATGCCGCCCTGCCGATCATGAAACAGCTGGGCCAACTGGTCTGGGTTGATGCCCGGCACCGGAATGTGCGCACCGGCCCGATAGACAACGAGCGCAAGCACCAAAAAGACCAGCCGGCGACGCAAATCGCCATACTTGCCTAATTTAGCCTGCGTTGCCGCGTTGGTTGCCACGAAGCGCCTTCTTCTTTATCAATAAAGCCGGTCAGGCGATGCTGCCGCCGGCCGCTTCGATCACAGCCTTCGCGCCCGCAGTCGCACCGATGCCGGTGAGCTTGACCGCACGCTTGAGTTCACCCGCCTTGATGATCTTGACCACCTTGGCGAGCTGGCTTACCAGACCGGCCTGCTTGAGCGCCAGCACATCGACTTCGGCCAGGCCGAGCTTGTCCAGCGCCGTTAGGCTCACTTCAGCGTTGTACTTGAGCGTTTGCGACTTGAAGCCACGCTTGGGCAGACGGCGCTGCAGCGGCATCTGTCCACCCTCGAAACCGGTCTTGTGAAAACCGCCTGCACGCGACTTCTGGCCTTTATGACCACGACCCGCTGTCTTACCCAGACCGGAGCCGATGCCGCGACCGACGCGACGCTTGGCGTGCTTGGCGCCTGCTGCCGGCTTGATGCCATTGAGTTCCATATCTATCTTTCCTGCGCGCGCTCTTTTTTAGAGCACCTTGACCAGATAACTAATCTTGTTGATCATGCCGCGCACCGCAGGCGTATCCTGCAGTTGCGAAACGGAGTTCAGCTTGCGCAGGCCCAGACCACGCACGGTGGCGCGGTGCGATTGCTTGGTGCCGATCGGGCTCTTGATCAGTTGCACTGTGATGGTTGGTTGTTGAGTCGCCATGCGAAAACTCCTGTTCAGGCGGCAAACAACTGCTCGACCGTCAGGCCGCGCTTGGCTGCGATTTCCGACGGCATCGTCGATTTGCGCAGGCCATCGAGCGTCGCACGCACCATGTTGTACGGATTGGACGAGCCATGACTCTTGGCCACGACATCGGTGATGCCCATGACTTCGAATACCGCTCGCATCGGGCCACCAGCGATGATGCCGGTTCCCTTGGGAGCCGGGTACATCACCACGGTGGAGGCGCCGTGATGACCCGCCACCTCGTGATGCAGAGTACCGTTCTTGATCGATACCTTCATGAGATTGCGGCGCGCTTCTTCCATTGCCTTTTGCACCGCCGAGGGCACTTCCTTGGACTTGCCCTTGCCCATGCCGACGCGGCCATCACCATCACCAACGACCGTCAACGCTGCGAAACCGAGAATGCGACCGCCCTTGACCACCTTGGTGACCCGGTTAATCGCAATCATCTTCTCGCGCAGACCGTCCTCGGGACCATCGTTCTGCGTTCTTGCTTGAATCTTTGCCATCTTGAATTCCTGAACTGGTCGGCCGGCTTAGAACTGCAGGCCGGCTTCGCGCGCCGCATCAGCCAGCGCCTTGACGCGGCCGTGATAGGCAAAACCCGCGCGGTCGAAAGCAACTTTCTCGATGCCGGCGGCTTTGGCTTTTTCAGCAATGCGCTTGCCGATAACCTGGGCCGCGGCGGTGTTGCCACCCTTGCCAGCGCCGCCCAGCGAGGCACGCACTTCGGCCTCGGCCGTGGAGGCGCTCGCGAGCACCTTGGCGCCATCGCCCGAAATCACGGTTGCGTAAATATGGAAATTGGTGCGGTTCACCGTCAGGCGCGCCACACCCTGCGTGGCGATACGGATGCGGGTCTGGCGGGAGCGGCGCAGGCGTTGTGCTTTTTTGGTCAACATCATTGCAGCCTCTTACTTCTTCTTGGTTTCTTTGATCACGATCTTTTCGTCCGCATAGCGGATGCCCTTGCCCTTGTAGGGCTCGGGTGGACGAATGGCCCGGATCTCGGAAGCCACCTGGCCGACACGCTGGCGGTCGGCACCCTTGACGATAATTTCCGTCGGCACGGGCGTAGCCACCGTGATGCCCTCGGGCATCACCAGATCGACCGGGTGCGAGAAACCCACCGACAGGTTGAGCTTGGCGCCCTGGGCCTGTGCCTTGAAGCCCACGCCGACCAGCGAGAGCTTCTTCTCGAAGCCCTTGGTCACGCCAACGACCATGTTATTGACGAGCTGGCGCATCGTGCCGCTCATCGCATCGGCTTCGCGCGATCCGTTCGCGGGCTCGAAGCGCAGCAGGCCGTCTTTGTTGACGATCTTGACCAGTCCGTTCTGCGCCAGCGAGAGCGTACCGCCCGCGCCCTTGACGCTGATCTGATCTTCCTTGATCGACACATCCACACCTTGCGGGATGGCGACCGGATTTTTTCCTACTCGGGACATTTGAAATTTCTCCTCGATGTCTCGGTTAGGCGACGTAGCACAGCACTTCGCCGCCGACACCGGCAGCGCGCGCCTTGCGATCGGTCATCACGCCCTTGGGCGTGGTCACGATGGCAACGCCCAGGCCGTTCTGCACTTTCGGAATTTCAACGCTGGCCTTGTACACGCGCAGACCAGGCCTGCTCACGCGCTCGATGCGCTCGATTACCGGGCGGCCCGCGTAATACTTGAGCGCAATCTCAAGCTCGCTCTTGCCGGCTTCGGTCTTGACCTGGAAACCGTCGATGTAGCCCTCGTCCTTCAGCACCCGCGCGATGGCAATCTTCACCTTTGAAGAAGGCACCGACACCGTGGGCTTGGCGACCATCTGCGCGTTGCGAATACGCGTCAGCAGGTCGGCAATGGGATCACTCATGCTCATATTTGTTGCTCCTGCCCTGGCTTACCAGCTCGCCTTGATGACACCCGGGATATCACCGCCCAAGGCCATTTCACGAACCTTGGCACGACCCAGCCCGAACTGGCGGAAGGTGCCGCGCGGACGACCCGTGATTTCGCACCGGTTGCGCTGGCGCGTGGGATTCGCGTTACGCGGAAGCTTTTGCAACCCCAGACGGGCCACCGCCCGCTCTTCGTCGCTGCGCTTGGCGTCGCTGGCGATTGCCTTCAGTTCCGCATGCTTGGCGGCGTACTTGGCAACCAGTTTTTTCCGTTTGAGCTCGCGCTCGATCAAAGCCACTTTAGCCACAAACCACCTCAGTTCTTAAACGGGAAACGGAAGCCCGCGAGCAGCGCCTTGGCTTCCTCGTCGGTCTTGGCCGTCGTCGTGATGCTGATATTCAGACCGCGCAGCGCATCGACCTTGTCGTACTCGATTTCGGGGAAAATGATTTGTTCCTTCACCCCGATGTTGTAGTTGCCGCGGCCATCGAAGGCGCGACCCGAGATACCGCGGAAATCACGCACGCGCGGCAGCGCGATGGTGACGAAACGGTCGAGAAACTCATACATGCGCACACCACGCAGGGTGACCATGCAGCCGATGGGCTGGTTCTCGCGGATCTTGAAACCGGCGATGGCTTTGCGCGAGCGCGTGACCACGGGCTTCTGGCCCGCGATCTTGGTCAGCTCGGCAACGGCGCTTTCGAGCACCTTCTTGTCGGCAACCGCTTCGCCCACGCCCATGTTCAACGTGATCTTGGTCAGACGCGGAACCTGCATCGGGGAGGCATAGCCGAATTTCTTGACCAACTCGGGGGCGAGTTTTTCACGATAGTGTTGTTGGAGTCGTGCCATATGTGTATTCCTCAAGCCAGTTCGACTTCTTTGCCGCTGGACTTGTAGACCCGCATCCGCTTACCGTCGGCGCCGACCTTGATGCCCACACGATCAGCCTTGCCAGTGGCCACATTGAAAATCGCCACATTCGACTGGTGAATCGGCATGGCCTTCTCGACGATGCCGCCAGTCGTTCCCTTGAGCGGGTTCGGCTTGGTGTGCTTCTTGACGAGGTTGATGCCCTCGACGATGAGGCGAGAGTCATCTTTGCGCGCGGAAACCGTGCCGCGCTTACCCTTGTCGCGACCGGTCAACACGATGACCTGGTCGCCCTTGCGAATCTTGTTCATGGCGTAGCGTGTCCTTAGAGAACTTCGGGAGCCAGCGAAACGATCTTCATGAAACGCTCGGTACGCAATTCGCGCGTGACCGGCCCGAAGATACGGGTGCCAATTGGCTCCAGCTTGTTGTTGAGCAATACCGCGGCATTGCCGTCGAACTTGACGAGCGAACCATCAGCACGGCGGATACCCTTGGCGGTGCGCACGACGACGGCGTTGTACACCTCGCCCTTCTTGACACGGCCACGCGGCGCGGCTTCCTTGACGCTCACCTTGATGACATCGCCCACGCTGGCGTAGCGACGCTTGGAGCCGCCTAGCACCTTGATGCACAGGACGGATTTCGCGCCTGTGTTGTCGGCCACTTCGAGCCGGGATTCAGTCTGGATCATTGCTAATTAATTCCCAACTTGCACCGCAACGGCCTGCCTGGGGCTGGACGTATCCGGTCAGTCTTGGTCCCGTCGTCGGCAGCGGCAAGTCAACCTCGCAACCACCTTCCGTTTGGGTGAAAATCCTCGCTCTTGAAAAGCGAAGCTGCGTATTATGCCAAACTTTTTGAGCCGTTGTCAAACCAATGACACTTTCTTTCAGAAAGAACGCGATGGACGGCCGCCGCGAGATGGCTCCATGCGGCAAAGCCTGGGTTACCCAGAGCCTTCAGAGGCGCCCTTACTTCCCCTACTTCCCTTACTTTTGCCCAAGACGCGGTTCGGTGCGGCTGAACAAGCGCCGGATGTTGGCGCGATGGCGCCAGATCAGCAGCAGGCTCATCGCCGTGACCGATATCAGAGCCGTGCCATCCAACGGCCACACACCGTGCGAACCACCTTGCAGGTAGTAAGCCGGCGCAAAGAATGCCGCCAACAGCGCGGCCAGCGATGAATAGCGAAAGAGCACGGCAACGATCAGCCAGGTGGCGGCCACAGCCAGCCCCAGCCATCCGCTAACCCCAAACAGCACGCCAGCCGCGGTCGCGACGCCCTTGCCGCCAGCGAAGCCGAAGAACACCGGATAAAGGTGCCCCAGGAATGCCGCAAGCCCCGCCAGCGCGGCCGTGCCAGGCCCCAAGCCTGCGGCGGCGCCGAATTGCACGATCAGGAACACCGGCAGCCAGCCCTTGAGCGCGTCCAGCAGCAGCGTGAGAACGGCCGCGGCCTTGCTGCCCGAACGCAGCACGTTGGTGGCGCCCGGATTGCCGCTGCCGTAGCTGCGCGGATCGGCCATGCCCATCAGCTTGCTGACGATGACCGCGAACGACAACGAGCCCAGCAGATACGCGGCAAGGACCGCCAACAGGGATGGAAGATGGAAATTCAACGTCAACGCGCCCTCCGCAGTAACAATGCAAACCGTCTGGTTATTCTGCCAGCGCGCACTGCACCGGCTTGGCGTCCAGCAGCGCGACGCATAGCCGCGGATCGATTCCGATCAAGTAGCCGCGCCGGCCGCCGTTGATCACGATGCGCGGCAATTCAAGAATGCTCGATTCGATATACACCGGCATCTGCCGCCGGGTACCGAAAGGCGAGGTGCCGCCAACCAGGTAGCCGCTGTGGCGATTGGCCACCTCCGGCTTGCACGCTTCGATCGACTTGGCGCCGATCTGGCGTGCCAGATTCTTGGTCGAGACCGTGCGGTTGCCATGCATGAGCACCACCAGCGGCCGTGCATCCTGGTCCTGCATGATCAATGTCTTGACGACCGTGAACGGATCAAAACCGAGAACCTGCGCACTGTGCTGGGCACCCCCGTGCTCAAGATATTCATACGGATGCTCGCTGAAGGCCGCTCCATGCGCGCGCAACAGCTGCGTCGCCGGCGTTTCCGAGACGTGCGCTTTTTTCGCCATCGATCAGCACGCCGGGTCGCGCAATTCCCAGCGAATCCGGTCGATTTCGGCGAGCAGTTCCGGCGAGAGCGTGGTACCCCAGGCGTCGAGGTTTTCGTCGAGCTGCTCCAGCGAGGTCACGCCGATGATCGTGCTCGCAACCTGCCACTTGGTGTAGCAAAAGGCCAAGGCCATGCGCGCCGGAGTCAGGCCATGCTCGCGGGCCAGCGCGTTATATCGGCGAGCCGCTTGCAATGCATCGAGCCGTCCCCAACGCTGCTTGCGTACCGATTCATAACGCGCGATGCGCGCGCCTTCAGGCGCACCGGGACCGGTGGTACCGCTCGCGTCGTACTTGCCGGTCAGCAGCCCGAAGCCCAACGGCGAATAGGCCAGCAGCGACACCCCCAGGCGATGCATGGTTTCGTCGAGCCCATTCTCAAGCGTCCGGCTGACGAGGCAATAGACGTTCTGCACCGTCGCCACGCGCGGCAGGCCATGCTGCTCGGCCAGGCGCACGAACTCGTGCACGCCATAGGGCGTTTCGTTCGACAGCCCGATCGCGCGCACCTTGCCGGCCCGCACGAGCTTGTCGAGGGCTTCGAGCTGGGCATGGATCGGCGTCACCGAGCGCTCCTGCGCCGGTTCGTAGTACATCGCGCCAAAAACCGGCACGTGCCGCTCTGGCCAATGGATCTGGTAGAGATCGATCACCTCGGTACGCAGACGCCGCAGGCTGCCCTCGCACGAGGCGATGATGTCGGCTGCGGTCATGCCGGCTCCCTCGCGGATCCAGGGCATGCCGCGCGACGGCCCGGCCACTTTGGTCGCAAGCACGATGCGCTCGCGCAACCCGGGCCGCTTGGCGAACCAGTTGCCGAGGATGGTTTCGGTGGCGCCATAAGTTTCCCTGCGCGCCGGCACCGCGTACATCTCGGCCGTATCGAAGAAATTCACGCCGCGCTCGACCGCACGGTCCAGGATCGCATGGGCAGCGGTCTCGCCGACCTGCTCGCCGAAAGTCATCGTGCCCAGGCAAACGGGCGTTACGCGCAGTGCGCTGTGCCCAAGCTGTATTTGAGGATTGAGCGAAGTCATTGTGAGATTCTAGGTTCACCCCCAGCCTCGCCCACTTCGTGTGGCTCGGACGGGCAGCCGCGTATGATCGCCCGCACCATGTACCTTCCACGGCGCATCTCCCGAAGTGAATTCCTGTCTCTGCGCGGGCTGCGCCATCACGTCAGGATCTGGGGAGAGCTGGATGCGGCCACGCCGCCCATCTTCATGCTGCATGGCTGGATGGATGTCGGCGCATCATTCCAGTTCGTGGTGGATGCGCTCGCGCACGAGCGGCCGGTCATCGCCCCGGACTGGCGCGGCTTCGGCCTCACGCACGCCGAAAATGCCGACAACTTCTGGTTTCCCGACTACCTGGCCGACCTCGACGGCCTGCTTGACCACTACGCACCCAGCCAGCCAGTGGACATCGTCGGCCACAGCATGGGCGGCAATATTGCAATGCTCTATGCCGGCGCCCGGCCGGCGCGGGTGCGCCGCCTGGTCAATCTTGAAGGCTTCGGCATGGCGGCCACGCATCCCGAACAAGCCCCGGCGCGCGCCGCGCGGTGGATGGACGAGATCAAGGCGCTGCATCGCGGAGACAAGAATCTGCGAACCTACGCCGAACTGGCCGACGTGGCGCAACGGCTGATGCGCACCAACCCCCGGCTTTCCCAATCGAAGGCCGACTGGCTCGCAACACACTGGGCGGGCCAGACCCGCCTGCCCGATGGCCGCACCGCCTGGGCGATCCTGGGGCATCCGGCGCACAGAATCGTCAATGCCTATTTGTACCGTGTCGAAGAAGCTGTGGCGGCCTACCGGCAAATCAGTGCGCCCGTGCTCGCGGTGGAAGCCGTCGACGGCATTGCCCAAACCTGGAAAAAACGCAATATTCCTGATGATTTTTTGTCCCGACTGCAGGCGGTGCCGCAGCTGCGGCATGTCAAAATCGAGGCCGCCGGTCATATGCTGCACCACGACCAGCCCGAACAAATCGCCGCGCTGATCGAGGAGTTCGCTCCGCCAGATCGACGTTGAGCATGGGCTGAGCGACCTGCCATTTGCACCCAAGCACCCAAGAGCGCCCCAGAGGGATCGGGGCAAACGCGATCGTAAAGAAACCAGAAGAAACCAGAGTGAAACTTGGCCTGATATTTCGCAAGATTTTTTGCGTGCTCGCTGCATGCGCAGGACTGGCTGCGCCGCACTTCGCCTTTGCGCAACAGAATCCAACCGATGACCCGCCCGACGGCTACCCATGGGAAATCGTCGTCTCGCCGTACACCTACCACTACCACTACAACTCGGAACACCGGTACGTTTACCTGATTGGCCTTGAAAAACGCGATACCGGCAACTGGTCCTGGGGCGCGGGCTACTTCAGCAACTCCTTCGGCCAGCCTTCGTGCTATGCCTTCTACGGCTACGAGTGGCGCGGACTCTTCAACGTCCCACAGCTCTATGCCAAGCTCGGGGCCGGCATCCTGTACGGTTACGTCAAGCCTTACGAGAACAAAGTGCCCTTCAACCACAACGGGTTTTCGCCGCTTGTGCTTCCCGTCATCGGCTGGCGCCTGACGCAGCGCGACGCGGTACAGCTCATCATGCTGGGGAATGCCGGGTTGATGTTTTCCTACAACCGGCGTTTCTGAGCGCCCGCTCCCGCCCCGGGCCAGACCCGCCGGCGCGGCGTTCGATGACGATGTGGCGCGTGAGAAAATACAGGGTTAACTTTTTCCACCGTCAGGACACTCACATGGACGCAGAACAGATCAACCAAATCGGCGCAACGCTCGCGGACCTGACCCAGCGCACGGTCGACCTTCGGAGGTATCTTTGACGCCGATGCCAAAGCTGAACGGCTGCGCACGGTAAACGCCGCACTCGAAGATCCCGCCGTCTGGAACGACCCGAAAAAAGCCCAGGAGCTCGGCAAAGAAAAGAAATCGCTCGACGAGGTCGTGCTCACGCTCAACCGGCTGACCAGCGAACTGGCCGACAACACCGAATTGTTCGAAATGTCCAAGGCCGACGGCGACGAGACAGGCCTCGCAGCGATTGCCGGTGACGCGGAAAAGCTCGCCGCCGAAATCGAAAGGCTTGAATTCCGCCGCATGTTCAACAACCCGGCCGACCCCAACAACGCCTTCCTCGACATCCAGGCCGGCGCCGGCGGCACCGAAGCGCAAGACTGGGCCAGCATGCTGCTGCGCCAATACCTGCGCTATGCCGAACGCAAAGGTTTCAAGGCGCAGGTCGAAGAAGAATCAGCGGGCGAAACCGCGGGCATCAAAAGCGCGACGATCAAGGTCGACGGCGAATACGCCTACGGACTGCTGCGCACCGAAACCGGCGTGCATCGGCTCGTGCGAAAGTCGCCCTTTGACTCCTCGGGCGGTCGCCACACCAGCTTCGCGAGCGTGTTCGTCTACCCTGAAGTCGATGATTCGCTCGAAATCGAGATCAACCCGGCCGACGTGCGCACCGACACTTACCGCGCCAGCGGCGCTGGCGGCCAGCACATCAATAAAACCGATTCGGCGGTGCGCCTGACGCACATCCCCACCGGCATCGTCGTCCAATGCCAGGACGGGCGCAGCCAGCACAGCAACCGCGAAGTGGCCTGGAAACGGCTGCGCTCGCGCCTATACGACCTCGAGATGCGCAAGCGCCTCGAAGAGCAGCAAAAGCTCGAGGACAACAAGACCGACGTCGGCTGGGGCCACCAGATCCGCAGCTACGTGCTCGACCAGAGCCGTATCAAGGATCTGCGCACCAACTACGAAACTTCAGCGACGCAAAAAGTTCTAGACGGTGACCTCGATCCTTTCATCGAGGCCTCGCTCAAGCAAGGCGTGTAACCCGAACCGCTCCACGTAATCTGTACGGAGACCTCAATGTATTTTGGAGACCCCCAGGGCCAGGCCGTTGCCATCCACCGCGAAGACTATGCGCCGCCGCCCTACTGGATCGACACGGCCGAGCTGACTTTCGATCTGGATCCGGCCAAAACGCGCGTGCTCAACCGCATGCGCATACGCCGCAACGCCGGCGTGCAGGCGCAGCCGCTGCGCCTGCATGGCGACGAACTGAACCTCGCGCGTGTGCTGGTCGACGGCCGCAGCGCCTCCTTCCGCATGGAAGGCGACCAGCTCGTGCTGGACAACCTGCCCGATGATTTCGAGCTGGAGCTGTTCACCACCTGCGCGCCGGCCAAGAACACCAAGCTGATGGGCCTGTTCGTCAGTGAAAACACTTTTTTCACCCAGTGCGAGGCTGAAGGCTTCAGGCGCATCACTTACTTCCTGGACCGTCCCGACGTGATGGCCAGCTACACGGTGCTCATCCGCGCGAACAAGGCCGACTATCCGGTGCTGCTGTCCAACGGCAACCTGGTCGAACAGGGCGATCTGCCCGAAGGGCGGCACTTCGCCAAGTGGGTCGATCCCTTCAAGAAACCGAGTTACCTGTTCGCGCTGGTTGCCGGCAAACTGGTCGCGCGCGAGCAGCGCATCGTCGCGCGCAACGGCAAGGAACACCTGCTGCAGGTTTACGTGCGTCCCGGCGAGTTGGACAAGACCGAGCACGCGATGACCTCGCTGATGAAAGCGATCGCATGGGACGAGGCGCGCTTTGGCCTGCCGCTGGACCTGGAGCGTTTCACGATCGTCGCCACCAGCGACTTCAACATGGGCGCGATGGAAAACAAGGGCCTGAACATCTTCAACACGAAGTACGTTCTGGCCAACCAGGCAACCGCCACCGACGCCGATTTCAGCGGTATCGAGAGCGTGGTTGGCCACGAATACTTCCACAACTGGACCGGCAACCGCATCACCTGCCGTGACTGGTTCCAACTCTCGCTCAAAGAAGGCCTGACCGTCTTTCGCGACCAGGAATTCAGCCAGGACCTGTGTGCCGACGCATCGGCGCGCGCGGTCAAGCGCATCCAGGACGTGCGCGTGCTGCGCACCGCGCAGTTCCCCGAAGACGCCGGCCCCATGGCGCACCCGGTGCGGCCCGACAGTTACATTGAAATCAACAATTTCTACACCGTCACCGTCTATCAAAAAGGCGCCGAACTCGTGCGCATGATGCAAACGCTGGTCGGCCGCGAGGGCTTCGCGCGCGGCATGACGCAGTATTTCGACCGCCATGACGGCCAGGCGGTCACCTGCGACGACTTCGCGCAAGCCATTGCCGACGCCAATCCCGACTCGCAGCTCGCCCAGCGGCTGCCGCAATTCAAGCGCTGGTACAGCCAGGCCGGCACGCCACGCCTGAGCGCGCGCGGCCACTACGACGCCGCGACGCGCCGCTACACACTCACGATCGACCAGTACTGCCTGCCAACGCCCGCCCAGCCCGACAAGCTGCCTTTCGTGGTGCCGGTCAGCATGGGCCTGATCGGCGTGGACGGACGCGAATTCGCGCTGCGCCGCGAAGGCGAAGACGGCATCAATCGCACGACCCGCACACTGGTGCTGCTGGAGCCGCATGAAGAATTCGTCTTCACCGACATCGACAGCGAACCGGTCCCCTCGATCCTGCGCGGCTTCAGCGCGCCCGTGCTCCTTGAATTCGATTACACCGGCGCGCAATTGCTCACGCTGCTGGCGCACGACCCCGATCCGTTCAACCGTTGGGAAGCCGGCCAGCGCCTGGCGTTGCGATCGGCCCTCGCCGCCATCGAGGCCCCAGCGTCGAACGCGGCCGTGCTCGACGCCGCCTTCATCGACGCCATGCGCCGCCTGCTGCGCGATCCGGCGCTCGATGCCGCGTTCAAGGAACTCGCGCTGACGCTTCCCTCGGAAAGCTACATCGCCGAACAGCTCGACACCGTCGATCCGCAACGCATCCATGCGGTGCGCGAGGCGATGCGCATGCAACTGGCGACGGCACTGGCGCCCGACTGGGAATGGGCCTACGAAACGCACCGCGACACCGGGGCCTATTGCCCCGATCCGCACTCGGCCGGCCGGCGCGCGCTCGCAGGACTTGCGCTCACCATGCTCTGCCTGGCGGCGCGCGAGACGGGCGATGCCGTCTGGCCCGGCAAGACCTTGCAGCGCTTCAAAGACGCAGGCAACATGACCGATCGCTTCAACGCACTGGCCGCGCTGGTCTCCAGCGGCCATCCGCTGGCAAGGCAGGCGCTCGCGCGCTTTCATGCGATGTTCAAGGACGAGGCGCTGGTCATCGACAAATGGTTCGCGCTGCAGGCCGGCGCGCCCGACCGCGGCGGCGACGTGCTGCCGGCCGTCTGCCAGCTGATCAAACACCCGGACTTCTCGATCAAGAACCCCAATCGCGCGCGCAGCGTCATCTTCAACTACTGCCACACGAACCCAGGGGCCTTCCATCGCAGCGACGCCGCCGGCTACGTCTTCTGGAGCGAGCGCGTCACCGAGCTTGACGCCATCAATCCACAGCTCGCCGCCCGCTTGGCGCGTGCGCTGGACCGCTGGACCAAGCTGGCCGAACCCTACCGCGGCGCGGCGCGTGAAGCCATCGCGCGCGTAGCCGCCAAGCCCGACCTCAGCCGCGACACCCTTGAGGTACTCAATCGCGCACTGGCCGGCTGACCCCATTTCCCGTCACCAGGAGCAACCATGGCCTCGAACATCTCCCTGACCCGTTATTTGATTGAACAACAGCGCGCCAACGGCCAGATTCCCAGCCAGTTGCGCCTGCTGCTCGAAGTGGTGGCGCGCTCGTGCAAGAGCATCAGCCTGGCCGTCAACAAAGGCGCGCTCGGCGGCGTACTCGGCAGCGCCGGCAGCGAGAACGTGCAAGGCGAAGTGCAAAAGAAGCTCGACATCATCGCCAACGAAGTGCTGATCGAAGCCAACGAATGGGGAGGCTACCTCGCCGCCATGGCCAGCGAGGAGATGGACAGCATCTACACCGTGCCCAACCGCTACCTGCAGGGCGAATACCTGCTGCTGTTCGATCCGCTCGACGGCTCCAGCAACATCGACGTCAACGTGAGCATCGGCACCATTTTCAGCGTGCTCAGAAAGCCCAGCGACCACCCCGGTGTACAGGAATCGGATTTTCTCCAGGCCGGCAGCCAGCAGGTCGCGGCAGGCTACTGCATCTACGGCCCCCAGACGACGCTGGTGCTCACCGTCGGCACGGGCGTGGTCATGTTCACGCTTGACCGGGAACAGGGCTCCTTCGTGCTCACGCAAGAGAACGTGCGCATTCCCGAAGACACCAAGGAATTCGCCATCAACATGAGCAACATGCGCCACTGGGACGCGCCGGTGCGCCGCTACATCGACGAATGCCTGGCCGGCAAGGAAGGGCCGCGCAACAAGGACTTCAACATGCGCTGGGTTGCCAGCATGGTCGCCGACGTGCACCGCATCCTGACGCGCGGCGGCATCTTCATGTATCCCTGGGACAAGCGCGAACCCGAAAAAGCCGGCAAGCTGCGCCTCATGTACGAAGCCAACCCGATGAGCTGGCTGGTCGAGCAGGCCGGCGGCGCCGCCACCAACGGCCGCCAGCGCATTCTGGACATCGAGCCCAAGAAACTGCACGAACGAGTCGCCGTCATCCTGGGGTCGAAAAACGAGGTCGACCTCGTCACCAGCTATCACGCATCGCGATAGATTGCAGCCCTTCGCGGCGCGCAGCGCCTACTTGCCGCGCGATTCGTGAGGGGGCGCCCCGAACGGGGTCTGAGTTGTTATGCTGGCGGTCACTTCTCTGCCCTGGCCCGCACACCATGAACACCTCAAGCTCTCCGCTCGCCCTCCTGAAAGACCAGTGCCTGCTCAAGACCGACGCGCTGATCGACGGTCAATGGCAGCCCGGCACGACGCGCTTTGACGTGCACGACCCGGCTACCGGCCAGAAGCTGGCCGGCGTCGCCAACCTCAGCGCCGCCGATGCCCAGGCTGCCATCGCCGCCGCCGGCCGCGCATGGCCCGCGTGGCGCGGCAAAACCGCCAAAGAACGCAGCATCATCCTGCGCAAGTGGTTCGATCTGCTGATCGCCAACACAGACGACCTCGCCCGCCTGATGACCGCCGAACAAGGCAAGCCCACGCCAGAAGCCAAGGGTGAAGTCAGCTATGCCGCGAGCTTTGTCGAGTGGTTCGCCGAAGAAGCCAAGCGCATTGACGGCGAACAGTTGCCGCAGTTCGACAACAACCGCCGCCTGCTGGTGCTGCGCCAGAGCGTCGGCGTGTGCGCGGCCATTACGCCGTGGAACTTTCCGCTGGCGATGATCACGCGCAAGGTTGCCCCCGCGCTGGCGGCGGGCTGCCCGGTGGTCATCAAACCCGCCGAACTGACGCCGCTGACCGCGCTGGCCGCCGCCGAACTGGCCTTGCGCGCGGGCATTCCGGCCGGCGTGCTCAACGTCATCACCTGCGACAGCGCCAACACTCCCGCGGTCGGCCTGGCTCTGTGCGAAAGCGAGACGGTGCGCCACCTGAGCTTCACCGGCTCGACCGAAGTCGGGCGCATCCTGATGAAGCAATGCGCGGGGACGATCAAAAAACTCTCGCTCGAACTGGGCGGCAACGCGCCTTTCATCGTCTTTGACGACGCCGACCTGGACAGCGCCGTCGAAGGCGCGATCGCCAGCAAGTACCGCAACGCCGGCCAGACCTGCGTGTGCGCCAACCGCCTGTACGTGCAAGACGGCATCTACGATGCCTTCCTCGAGAAATTCGCCGCCCAGGTCAAGGCGCTCAAGGTCGGCAACGGCTTTGAAGCCGGCGTGGCGCAGGGCCCGCTGATCGAGCCGGCCGCCGTGGCCAAGGTACAAAGCCACGTGCAGGACGCGCTCGCCAAAGGAGGCCGCCTGCTCGCCGGCGGCCATGCTCTTGCGGGCCAGTTCTTCGAACCGACCGTCATCGCCGACGCCAACGCCAACATGCTGTGCGCGCGCGAAGAAACCTTCGGCCCCTTCGCGTCGGTGTTCCGCTTCAAGACCGAACAGGAAGTCATCGCCGCCGCCAACGCCACCGAATACGGCCTGGCAAGCTACTTCTACAGCCGCGACGTGGGCCGCATCTTCCGCGTCGCCGAGGCGCTCGAATACGGCATGGTCGGCATCAACGCCGGCATCATTGCCACCGAACACGTCCCCTTCGGCGGCGTCAAGCAATCGGGACTGGGGCGCGAAGGATCGCGCCACGGCATCGACGAATACGTCGAAATGAAGTATCTGTGCATGGGCGACATCCTCAAGTAGCCGCGCCCCGCTTGCCGCTGATCATGACGGGCGGCGCGCGAGAATCTCGTAGCGGGACACCGGCGGCGCCAGCCGCGACCGCACCAGAGCGAACTCGCGCGCAAGCCAGCGAATCGGCGCCATCACGTGCGGCGCCTGGGCCTGCGCCGCACGGTGGGCGATCGTCAGGTGCGGCTTCCAACGTTCATCCGGATACGCCAGACCGCGGCACTGGAGCGCATCAACGACCGCGCGATGCAGCCTATCCAGGCCCGGATGCGGATCGGGGCACACCACCGCAACACCGTTGCGGCGCCAGATCTGCGGCGTGCGCACGCTCAGTTCGATCGGCGCCATTTCAACCGCTGACAAGGCCGATATCACCTCGGGCACGCGCGCCGCATCGACCTTACCCAGGAAATGCAGCGTCAGGTGGATGCGTGCAGGCTTGACCAGGCGCACGCCCTGCGGCCATTGCCAATCATTGCAATGCACCCCAATTGCCGCTTGAACCGGCGGCGGCGGAAACAACGCAACGAAAAGACGCTGCGCCAGTTCCACGCGATCTGGGAGTCTGTTCATGATCTATTCGGGGCTGCGCAGATGCCTTTTCGGGATGGAATACAAGGCGCGGCACTTGCTCGGACCTGAGATCACCGCTCGGAAAAAGCCAGTTGCGCCCCAAGACCGACAAACGCCCCGGAGAAGCCGCGGCGCAGCCAGGCCTGCACACGCGGCGACTCGATAACCGCCCGGCGGAAAGCATGTGCAAGCAGTCCATAGAGAACAAAAACGACGAAGGTCATCGCCATGAAAACGGCGCTCAGTCCAACAAGCTGCAGCAGCGATGACGCCGCCCCCGGCTGGACAAACTGCGGCAGGAAGGCCAAAAAGAAAATAGTCAGCTTCGGGTTGAGGATGTTGAGCAGAAATGCCTTGGTGATCAAAGACGCTGCGCTCGCTGCATGGATCGTTTGCGTTGCAAATGCCGAGCGATCACGCCACGTTGCGACGGCCAAGTAAAACAGGTATGCAACCCCTGCGTACTTAAGGACTTGGAAGGCCAGAGCGCTCGTGTGCATGACGGCAGCAAGCCCGAGCACTGTCGCCAGCAGATGAGGAACAATGCCCAGCGTGCAGCCCACCGAAGCGTAAAAACTGGATCGGCGCCCCAGCGCCAAGCCTGTGGAAACAGTGAACACCACGCCTGTGCCGGGGATCAGCACGACGATAAGTGACGTAAGGAGAAACTCGGCGGAAAGCATGATGCAACGTCTCCTGTGGAGCCAACCTGGGCAAGTGCTGCCACGCCGCAAACCGTCCGAAAAAGGCGCCGGCGCGGCCTCGGCGGCCTCGAACAGATCATAAATAGGCCCTAAGCCTGATCGGCTGTGCGCTGAACGCGCATGAAGACCTGGCGCTCATCAGCGGTGCGCTCAAACTCCCGCGCGATGCTGCCGCACACGAGGTCGCACAGCGCATAGACCGAGGCATCGGCGATACGGTAATAGACGCTGGTTCCGCGCCCTTCGCGCTTGACCAGCCCGTGGCGCGTCAGAACGGCCAGGTGCCGGGATGCGTTGGCTGCCGTGAAGCCGCATAGCTCGGCCAGCTCCCCCACGCTGTGATCGCCATCACGCAGCAGGTTCAGCAATTGCAAGCGCGCAGGCTCGGACAGGGCCTGGAAATAGGCCGCGACTTCCTTCAGTGCTTGCGGAGGTAACTCTTTCATGCGGGCACAAGTGCGTGCTACGGGAGATGGGTCATTTTGCATAGCGTAGGCACTCACAGCCCAAGTCTTGGTCAAAGAACCTCCGAATAGCCCCCTTCTGAACGGCCCACCACGCGGAAAACGCATACCAGTTCACGCAGGATCATTCAGAACTTCCCTAGCTTGACTATTTAACTAATTGCGTAAATAATAAACCAAACAGAGGTTTTTGCCAACCATGCTTTCTTCGATTTCTTCGAGCTCCTTGCCGATTCCGGTTCGCCGTGTCTGGCCTCGCCGCGCTGGGTCTCTGGCCATCGCTTGGCTGCTGTCGGCGGGCGCCCTGCCGGCCCTGGCCGCGCCGGATGCAACGCCAAGCGCCGCCCTGAAGACCGCGCCCGTCGCGTCCAGCGACCGCGCCGGGCGCGTCAGCTTCAATGGCGTGGTCGAGGCGGTGCGCCAGACGGAGGTGGCAGCCCAGGTGCAAGGCGCGGTGATGGCGCTGCCGGTCAAGGCGGGCGACAAGGTGCGCGCCGGGCAAATGCTGGTGCGGCTGGACGCCCGCGCGGCCGAGCAGGCCGCCGCCGCCGGCGCGGCGCAGGCGCAGGCGGCGCAAGCGGCGCGCGATGCCGCTGTCCGCGAGTACGAGCGGCAGCAGCAGTTGTTCCGCAAACATTACATCAGCCAAGCCGCGATGGATCGGGCCGAAGCACAGTACAAAGCCGCCAAGGCCGAAACCGCCGCGCGGCTGGCCAGCGCCAGCGCCGCGCAAACGCAGTCCGGCTTTTACGCCATCCATGCGCCCTATGACGCCATCGTGGCGGACGTGAACGCCGTGCTGGGCGATATGGCAATGCCCGGCCGCCCGCTGTTGACGGTCTATGACCCAACGGCACTGCGCGTGCGCGTGATGGTGCCCGAGAGCGCCGCTTCCTCCGCGATCGCGCCGCAACAGATCGGCATCCATCTGGCGGGTGAAACCGCGCCGCTCAAGCCGGCTGCGCTGCAATGGCTGCCTGCCGCCGACCCCGGCACGCATACGCGCGAATTGCGGCTGGCCTTGCCTGCGGGGCTGGCCGGTGCGCGCCCGGGCCAGTTCGCCCAGATCGAGTTGCCCGTCAGCGGCGGCGCCGATGCTTCGGCCCGGCGCCTGTACGTGCCGGCGGCGGCGATCGTGCGCCGTGCCGAGTTGACGGCGGTCTACGTGGTCGGACAAGACGGCAAGCCGCTGCTGCGCCAGGTGCGCCTTGGCCCGGCGGCAGGAGACCGGGTGGAAGTGCTGGCCGGCCTGAACGCCAACGAACGGGTGGCGCTGGACCCGCAGGCCGCCGCCCGCGTGCGCTGAAGAGCAAGCATGAACGCAGGCATGAATACCTCCGACTCGTCCGCGCGGCTGGGCATCGCGGGCCGCATCGCCGATTACTTTCAGCACGCGCGCCTGACGCCGCTGCTGGCGCTGGTGGCGCTGCTGGTGGGGCTGTTCGCGGTGCTGGTGACGCCGCGCGAGGAAGAGCCGCAGATCAACGTGACGATGGCCAACGTGGTGATCCCGTTTCCGGGCGCTTCGGCGCGGGACGTGGAGCAGATGGTGGCCACACCGGCCGAGCAAGTGCTTTCGCAGATCGCCGGTGTCGAGCATGTGATGTCGGTGTCGCGCCCCGGCATGGCGATGGTGACGGTGCAGTTCAAGGTCGGCGTGCCGCGCACCGAGGCGCTGGTGCGCCTGTGGGACACGGTCAATTCCAACGCCGACTGGCTG
>CAYTPC010000066.1:0-27268 GCA_964439605.1 uncultured Burkholderiaceae bacterium
TGACGGCACGCTGCTCGAAGACGGCGACACGCTGGTGCTGTCAGGCCGGCCCAGCGCGCTGACACAGGCAACGGAAATCTTGCTCAAGCCCCGTGGCTCGAAGCGCCGATTCGGCCTGGTGGATCGGGAGCCGCCGCCCAAGTGAGAACGATGCGCCCGCGCGGCCCCGCATAGATCAGGAACCGGATCTGGGCGCTATTTCCCGATGCAAAAGCGGGAAAAAATCGCCCCCAACAGATCGTCGCTGCTGAATTGACCGGTGATTTCGTTCAGCGCGTCCTGGGCAAGACGCAACTCCTCGGCCAATAACTCCAGTGAAGGCATGCGTGCACTCAGGTGCTCGGTCGCGGCATCCAGATGCGTGCCGGCCCGCTCAAGCGCCTGCACGTGACGCGCGCGCGCGAGGTAGACGCCTTCCGGCAAGGCCTGCCAGCCGGCGATTTCGAGCAGCCGCGTGCGCAGCGCTTCAAGGCCGGATCCGGTCTTGGCCGATAGCGTGATCCCTTCCCGCGTTTTCGCCAGCGGTACCGCGTCGGCCTTGTTCCAGACATCGACCAGCGGCACCGTCTCGGACAAGCGCTCGCGCAGCATGGCGAAGATGCGCGCGTCCCCCTCACGATAGTCCGGCACGTCCGCGCGCGTGAGATCGTGCAGAAAAAGCACCGCATCGGCGTCTTCTATCTGGCCCCAGGCGCGTTCGATCCCAATGCGTTCGACCTCGTCACCGCTGTCGCGCAGGCCGGCCGTATCGACCACGTGCACCGGCACGCCATGGATCTGGATGGTTTGCGCGACCACGTCGCGCGTGGTGCCCGGCACCGCGCTGACGATCGCGAGTTCCGCCCCGGCCAGCGCGTTGAGCAGTGAACTCTTGCCCGCGTTGGGCTGGCCCGCGATCACAACCCGGATGCCTTCGCGCAGCAACGCGCCCTGGCGCGCACGTGAACGCACCGCTTGGAGCTGCGCGCACAACGAAGCCAATTGGCCCGCGGCATCGGCCTCCCGCAGAAAGTCGATGTCTTCCTCCGGGAAATCGAGCGTGGCCTCGACCAGCATCCGCAAGTCAATCAGCGCATCACGCAGCCGGCCGATCTCGGCCGAGAACGCGCCCGAAAGCGACCGGCTTGCACCGCGCGCGGCCGCTTCCGTGCTGGCATCGACCAGGTCGGCGATTGCCTCGGCCTGCGCGAGATCTATCTTGCCGTTGAGAAAAGCGCGCCGGCTGAATTCGCCCGGTTCGGCCACGCGCAGCCCCGGCAGCAACGCCCGGCCGCCGGCGCCCGGCGCCGCGGCCGCTTCGAGGCAGCGCGCGAGCAGCAATTGCAACACCACCGTGCTGCCATGCGCCTGCAGTTCGAGTACGTCTTCGCCGGTAAAAGAATGCGGCGCCGGAAAGTGAATCGCAAGGCCTTGGTCGATCGTCTCACCCGCAGCGTCGCGAAAAGGCAGGTAGGCCGCTTCCCGCGGCCACAGCGCACGGCCGCAGATTGCCTGCACCAGCGGCGCCAGGTCAGGCCCCGATACCCGCACGATCCCCACCGCGCCGCGCCCCGGCGCAGTCGCGATGGCGGCAATGGGATCGGTATGGCGCGAGAGCATGTTCACTTTCTCCAAAAACCCATCATGCCCCGCGCCGGCACTTCAATTTGAAGAGCTGTTATTTAACGCCCAGCCGCTTGTTGATGAACCATTGCTGCGCGACCGACAAGATGTTGTTCGTGGTCCAGTACAGCACCAGGCCGGCCGGAAAGAAAACGAACATCACGCTGAACGCCAGCGGCATGAACCACATGAGCCTGGCCTGCATCGGATCGGGCGGTCTCGGGTTGAGCCAGGTTTGCAGCAGCGAGGTCGCGGTCATCACCACCGGCAGGATGAACCACGGATCGGGCGCCGAAAGATCGTGCACCCAGCCGATCCACGGCGCATGGCGCATCTCGACCGAGGACAACAGCACCCAATACAGCGCGATGAATACCGGAATCTGAATCACGATCGGCAGGCAGCCCCCCATCGGATTGACCTTCTCCTCACGGTAGATGCGCATCATCTCCTGCTGCATCTCCTGGGGCTTGTCCTTCAGGCGCTGGCGAATTTCCATGATCCTGGGATTGAGCGCCTTCATCTTGGCCATGCTTGCGCCGGCCTTGGCGTTGAGCCAGTAGAAGGCAATCTTGAGCAGAACCACCAGCGCGACGATCGCCCAGCCCCAGTTGCCCAGGAAGCCATGCAGCTTGTTGAGCAGCCAGTACAGCGGCTTGGAGATGATCGCGAAGATGCCGTAATCCTTGACCAGTTCGAGGCCGGGTGCGAGCGCCTCGAGCTTCTTTTCTTCTTCCGGCCCCGCGAACAGGCTGGTGTCGATGGTCTTGGCGGCGCCCGGCGCGAGTTTGTCCAGTTGCAGCACCATCGCAATCGAATACAGCCCGTTGCCCAGATCGGCTGCGCGGAATTCGCGCCGCAGGCTGTCGCTGCCCGCTACGTTGAGCAGCCAGGCGGACGCGAAATAGTGCTGAACCATCGCGATCCAGCCATTGTTGGACGGCGCGGGCAGGCTCGCCTTGTTCTTCGTGATGTCGGCAAAGGCAATCTTGTGGAACTTTTCCTCGCTGGTATAGACCGCCGGCCCGGTGAAGGTATTGGTGCCGAGCATGGTGTTCGAGGGCTCGATTCCGTGGCGCACGAGCTGCAGGTAGAGCTGCGCGTCGCGCGGCTGATCGCTGACGTTGACGATCTCGTGCTTGACGCGCACCACGTAGTCGCCGCGGTGGAATTGATAGGTTTTGCGGTACTGCAGCCCGCCGATCGGCTGCGATTCAAACACCACGTCGAGCGTATTCTGCCCGTCGCTCAACGTGCGCGGACCTTCACGCACCGTCATGGCGCTCAGGTGGTTCGGAAAACGCTCGCCCTGGTTGTCCGGATTGAGCAGGCCGCTTTGCGCCACATAACGGGTGGCGGCCGATCCGTCGTCCATCAGGACGATCGGTTGGATATTTTTCTTCGGCGCCGGCCGGCCAAAGAGCGCCTTGACCCAGTTGATCAAGCCGCTGTGGTCGGTTTCATCGAGGTAGTGGAGCAGTTCAAGGCGCGACAGCGTCGCGCCTTCTTCGTCGATCACCGCGTTGAACACGTCGGTTGAAATCTCCACCTTGCGTGTACTTGCCGCCGCCGTGGCCTGCTCGGGCACGGCGCTGTGCGCCACGCTGCTGGCGCCTGCCGCCGCCGGAGTTTCAGGAGCGCCGGACGTTGCCGCGGGCGCGGAAGCTGCCGGCGCCGCCGCACGAGGCCCGGGCAGGAAGGTTGGCTTGCGGCCGTTGTAGACCTGCCATTGGTCCCACAGCAATATCAGCGAGAACCCAAAGATCACCCACAGAATGGTTCGGCGGATATCGTTCATGGAGAAGATTTCTTGTTGGAAGAGAAAAAGGCGAACACCCCGCCGGTCGCACGCAGGGGAAAACGCAAGGTTTCAGGCACCGGATCATGGCCGCCCTGACACCAGGGCTGGCAGCGGCCCAGACGCTTCAGGGTCAGATAACTCCCGCCGGCCGCGCCATGCCGTTGCAAAGCTTCGATCGCATAGACCGAACAAGTGGGTTCGAAACGGCAGGCGCCGCCAAGCCAGGGGCTCAGCAGCAGACGGTAGCCTTTAACCAGACCGATCAACAAAGCTCGCATCATTTTTTGCTCTCGCAGGCGCGCTTGAACAAGGTCTGAAGCTCCGCGCGAACGGCTTTCTTGAGCGGCTCCGAACTGGCGCTGGTGTATTCACGGCGATCGAAGGCCGCGCGCAGCCGGACCACATGGGCAGCCGCGGGCAACTGCGCCTCGAAAGCCATACTGACGGCATAGATCTGACGGCGGATCGTATTGCGCGTCACCGCGCGCCGCGCCCAGCGTTTAGGGGTCATGGCCCCCATCCAGGCCTGGGCCGCCGCGGCTTTTGGCCAAGCCGGCGAAACATCGGTCCCGCAACGATGCAATGCGAAGTGCGGCGTGCGTGCCACGGTCGCGCCTGCGAGCACAAGCTGGAACTGCGCACGGGTTTTCAGCCTCTGCATGGAAATCAGCCATCTGCCGCGACTTTTGCCGCCCGCCCCGCGTACATACCCACGACGGCAAGAGCGGCGCCCGGCAGTCACGCCCGCAAGAAAGGACTTCAGACGGACAGGCGCTTGCGGCCCTTGGCGCGGCGGGCATTGATGACCGCGCGGCCACCCCGCGTTTTCATGCGAACCAAAAAGCCGTGGGTACGGGCACGGCGAGTCTTCGAAGCTTGATAAGTGCGTTTCATGATGAAGGATTCCTGATCTCAGTTGCGCAACACGCCTGCTTTCCCAGTGAGAAACAACGCCCGATGACGTGACGTATACCCCACGTGCCGGTCGCCGGCTATCGCGGCAAGACCCCGTGAAACACACCAATGGGTTTCCAGGGCAACTGGACATTATCGCAGACATTTTTCAGATCGGCAACGCCGTTCGTTTTCGGCCGAGCTTCCGATCGGTTGCATAAACATGTGGATAAGATTTTGATAAATTAAAATCGGGGGCTATCGAAAGACAAACTATCCACAAGATGAAAATGCCACTCACAAAGGGACTTTCCACACCACAGGAGGCCCATGTCTTCTAAGGACACAGACAACAGCTTGTGGCAGGCCTGTGTCGAACAGCTTGCCCAGGAATTGTCCGAACAGCAGTTCAACACCTGGATCAAACCCCTGAACGCTCAGGTCTCCGACGACCTTTCCAAGATTACGATTTACGTTGCCAACCGCTTCAAGCTCGACTGGATCCGCACCCAGTACGCAGCCCGGATCGCAGCCTTGGCCGAGCGTCTTTATGGCCAGCCGGTTGCTATAGAGTTAGTAATCACTTCTCGTGAAGCCAGCGTACAGCAATATATTCCGCCCATCGTTTCAGAAAGTGATGGCTTACGCGACATTGTCGGTCCGGGCGAGGAACCCAACGGTTCGGGCTTCAGGACGCGGCTCAATCCAGCATTGACTTTCGATGCCCTGGTCGAGGGTACGGCCAACCGCATGGCCCGGGCGGCGGCGATTCACGTGGCGACCATGCCGGGGCACCTTTACAACCCCCTGTTCATCTACGGTGGCGTCGGGCTGGGCAAGACCCACCTGATGCACGCGATCGGCAACCGGCTGCTCGCGGACCGCCCCGACGCCAAAGTTCTCTACATCCACGCCGAGCAATTCGTCTCCGATGTGGTTAAATCTTATCAACGCAAGACTTTCGACGAGTTCAAGGAACACTACCACTCCTTGGATCTGCTGCTGATCGACGACGTGCAGTTCTTCGCCAACAAGGACCGCACGCAAGAAGAGTTCTTCAACGCCTTCGAGGCGCTGCTGGCGAAAAAATCACACATCGTGATGACCAGCGACACCTATCCGAAGGGGCTGGCCGACATCTCCGAGCGCCTGGTGTCGCGCTTCGATTCGGGTCTGACGGTGGCGATCGAGCCTCCCGAGCTCGAAATGCGGGTGGCGATTCTAATCAACAAAGCACAAGCCGAGGGCGCCACGATGCCCGAGGAAGTCGCCTTCTTCGTCGCCAAAAACGTGCGCTCCAACGTGCGCGAACTCGAAGGCGCACTGCGCAAGATCCTTGCATATTCACGCTTCAACCAGAAGGAAATTTCAATCCATCTGGCACGCGAGGCACTGCGCGATCTGCTGTCGATCCAGAACCGGCAGATCTCGGTGGAAAACATCCAGAAGACCGTGGCCGACTACTACAAGATCAAAGTCGCCGACATGTACTCAAAGAAACGCCCGGCTTCCATCGCGCGGCCACGCCAGATCGCGATGTACCTGGCCAAGGAACTCACGCAAAAGAGCCTGCCCGAGATCGGTGAGCTGTTCGGCGGACGCGATCACACCACGGTACTGCACGCGGTACGCAAGATTTCCGGCGAACGCCAGCAACTGACCGAACTCAACCAGCAGCTGCACGTGCTCGAACAAACCCTCAAGGGCTGATCCGCCGCGGCACGGCTGCTTTGCACACCTCTCTCGCACATCTGCTCCATCTTGTCAACGCATAACCATGGGGAAAGTTCTGGCACAAATGCCCTGTTATCCACATGTTCGACGGCGGATCGAAAGTTATTCCCATTCGCGGAACACTCCGGAAGCAGGGATCCCCACAGTCATCGGGAAGGTTCAAGTGCCTGTCAGAAAAGAGGAAAATGCTAGTTTCCACAGCTGACCGCCGTCTCCTGCTACTACTACTACACTGAAATAAAGAAAGAAGAGGAAAACATGAACATCCTGAGCGCTTCACAAGAGAAGATCCTCGCCGCGCTGCAATCGGTCGCCGGGATCGTTGAGCGTCGCCATACGCTGCCGATCCTGGCCAATGTGCTGATCCGTAAAACCGGCGGTCAGATCCAGCTGACGACCAGCGATCTGGAAATCCAGATCCGCACCAACGCCGAACTGGGCGGTGATGACGGTAGCTTTGCCACCACGGTGGGTGCGCGCAAGTTGATCGACATCCTGCGGACCATGCCCGCCGATCAGACCGTGAGCCTGGAATCGAACCAGTCCAAGGTCATCCTCAAGGGCGGCAAGAGCCGCTTTACGCTGCAGACATTGCCGGCGGAAGACTTTCCACTGGTACAGGAAGCGGCAAGTGCGGGGCCGAAGTTCGGCGTACCCCAGAAAACACTCAAGACCTTGTTGAATCAAGTCTCTTTTGCAATGGCGGTGCACGACATTCGTTACTACCTCAATGGCATCCTGTTCGTCGCCGAAGACAAACAATTGAGCCTGATCGCCACGGACGGACACCGGTTGGCTTATGCATCGGCGATTCTGGATGTCGAGGTGCCGCGTCAGGAAGTGATCTTGCCGCGCAAGACGGTTCTTGAACTGCAACGGCTGCTCAACGATACCGATGGAGCAATCGAAATGCAGTTCACGAACAACCAAGCCAAGTTCAGCTTCGACGGCATGGAGTTCGTCACCAAGCTGGTCGAGGGAAAGTTCCCAGACTACAACCGCGTCATTCCAAAGGAACAAAAGAACAACATAACGCTCGGGCGTGCGCCGTTGTTGGCCAGCCTGCAGCGCACGGCGATTCTGACGAGCGAAAAATTCAAGGGCGTGCGGCTCAACATCGAGCCGGGCACCTTGCGCATCGCGTCGAGCAATGCCGAGCAGGAAGAGGCACAGGACGAACTCGACATTGATTACGGCGGCGACGTCATCGAGATCGGTTTCAACGTCACTTACTTGATCGATGTGTTGGCCAACATGAGTCAGGAAATGGTTCGCATCGATCTGGCTGACGGCAACAGTTCGGCCTTGATCACGGTTCCAGACAATACCGCGTTCAAATACGTGGTGATGCCGATGAGGATCTGAACATTTTCGTTTTTCGCCATGACTCGCCGGTTCTTTGTGAAACGGTGTTTTTCAGATAAGACGGGAAACATATTTCCCGCGAGAGGTTGATCCGCAATGAATGAAGAAATGAAGCCTGACCTGCCATCGGGTAATGGGGAAAATCCGGCCCGCGCGGATGCATACGGCGAGAACGCGATCACGATTCTTGAGGGCCTGGAAGCGGTGCGCAAGCGGCCGGGCATGTATATCGGCGACACCTCGGACGGCACCGGCCTGCACCATCTGGTGTTCGAAGTGGTTGATAACTCCATCGACGAGGCGCTTGCAGGCTACTGCGACGATATCGTCGTGACCATCCATACCGACAACTCCGTCTCGGTGGTGGACAACGGACGCGGCATTCCGACCGGCGTCAAGATGGACGACAAGCACGAACCCAAGCGCAGCGCGGCTGAAATTGCGCTGACTGAATTGCATGCCGGCGGCAAATTCAACCAGAATAGTTACAAGGTCTCGGGCGGCTTGCATGGCGTGGGCGTCAGTTGCGTCAACGCGCTATCGAAGAAGCTGAGGCTGACGGTACGCCGCGAAGGCAAAACGCACGTGCTCGAATTCAGCAAGGGCGTGGTGCAAGACCGCCGGATCGAAATCGTCGATGGCGTTGAGGTCTCGCCCATGCAAATTGAGGGCGACACCGAAAAGCGCGGCACCGAGGTGCGTTTTTTGCCCGACACCGAAATCTTCAAGGAAAACAACGATTTTCACTATGAAATTCTCAGCCGCCGTCTGCGTGAGTTGAGTTTTTTGAACAACGGCGTGCGTATCCGGCTTATCGATGAGCGCAACGGCAAACAGGATGATTTCTCCGGTGCGGGCGGCGTGCGCGGCTTCGTCGAGTTCATCAACAAAGGCAAGCAGGTATTGCATCCGAACGTGTTCTATGCCACCGGCGAAAAGCCCGCCGAAGATTACGGCGGCGTTCCCGGCACCAGCATCGGCGTCGAGGTGGCAATGCAGTGGAACAGCGGCTACAACGAGCAGGTACTGTGTTTCACCAACAATATTCCGCAGCGCGATGGAGGCACCCACCTGACGGGCCTGCGCGCAGCCATGACGCGCATCATCAACAAATACATTGATGAAAACGAATTGGCCAAGAAAGCCAAGGTTGAAATCACCGGCGACGATATGCGCGAAGGGCTGTGCTGCGTGCTCAGCGTAAAAGTACCCGAGCCGAAATTTTCGAGCCAGACCAAAGACAAGCTGGTTAGCAGCGAAGTGCGCGCGCCGGTCGAAGACATCGTGGGCCGGTTATTGGGAGACTATTTGCAAGAGCGTCCGAACGACGCCAAGACCATCTGCGGCAAGATCGTCGAAGCCGCCAGGGCGCGCGAGGCCGCGCGCAAAGCGCGCGAGATGACGCGCCGCAAGGGCGTGCTCGACGGCATGGGTTTACCCGGCAAGCTGGCCGATTGCCAGGAAAAGGATCCGGCGCTGTGCGAGGTCTATCTGGTCGAGGGCGACTCCGCCGGCGGTTCGGCCAAGCAGGGGCGCGACCGCAAGTTCCAGGCCATCCTGCCGTTGCGCGGCAAGATCCTCAACGTTGAAAAGGCGCGCTACGAGAAGCTGCTGACCAGCAACGAGATCCTGACCATGATCACGGCGCTGGGCACCGGTATCGGCCGCACCGGCGCCAACGTGGATGATTTCAACGTCAGCAAGCTGCGCTACCACCGCATCATCATCATGACCGACGCGGACGTGGACGGCGCGCATATCCGCACGCTGCTGCTGACCTTCTTCTACCGTCAAATGCCTGAACTGGTTGAGCGCGGCCATATCTACATCGCTCAGCCGCCGCTGTACAAAGTCAAGGTCGGCAAGGAAGAAAACTACCTCAAGGACGACACGGCGCTCGATGCCTTCCTGCTCAAACTCGCACTCAAGGACGCGAGCATTTCCACCGGCGGCGCGCAGCCCACGTTGATTGCCGGCGATACCTTGGCCGAACTGGCGCGCAAACATCAGTTGGCCGAAAGGGTGATTGCGCGCCTGGGCGGCTTCATGGACGAACAGGCGCTGCGCGCCATCGCCGATGGCGTCACGCTCGATCTGAGCAGCATGGCCGCTGCCCAGGAATCGGCCGGCGTGCTGCATGCCAAGCTGTGTGAATACGCGAGCGCCGACCTATCCGCTGAAATGGCCGAGGTCGTCAGCGAATTCGACGCACGAACCGACAAGCTCGTGCTGCGCATCAGCCGCCGGCACCACGGCAACGTCAAAAGCAGCGTGCTCACACAGGATTTCATGCACGGCGCGGACTACGCGGCGCTCGTCGAGGCGGCCAATACCTTTCGCAATCTGCTGGGCGAAGACGCGGTCGTGCGCCGCGGCGAGGGCGAGAAGGCGAAGGAAGAAAAAGTGGCCGATTTCCGTTCCGCGATGCGTTGGCTGCTGGGCCAGGCCGAGGCGGCTACCTCACGCCAGCGTTACAAGGGCTTGGGCGAAATGAATCCCGGCCAGCTTTGGGAAACCACGATGGACCCGGCCGTGCGCCGCCTGCTCAAGGTGCAGATCGACGACGCGATCGAGGCCGACAACGTGTTCACCATGCTCATGGGCGATGAAGTCGAGCCGCGGCGGGTGTTCATCGAAACGAACGCGCTGCGGGCGGCGAATATCGATGTTTGATTTGTGTTGCCGGGTGAGGGAAGAAAAAAGCTCCCACGCAGGGTGATTCAGAGAAATTCCTTCAGCCAGCCATGCTGCGCTGTTCGGTTTTCTTCATTCTCTCCTCCACCTGCTGCACGTGCCGCTGCGCGAAGTCCACGTACCACGGCAGGCAGGCGGGGTTGGCCATGGCCTCGCGGTTGATCACTTTGTCCAGCGGTTGTCCCAGCAGCAGCTTCTTGATCGGGAGTTCCTGCTTCTTGCCCGAGAGCGTGCGCGGAATTTCGACCACTTGCACGATATCGTCGGGCAGGAAGCGCGGCGACAGCGCGGTGCGAATGGCGCCGTTGATTTTGGCGCGCATCGCCTCGTCCAGCGCGAGGCCCTCGCGGAGCACCACGAATAGCGGCATGTAGCTGTCGCGGCCCAGGTATTCGAGGTCGATCACCATCGAGTCGACCACTTCGGGCAGCGCCTCGACGGCGCTGTAGATTTCGCTGGTGCCCATGCGTAGGCCCTGGCGGTTGATGGTGGCGTCGCTGCGGCCGTAGATGATGCAGCCGCCGTCGGCGCCGATCTTGATCCAGTCGCCGTGCCGCCAGACGCCGGGGTACAGGTCGAAGTAGCTCGACAGATAGCGCCCATTGTTGACGTCACCCCACAGGTACAGCGGCATCGAAGGAATCGGGCGCGTGCACACGAGTTCGCCGACTTCACCGATCACGCCCTGGCCTTGCTCGTTGAAGGCTTGCACCGATGCGCCGAGCTGGCGGCATTGCATCTGGCCGGGCACCTCGGGCAATTCACGGTTGCCGCCGACGAAGGCGCCGCAGAAGTCGGTGCCGCCCGAGAGGTTGTTCCACCACGGCAGCGCGCCGCGGCCGCGCAGGGCGCGAAACTGCGCGCTGCCCCATTGCTGTACGTCCGCGCCCAGGGGCGAGCCGGTGCTGCCCAACTGGCGGATGTGCGAAAGGTCGCCGCACTCTTCCAGGCGCAGGCCCGCTTTCATGCAATTGGCGTAAAAAGCCGCGCCTGCGCCGAAGCAGGTGACGTGATGGCGCGCGGCAAAGCGCCAGAGCACGCTCCAGTCGGGCTGTTCGCGGCTGCCGCCAGGGTGGCCGTCGTACAGGCAGATGGTGGACCCGCTGGCCAGGCCGGCGACCTGCGAATTCCACATCACCCAGCCGGTGGAGCTGTACCAGTGGTAGCGCTCGCCGAAGTTGTTGGGCCAGTAGCTCGGCCCAAGGTCGTTGTGCAGATTGCAGGCGTATTTGTTCAGCAGGATGCCGCCTTGCCCGTGCACGATGGCTTTGGGCAGGCCGGTGGTGCCGCTCGAATAGACGATCCAGATCGGGTGGTCGAAGGGCAGCCATTCGGGTTCGAAAGCGGCAGTGGCGGCATCGTCGCGCGCCACGGCTTGGGTGTAGTCGACCTCGGCGCTCTCCGCCGCTTGCTCCGTTTGCGCATGGGGGCTGCGCAGCAGCACCAGATGGCGCACGCTGGGCAATGCGTCGCGCAACTCGCGCACCACCGTGCTGCGGTCGAATGGCTTGCCGCCGTAATGCACGCCATCCGTGGCGATCAACACTTTCGGCTCGATCTGGCGAAAACGGTCGAGTACGGCGCTGACGCCCATGTCGGGCGAACACACGCTCCACACCGCGCCGATGCTCGAACACGCCAGAAAGGCGACGATGGTTTCGGGCACGTTGGGCAGGTAGGCCGCCACCCGGTCGCCGCGCTGCACTCCCAGTTCGCGCAGCGTGAGCGCCAGCGATGCCACCTGCCGGCGCAGTTCAGGCCAGGACAGTTCGCGGATCTGGCCGAGTTCGTTGTCACTGATGATGGCCGGCATTCCCGCCACATGCGCCGCGTTGGCGTGCTTGAACACCTGGCGTGCGTAATTGACCTGTGCGCCGGGAAACCACACCGCGCCAGGCATCCGGTCTTGCGCGAGTACGGCGCTGTGCGGTGTCGGCGAGCGCATGTCGGCCCAGTCCCAGATGCTTTGCCAAAAAGCCGGCAAATCGGTGACCGACCAGCGCCAGAGCGCGTCGTAATCCTTGAACTCCAGGCCGCGCGTTTCGCGCAGCCAGTCTTGGTACAGGCGGATGATGGGGATATAGGTGGGTGCTGGCATCGCGCCAGCCTAAGCGCGGGCCGCTGCAAATTCCATCGGGTGCGCACCCGATGCGGCCGGGGCGCTATCGCGCTAGGGTCCTAGGATCTGTCCGTCGTGGTCAGCGTCTGCACGAACGCAGGCAACCCCATGATTTGCCGCACGACATCGCGCAACTGCTCGAAACTCTGCAGCCGGGTGCGGCCGCTGGTATCGACCGCCAGATCGGCCTTGGCGTAAAAAGCCGAGCGCTCGTCGAGCGCGTGGCGCAAGTCTTCGATCGCTTCGCGGTTTTGCATCATCTGGTGCGCATCGTCTTCCTGCGCGGCGACGCGGGCCAAGTGCTCCTTGGGTACCGCCTGCAGCCAGACAGTCGTGCAATGCGCCAGCAACGTTCCGAAGGCCGCCGGATTGGAGACGAGGCTGCCGGGCGTGGCGATAACCGCTTCGCCGTGGCTTTGGATCGTCTCCTCGATGGCGCGGCACTCGTAGCGGTGGTAGGCGTTCGCGCCATAGAGGTTATGGATTTCGCGCACGTTGCATCCGGCCGTTTTTTCGATGACGCTGCTGAGCTCGACGAAAGGCAGCCCGAGATCATCGGCCAGCATTCGCCCCAGCGTGGACTTCCCGGCCCCGCGCAGCCCGATCAATGCGATGCGCCGCCGGCGCGCCGGATCGGCTTCGCCGACACCGAGCAGTTCCTCGATCGTCAGGCGCACGCGCCGCAACTCGCCGTCGCTGCGGTGTTCGAGCAGCTTGCGGATCTGCAGCCAGTGCGGGGAGCGCGTGACGGCATCATCAAGCAGGTCCGTCAACGAGCACTGCAGCGCGGTTGAAACCTGATGCAGCAGCAGGATCGAGACGTTGCCGATGCCGTATTCGAGATTGGCCAGGTGGCGCTCGGAAACGCCGGCCGCGCGAGCCACCTTTTTGCGCGTGAGGTCGCGTTGCGTGCGGATGGCGCGCACCTGCTCGCCCAACGCCACGAGCAGCGGATGTCTTTGTTCTTCCGCGACATCCGTTTCTCCTGCGGTCTTTAGCGCCGCCGTGCTTTCCTGCTTTTGTTTCATGCCACTTTGTCTTTTCTGCGGCCTGCGCCAGTGGGCCATTTCCGGCGCCGTTGCCAGCGTATCGGAGAGGCGCATCTCAAAAAACTGTAAGTACTGTAAGTATCCAATATATGCCGTCACCGCCGATCTTGGAAGTCGGCGCATACTGCTGGGTCTTTTTTTAGGACTTGGTTTCTTTATCTTCGGGCAGGCCGCATCCGCTGCCGTTATAGTCGCACGGCCTTCAAGGAAAAACGTATATGCGAATTTGGCAAAAAGAAATCTCGATCGAGGAGCTGACCCGCAACAGCGCAGGCACGGCGGCGTCGTATCTGGGCATTGAATTCCTCGAAGTCGGAGACGACTTTATCCGTGCCCGCGTGCCGGTGGACGAGCGCACGCGCCAGCCTTTCGGGATCCTGCATGGCGGCGTTTCGGTCGTGTTGGCCGAAACGCTGGGTTCGTGCGGCGCACATTACTGCGCGCCCGAGAGCGACAGGGCGGTGGGACTGGAGATCAACGCAAACCACCTGCGCGCCGTAACCAGCGGCTGGGTTACCGGCACGGCGCGGCCGCTGCATCGTGGCCGCAGCACGCAGGTCTGGCAGATCGATTTGGTGAACGAGGCCGGCGAGTTGACTTGCATCTCGCGCATCACTTTGGCCATGTTGTCGAGCGCAGGCAAGGGCTGACACTGTGAATTTTCCCTTTCGCTGGCGTACCGCCACCTTCGCGCAAGGGGTGGTCGCACCCGATGAGCGCCTGCCCTGGCCGCAGACGGCGGCAATGGGCGTACAGCACGTGATCGCCATGTTCGGCGCCACGATCCTGGCGCCGATCCTGATGGGCTTCAACCCGAACCTGGCGATCCTGATGAGCGGGATCGGCACGCTGATTTTTTTCTTCGTCACGCAGGGCAAGGTGCCCAGTTATCTCGGTTCGAGCTTCGCCTTCATCGGCGTGGTGGGCGCGGCAACCCAGTACAACAACCAGGGCGCCAATCCCAATCTCGGCGTGGCGCTGGGGGGAATCATCGTCTGCGGTGCGATCTACGCACTGATCGGCCTGATCGTGGCCGCCACGAGTGGACGCGGCAGGAACCGCGATGACGCCGTGCATTGGATCGAGCGGCTGATGCCGCCGGTGGTCACTGGCGCGGTGGTTGCCGTGATCGGGCTGAATCTCGCGGTGATTCCGATCAAGAACATGGCGCCCACGCGCTTCGATGCGTGGATGCAGCTCGTCACCTTCGTGAGCATCGGCTTGGTCGCGGTTTACTCGCGCGGCATGGTGCAGCGCCTGCTGATCCTGGTGGGACTGATCGTTGCCAGCGTGATTTACGCGCTTCTGACCAACGGCCTGGGCCTGGGCACGCCGATCGATTTCGCCACGGTGGCGGCGGCGCCCTGGTTCGGCATGCCGGCTTTTGGAAAACCGGTGTTCCAGGCCGATGCGATCGCGCTGATCGCGCCAGTCGCGATCATTCTGGTGGCCGAGAACCTGGGCCACATCAAGGCCGTCAGCGCGATGACGGGGCGTGACCTCAGCCCGATGCTGGGCCGCGCCTTCATCGGCGACGGCATCGCAACGATGGTCAGCGGCGCCGTCGGCGGCACCGGCGTCACCACTTATGCCGAGAACATCGGCGTGATGGCCGCGACCAAAATCTATTCGACGGCGATATTCGTGGTCGCGGCGCTGATCGCGATCGTGCTCGGCTTCAGCCCCAAGTTCGGCGCGCTGATCCATGTGATTCCGCTCGCGGTCATGGGTGGCGTGAGCATCGTGGTGTTCGGCTTGATCGCGATCGCCGGCGCCAAGATCTGGGTCGACAACCGCGTGGACTTCAGCGACAACGCGAACCTGATCGTCGCGGCGGTCACGCTGATTCTGGGCACCGGTGATTTCACGCTCAAGTTCGGCAACGTGGCGCTCGGCGGGATCGGCACCGCCACTTTTGGAGCCATCGCGCTCAATGCCTTGCTCCAAGGTAAACGCCGCGCGTGATGCGCGGCCGGCTACTGATCGGCGGTTCCCTGGGTTCGTTGGGTTCGTTGCTCTGGGGCCGGTTGCGCCCGGCGGGGGTCGCGCGTTAACGCCACCAGCAGATAGCCGATCACCGCAAAGGGCCATATCCACCCCAGCCATTGCGCCAGGCCGTGAAAACGAATGAAGCGTCCCTGCTCCCAGGTCGCCAGCGTCTGGGCGAAATAGGCGTTTTCGGGCGCCTGATTGAGCAAGCCCAGATTCACCGTCAGCACGATCAGCGCCAAGCCGACGCACAAGCGGCGCGGCGCGGCGAGCAGCAATCCGCCGGCAACGAACGCGGCGGCAATTCCCAATTGCGTCGGCGGGGTCAGCCATGCCCACGCCTTGTCGGGTCCCCAGCTCAATATCGCCGACAAAACGCTCGTCGCGACGCCGCCTGCCAGCACGATCGGGAGCAGCAGCGCACGGCGGCCGATGGTGCGCGCCACCATGTAGGCAAGCAGACAGGGCGCCAATGCGCCGAGCATGACGCAGATGAGTTCCTCCAGCGGCACCAGCGGTTCCAGTTCGAATTCACGCATCGGCAGCCACTCAATGAAAGGCGTGCCGATCAGGATGTCAGCCAACGCCGCTTCGAGCCGCTCGTACACCTGGCCCAGCCCAAAACTCACCGCGGCCGGGTACAGCAGCGCGCCCGGCCATAGTGCCAGCAGCACCAGCACGCCACGCGCCTCGGGAATGAACCAGTTCGAGCGCGTCCGCCCCCAGTGCGTCAATGCGCCGAAGCGTTCGAGCAAGGCAGCCAGCACGGCGCCGACGAGCGCGCCGAGCGAATTGAAGCCCCAGTCGATATTCGACGGGATGCGCATCGGCAGGTAAGACTGCAAGGTTTCCATCGCGAACGAAAGCGCCACGCCCGTCAACGTGGCCAACGTAATCGCATGACGCGCGCGCAGCAAATCAGGCCGCGCCCGCAGCATCGCGATCGCGCACAGAAAGCCCAGCGGCATATAGCCGGCGATATTGATCGCGAACTCGAAGCCCGTCCAATACTTCGGCCAGGGCGCGGTCACGAACGACCACGGCGCAATGCCCTGGTCACGCCAATCGGTAAAGGGATACAGGCTCGCGTAAATGATCAGCGCGGCATAAGCCAGCGCCAAAGGCAGTGCCGTCGTCTGATGTGTTTTATGGGATACCACGCATCAAAAAGGCTTGACCACCACGAGGATCACGATCCCGAGCAGCAGCAGGACCGAGCCCTCGTTGAAGATACGCAGCCAGCGCTCGCTGCGGCGGTTGGTTCCGGCCTCGAAGCGCCGCAGCAGCACGCGACAGGCATAGTGATAGCCGAGCACCAACGCCACCAGGGAGAGCTTGGCATGCATCCATCCGGCGCCGAGCCCAAGGCCCCAGCCGAGCCACAGCCATAAACCCAGCCCCAGCGCCGGCACCGCCAGCAGCGTGCTGAAACGCAACAGCCGCTGGCTCATGCCCAGCAGGCGCTCACGTTCGGCCACCGAGTTTGGCGGCACCATCGCCAGATTGACCAGGATTCTCGGCAAGTAGAAAAGACCCGCAAACCAGCTTGCCACGAAAACGATGTGCAACGACTTTACCCACAACATGAGCCAAGTGTAGAGCCTGCGCCTTGGCCCTAGAATCGCGCCATGCCTGTGCCCAGCGATTCCTATTTTCAGCGTCATATTTTCTTTTGCCTCAACGAGCGCGACAACGGCCAGGTCTGCTGCGCCCAGCACGATGCGCAGACCTGTTTCGAACACTGCAAGGTGCGCGTGAAGAACGCCGGCCTTGCGGGGCCGGGGAAGGTGCGGGTCAACAAGGCCGGTTGCCTGGATCGCTGCGCCGGCGGCCCGGTTGCGGTCGTATACCCGGACGCGGTCTGGTACACCTACGTGGACACGAACGACATCGATGAAATCATCGAGTCGCACCTGAAAAACGGCCGCATCGTCGAGCGTCTGCTGCTGCCGCCCGATGTGGGGCATTGAGTTTCTTGCGGCAAGGCGAGTCCTCATGGGCGGGCTCATGGGTGGTCTGTGTGCCAGCCGCGGTTGATTCCTCGTCCAGATGAACGCACAAACCCAAAAGCTCCAACTGCGTGGCGCAGCCGGCCTGATCGAGGCGCTGCGCGACGCCAGCACGGAGGCCGCGCCGAGCGTTGGCACGGCGGTCATTGCGCACCCGCATCCGTTGTACGGCGGCACCATGGACAACAAGGTGGTGCAGACACTGGCGCGTGCCTTCGTCGCCTGCGGCTGGAACGCGCTGCGCTTCAATTTCCGGGGCGTCGGCACGAGCGAAGGCGCGCACGACGAGGGATTCGGCGAGACCGACGATCTGCTTGCCGTGATCGAACAGATGGCGCCGCAGGGACCGCTTGCGATCGCTGGCTTTTCGTTCGGCGCTTACGTGGCATGCCGGGCGATCGAGCGGCTCTATCCGCTACGCGAAATCCGTCAGGTGGTCCTGGCGGGAACCGCAGCTTCGCGCTTCGCGATACCCGCTTTGCCGGCGCAGGTGCGCGCGCGCGCGCTCGTCGTGCACGGTGAACAGGATGACACGGTGCCGCTCGCATCGGTGTTCGATTGGGCTCGGCCGCAGTCACTTCCTGTCACAGTCATTCCCGGCGGAGAGCATTTTTTCCACGGACAATTGCAACTTCTCAAGACATTGGCGATACGCCATTTAGAGATTCCTTAGGTGCGGATGGGGCCACTGGCCCCGATGCTGGTTTTGGTCCCGATCCTTCCAGTCTTCCGTGATTCTGATCCTTCCGACTTTTTCGACACTGTCCATGCCTCGCTTCTTTCAAGCGTTTCGCGCCTTACTGTGCGCTGCTGCCGCCTGCGGGTGTTTCGTTCTTTCCGGGGGCGCCGTTGCGCAGCAATTGCCCGTGCCGCCCGAGGTCGCCGCGCGCAGTTATCTGTTACTTGATGTCACGGCCAACCAGATCCTTGCGCAGAAGGAAATCGACACCCAGGTCGAGCCGGCATCGCTGACCAAGCTGATGTCGGCCTATCTCGTATTCGACGCGCTCAAGGCCAAGAAAATCAGCCTCACGCAGACGCTGCCGGTCAGCGAGCGCGCCTGGAAGATGACGGGCTCGCGCATGTTCATCGACCCGAAGATGCAGGTACCGGTCGAAGATCTGCTCAAAGGGATGATCGTGCAATCCGGCAACGATGCGACGATGGCGCTGGCCGAGGGCGTCGGCGGTACGGTCGAACGCTTCGTCGAGCTCATGAACGAGCAGGCCAAGGCACTGGGCATGTTGCACACGACTTACAAGAACCCCGAGGGCCTCAGGGCGCCGGGGCATGTGACCACGGCGCGCGACCTGAGCATCCTGGCGACGCGCCTGATTCACGACTTTCCGGAATACATCGGCTACTACGCCATCAAGAAGTACCGTTACCCCGGCACACCGTTGATCAACGATACCAACCGCAACATGTTGTTATTTCGCGACCCGACGGTCGATGGCCTGAAGACGGGTTACACCGACATGGCCGGTTACTGTCTGATCGCTACGGCCAAGCGTGATTTTCCGAACCTGCCTTCAGGTCGGCGTCTGCTGTCGATCGTGTTGGGCGCCAGCAGCGAGGTCATGCGCGCCAACGAGTCGCAAAAACTCCTGAACTGGGGCTACACCGCTTACAGCGCCGTGCGCCTGTTCGATGCCGGCCAGCCGGCCGCGACGCCCAGAATCTGGAAGGGCCAGAGCAATACGGCCAAGCTCGGCCGGCCCGAGCCGATCATCGTCTCGGTACCCAGCGGCTCGGCGGACAAGATCCAGACCCGGGTGGAACGGCCCGATCCATTGGTTGCGCCGCTGGTCAAGTATCAGCGCGTCGGCACGCTCAACATCGTGTTGGGCGAACGCGTCGTGGCCGACGTGCCGCTGGTTGCGCTTGAGGAAGTCAAACCGGCCGGCATCTTCGGCCGCGCCTGGGATGCGCTGCTGCTCTGGATCAAGTAGCCGGGGCCCATCCAAGGCGGCGCCGCACCGAGGGACAAGGCCCTCGCAAGCGCCACAGCCCGGTTTTTTCGGGCTCCATAGTTGCGGTTGACCGCAGTCTTGCTACAATTGCAGGCTTTTCGGAAAAATCCGAAGGAATTCATGTCATCGTCCCTTTCCGGTCCTTATCACGCTTCGGGCCGGATTTGCTGGGACTTTTGGGAACTCAATTCATGCCAACCATCAATCAACTGGTGCGTCAGGGCCGCGAAGTCGAGAAATCGAAATCAAAGAGCCCTGCAATGCAGAACTCGCCGCAACGCCGTGGCGTCTGCACCCGGGTCTACACCACGACCCCCAAGAAGCCGAACTCGGCGCTGCGCAAGGTCGCCAAGGTGCGCCTGACCAACGGCTTCGAGGTCATCTCCTACATCGGCGGCGAAGGCCATAATCTGCAGGAACACAGCGTCGTGCTGGTGCGCGGCGGCCGTGTCAAGGACTTGCCGGGTGTGCGCTACCACATCGTGCGCGGTTCGCTCGACCTGCAAGGCGTCAAGGATCGCAAGCAGTCCCGCTCGAAGTACGGCGCCAAGCGTCCCAAGAAGAGCTGATCCATCCATTCAATCGGTGTCCGGCGTGCCCTTCTCGGCGCATCGGGCGTAGTGACCCCAAGGCATGTTGTGACATGCGTACGGGTCGAGTAAGTGAGAGTCCTGCTGGCTCTCGCGGTGTCCGTCAGGAAAACGGGCGCCAACTGAAGCAAAGAGGTAAAAAATGCCGCGTCGTCGCGAAGTTCCCAAACGTGAAATCCTGCCGGATCCAAAGTACGGCAATGTCGAGCTGTCCAAATTCATGAACGTGATCATGGAGGGCGGCAAAAAGGCGGTGGCCGAGCGCATCATCTATGGCGCGCTCGACTTCATCGAAAAGAAGAACCCGGGCAAAGACCCGCTGGAAACCTTCACCACGGCCATCAACAACGTCAAGCCGATGGTTGAAGTGAAGTCGCGCCGCGTGGGTGGCGCGAACTATCAGGTCCCCGTCGAAGTGCGCCCCGTGCGCCGTCTGGCGCTGTCGATGCGCTGGATCAAGGAGGCTGCCCGCAAGCGCGGCGAAAAATCGATGGCACTGCGCCTGGCCAATGAGCTGATGGAAGCCACTGAAGGCCGGGGCGGCGCCATGAAGAAGCGCGATGAAGTGCATCGCATGGCCGAGGCCAACAAGGCCTTCAGCCATTTCCGCTTCTGAACTTTTCGTCCATTTCAAGAACGTGGCTGGAAGCCCGACCCGCTGATAGTGGGCGGGCTTTCAGCCGTTAGAGGAGTAATTCCACATGGCTCGCAAAACCCCCATCGAGCGTTACCGCAACATCGGTATTTCGGCGCACATCGACGCCGGCAAAACCACCACCACCGAACGTATCCTGTTCTACACGGGCGTCAACCACAAGCTGGGCGAAGTTCACGACGGCGCTGCCACCACCGACTGGATGGAGCAGGAGCAAGAGCGCGGCATCACCATCACATCGGCGGCGGTGACCTGCTTCTGGAAGGGCATGGATCTGTCGCTGCCCGAGCACCGTTTCAACATCATCGACACCCCCGGCCACGTCGATTTCACCATCGAAGTGGAGCGCTCGATGCGCGTGCTCGACGGCGCCTGCATGGTCTACTGCGCCGTGGGCGGCGTGCAGCCCCAGTCGGAAACCGTCTGGCGCCAGGCCAACAAGTACAAGGTGCCGCGCTTGGCGTTCGTCAACAAGATGGACCGCACCGGCGCCAACTTCTTCAAGGTCTATGAGCAGATGCGTTTGCGCCTGAAGGCCAATCCGGTGCCGATCGTCATCCCGATTGGCGCCGAGGACGGCTTCAAGGGCGTGGTCGATCTGATCAAGATGAAGGCCATCATCTGGGACGACGCATCCCAGGGCATGAAGTTCGAGTACGGCGACATCCCCGCCGAACTCGTCGCCTCGGCCAAGGAGTGGCGCGAGAAGATGGTCGAGGCGGCTGCCGAATCGACCGAGGAATTGATGAACAAGTACCTCGAAGAGGGCGATCTGTCCGAACAAGAGGTCAGGCAGGGTCTGCGCGCGCGCACCATCGCCACCGAAATCCAGCCGATGCTTTGCGGCACCGCCTTCAAGAACAAGGGCGTGCAGCGCATGCTCGACGCGGTGATCGAGTTCCTGCCTTCGCCGGTGGATATTCCGCCGGTCGGGGGCATCGATGAAAACGACCAGGAAGCGTCCCGCAAGGCAGACGACAGCGAGAAATTCTCGGCGCTGGCCTTCAAGCTGATGACCGACCCCTTCGTGGGCCAGTTGACCTTCGTGCGCGTGTATTCGGGCGTGTTGGCCAAGGGCGACACCGTTTACAACCCCGTCAAGGGCAAGAAGGAGCGCATCGGCCGTATCGTGCAGATGATGGCCAACGAGCGCAACGAGATCGAAGAAATTCGCGCCGGCGACATCGCCGCCTGCGTGGGCCTGAAGGAAGTCACCACCGGCGAGACGCTGTGCAGTTCCGATGCGGTCATCACGCTTGAGCGCATGGTCTTCCCCGAGCCGGTGATTGCGCAGGCCGTGGAACCCAAGACCAAGGCCGATCAGGAAAAAATGGGCATCGCGCTGCAGCGCCTGGCTTCGGAAGATCCGTCGTTCCGTGTGCGCACCGACGAGGAATCGGGCCAGACCATCATCTCGGGCATGGGCGAACTGCACCTGGAAATCATCGTCGATCGCATGAAGCGCGAGTTCGGCGTCGAGGCCAACGTCGGCAAGCCGCAGGTTGCTTACCGCGAAACGATCCGCAAGCAAGTCACTGACGTCGAAGGCAAGTTCGTTCGCCAGTCCGGCGGCAAGGGCCAGTACGGTCACGTGGTGTTCACCGTCGAGCCGAACGAAGCCGGCAAGGGATTCGAGTTCGTCGATGCGATCAAGGGCGGCGTGGTGCCGCGCGAGTACATCCCGGCGGTGCAAAAGGGCGTGGAAGAGGCGCTCACCACCGGTGTGCTGGCCGGCTATCCGGTCGTGGACGTCAAGGCCACGCTGACCTTCGGCTCGTACCACGAAGTGGACTCGTCGGAGCAGGCGTTCAAGATGGCGGCCATTTTCGGCTTCAAGGAAGCGTGCAGGCGCGCCAACCCGGTCATCCTGGAGCCGATGATGGCCGTTGAAGTCGAAACGCCCGAAGAATACGCGGGCAACGTGATGGGCGACCTCTCCTCACGCCGCGGCATGGTGCAGGGCATGGACGACATGGTGGGTGGCGGCAAGACCATCAAGGCCGAGGTGCCGCTGTCCGAAATGTTCGGCTACGCGACCACGCTGCGCTCGATGTCGCAAGGCCGCGCGACCTACACCATGGAATTCAAGCATTACGCCGAGGCGCCGCGCAACGTGTCCGAAGCCATCGTGGCGGCGCGCGCAAAATGACCTTCTCCCCCAGCCTCGGCCTGCTGAGCAGGCTTCCTTGAAAAAGGCGGGGCGGGGTTTTTCCGTGGTCTGCGATTTCATGCCGGGTGTTGCCCGTGGCACCCGATCAAGCAATGGAATGCAGACCTAAAACCAGTACACGGGCATAGCTCATTTGAGGATTGAAAATGGCAAAAAGCAAATTTGAACGCAAGAAGCCGCACGTGAACGTGGGCACCATTGGTCACGTCGATCACGGCAAGACGACGCTGACGGCGGCCATTGCGACGGTGTTGTCGAACAAGTTCGGCGGCGAGGCCAAGAAGTACGACGAAATCGATGCGGCGCCCGAAGAAAAAGCGCGCGGCATCACCATCAACACCGCCCACGTCGAATACGAGACGGCCAACCGCCACTACGCGCATGTCGACTGCCCGGGGCACGCCGACTACGTCAAGAACATGATCACCGGCGCCGCCCAGATGGACGGCGCCATTCTGGTGTGCTCGGCCGCCGACGGCCCGATGCCCCAGACCCGCGAACACATCCTGCTGGCGCGCCAGGTGGGCGTTGACTACATCATCGTCTTCTTGAACAAGTGCGACATGGTCGACGACAAGGAACTGCTCGAACTCGTCGAGATGGAAGTGCGCGAACTGCTGGACAAATACGAATTCCCCGGCGACGCCACCCCGATCATCCACGGCTCGGCCAAGATGGCGCTCGAAGGCGACAAGGGTGAACTCGGCGAACAGGCCATCATGAAACTGGCCGAAGCGCTGGACAGCTTCATCCCCACGCCCGAGCGCGCGGTCGACGGCACCTTCCTGATGCCGGTGGAAGACGTGTTCTCCATCTCCGGTCGCGGCACCGTGGTCACCGGCGCCGTTGAGCGCGGCATCATCAAGGTGGGCGACGAAATCGAAATCGTGGGCCTGCGCGCCACGCAAAAGACCACCTGCACGGGCGTCGAAATGTTCCGCAAGCTGCTCGACCAGGGCCAAGCCGGCGACAACGTCGGCGTGCTGCTGCGCGGCACCAAGCGCGAAGAAGTCGAGCGCGGCCAAGTGCTGTGCAAGCCCGGCTCGATCAAGCCGCACACGCACTTCACGGCCGAGGTCTACGTCTTGAGCAAGGACGAAGGGGGCCGTCACACGCCCTTCTTCAACAACTACCGTCCGCAGTTTTACTTCCGCACCACCGACGTGACCGGCTCGATCGAGCTGCCGCAAGACAAGGAAATGGTGATGCCTGGTGACAACGTGAGCATCACCGTCAAGCTGATCGCGCCGATCGCGATGGAAGAGGGGCTGCGCTTTGCGATCCGCGAGGGCGGGCGCACGGTGGGTTCGGGCGTCGTGGCCAAAATCCTTGAGTAAAACGGCGAGAAGGAATATTCATGGCCACCAAACAGAAAATCCGCATCCGTCTCAAGGCGTTTGACTACAAGCTTATCGACCAGTCGGCTGCGGAGATTGTGGATACCGCCAAGCGCACCGGCGCCATCGTCAAGGGACCGGTTCCGCTGCCCACGCGCATGCGCCGGTTCGACATCCTGCGTTCGCCGCACGTCAACAAGACCAGCCGGGACCAGTTCGAAATCCGCACCCACCAGCGGCTGATGGACATCGTCGATCCGACCGACAAAACGGTCGATGCCCTGATGAAGCTGGATTTGCCCGCGGGCGTCGACGTGGAAATCAAGCTGCAGTAAATCCTGCACCACCGGGCTGCCGCGCGGCGTATGAAACTCGCGCGGCCCAGCCCAGGGCACCCGCGGAACCGGCGTGGCCGGACCGCCGGGTGCGCCCCCGCCGAGGGGGAAGAAATCTCATCTCAGTTTTCACCGCGCGACCCACGAAACTGGCGCAGCCCAGCCTAGGAATCCCGTGGCACGGCTTGCCCGGGCCACTGGGATTGCCCCCGGAGAGGGCTGAGGGCCGCGGCTCCACGCCTGCCTGCGCAGGCTTGGACGTGCCCGAAGAGCAGCCGCCTCTGGCGGCCGCCCGATGCGCGCCACACGAAGTGTGGCGAGGCTGGGGGTGAGCGTCAGTCCTTCGTCAGTCCTTTTGCAGCACGAAGGGATGCGTGCTGTCATTCGTGGCATCGTGCCAAGTGCCGCGAATTTCCCGGCCGCAGCTGCCGGGCTTGGCTTCGCCGACCCAGACGCCGCTGATCGTGCGGCCATCCTTCGACTCGTCAAGGCCAATCCGGCCCTGATCATCAACGTCACCGGCAAGCTGCGCGGCGGGCTGTCCCGGCCGCTCGATGACGCCGCGCACGCCTTCGTAATCCGGATGCGCTTGCAGCCGCACAACTGCAGTGCCGGGGCTGCCGTCGATTTGCGCATTCCAACGGCCGTAAAGGGCGTCTGCCGGCAAGTCGAGCAGACTGGCCGGGCATGGCGCCGGCGAGGCGGGCGCGGGCTGGGCGCCGGCCTGCATGCAGCAAACGGCGAGCGCGCCCATAACGTATGCAGCGCGATGCGCACAAAGGAATGAGCGGAATGAGCGCCAAGACGGGCGAAGCTGTGTCATGACACGCTGGCCTCGGCGCTGGAGGCGGCGCGGCGCGCAAATTCGGCACGCAGCGCCTTGAGTTTTTCGCGCGGGTCTTCCTTGGTGGTGGCTTTGTCCAGCGCCATCTCGGCGATGAAGCGGCTGGGCTGCGCGGCGACCATCTCGCGGCCCTTCTTGCGTTTTCGCGTCCAACTGACCACGAGCGTGCGCTGCGCGCGCGTGATGCCCACGTACATCAAGCGGCGCTCTTCCTGCAGGCGGCCCAGCATGTCGTCTTCAGTCCGTCCTGGCTCCTGGCCTTTGCCATCGTCCAATTTGAAGGGCAGCAGCCCTTCGTTGCAGCCGACCAGAAGCACGTGCGGCCATTCCAGGCCCTTGGCGGCGTGCAGGGTCGAGAGGGTGAGAACGTTCTGATCCTTCTCGCGCTCGTTCAGGGTCGAAAGCAGTGAGATGGTCTGCGCCACTTCCAGCAGACTCACGCTCGCTTGCGCCTGCGTGGCGCCGGCCGCGTCGGCGATCTGGCCGCCGCAGCGCTGCGCCATCCAGTCGCAGAAATCGAGCACGTTGCTCCAGCGGGAAGCGGCGATCGATTCGCTGTCTTCGTTGTCGTAAAGGTACTGTTCGTAGCCGATCTCTTTGAGCCAGCCGTCCAGGAAGGCGCGCGCGGCTTCGTGGCCTTGCGTGTGGCGGGCGCGGTATTCGAGATCGTTGACGTAGCGCCCGAACTCATGCAGCCCATCGAGCGCGCGTTTGGCCAGCACGCTCGGCAGCGAGGGGCTGAACAGCGCCTCGAACAGGCTGATCTTGTATTGCGCGGCAAAGGTGCCCAGGCTTTGCAGCGTGCCGTGGCCGATGCCGCGCTTGGGCGTGGTCACGGCGCGCAAAAAGGCCGGATCGTCATCGCTATTGACCCACAGCCGCAACCAGCCGCACAGATCGCGAATTTCGGCGCGGTCGAAAAAGCTCTGCCCGCCCGAAACCTTGTAGGGGATCTGCGCCTTGCGCAGCGCCTGCTCAAACACCCGGGCCTGGTGGTTGGCGCGGTACAGAATGGCGAAGTCGCGCCATTGTTTGTGGGGCGACTGCTCGCGCAGGCTCTGGATGCGCAGGACGGCGCGTTCGGCTTCGTGCTGTTCGTTGTCGCAATCGGACACGCGCACCGGCTCGCCCTCGCCGAGTTCGGAGAACAGCGTCTTCGGGAACAGCTTGGGATTGGGCCCGATCACATGATTGGCCGCGCGCAGGATCGCGCTGGTGCTGCGGTAGTTCTGTTCGAGCTTGATGACTTTGAGCGCCGGAAAATCGACCGGCAGCCGGCGCAGGTTGTCCAGCGTCGCGCCGCGCCAGCCGTAGATCGACTGGTCGTCGTCGCCCACGGCGGTGAAGCGTCCGCGCGCGCCGGCCAGCAGCTTGAGCAGTTCGTACTGCATGGCGTTGGTGTCCTGGTACTCATCGACCAGGGTGTGGCCCAGAGCCTCCTGCCATTTGGCGCGAACCGCTTCGTCGCGCTGCAAGAGCTTGAGCGGCAGGCCGATCAAATCGTCGAAATCCACGCTTTGATAGGCGGTCAGGCGTTCCTCGTAGCGGGCCATGATGCGCGCGGTGATGCGTTCATCGTCGCTGCCCGCCTGGGCCTCGGCCTGGGCGGCGTTCAGGCCCATGTTCTTCCAGCGCGAAATCGTCCATTGCCAGTGGCGCGCGGTCGCGGCGTCGGTGGTGCCGCCCGCGTCTTTGAGGATGCGCGTGATGTCATCGGTGTCGAGGATGCTGAACTGTGCTTTCAGCCCCAGCGCCGCGCCGTCCTCGCGCAGCATGCGCACGCCCAGGGCGTGAAAGGTGCAGATCACCACCTCCTTCGCGTCGCGCCCGATCAGGCTCTTGGCGCGCTCGCGCATTTCGGTGGCGGCCTTGTTCGTGAAGGTAATCGCGGCCACGCGCCGGGGCGCCATGCCGGCCTGGATCAGCCGCGAAATCTTGTGCGTGATCACGCGCGTCTTGCCCGAACCCGCGCCTGCCAGCACGAGACAGGGGCCTTGCAGGTAATTGACGGCTTCTTGTTGGGCGAGGTTCAGACCGGAGGACATGCGGGAAGGAAGTCGGGAGGCGCGTACCGCCCGCAGCGCAACGAAGACGCCAGTAGGAAAACC
>CAYTPC010000067.1:0-22092 GCA_964439605.1 uncultured Burkholderiaceae bacterium
CTACGCCCTGGCCCGCGCCGCGCAGTTGCAAACCGAAGTGCTGGCGCATTACGAGGTGTATGAATTTCACCCCGTCGTCGCCAAATTGCAGGTCTATTGCAGCGAAGACCTGGGCGCGTTTTATCTGGACATCCTCAAGGATCGCCTGTACACCACCGCCCCCAATTCACGCGCGCGGCGCAGTGCGCAAACGGCGCTGTGGCACATCACACAGGCCATGCTGCGTTGGATGGCGCCGTTTCTCTCCTTCACCGCCGAAGAGGCGTGGAAGCTCGCCGCGCCGGCCGAGTATCGCGGGCAGTCGATCTTTTGCGCGACCTACGCCGATCTGGGAACGCCCGACGAGGCGCTGCTGGCCAAATGGAACCGCATCCGCCAGATCCGCGACGACGCCAACAAGCGGATCGAGGCCGTCCGAGCCGAAGGCCGGATCGGCTCCCCGCTGCAGGCCAACCTGCGGCTGAGCGCGCCAGCGCAAGATTACGCGCTGCTCGACAGCCTGGGCGATGACTTGAAATTCGTCTTCATCACCTCGGTGGTCACGCTGGCGCAAGGCGAAACGCTCGTCATCGACGTGCAGCCCAGCGCCGCGCCCAAATGCGAACGCTGCTGGCACTGGCGCGAGGACGTGGGCCACGACCCGGATCACCCCACGCTGTGCGGCCGCTGTACCCGCAACCTCTTCGGCGCGGGCGAAGACCGCCGGATCGCGTGACATGGCAAAAAACGCATCCATCACCACCGGCGGTTTCTGGATCTGGATGGGGCTGGCGCTGATCGTCTTTCTGGCCGACCAGTTCACCAAAACCATGATCCTCGGTTACTACCACTACGGCGACAGCACAACCGTCACCAGCTTCTTCAACATCGTGCGCGCGCACAACACCGGGGCGGCCTTCTCCTTTCTTGCGGGCGCCTCGGGCTGGCAGCGCTGGTTCTTCACTGCGATCGGCGTGGGCGCGGGGCTGTTCATCATCTGGATGCTGCGCTCGCACGCGGGACAGAAGCTCTTTTCACTGGCGCTGTCCTTGATCCTCGGCGGCGCGCTCGGCAACGTGGCCGATCGGCTGATGCACGGCTACGTGGTCGATTTTCTGGACTTTCACCTCGGCGGGCGGCACTTCCCGGCCTTCAATCTGGCCGATAGCGCCATCAACCTGGGGGCCGCTTTATTCATCCTGGACGAGTTGCGGCGCGTGCTCAAGAAAAAAGGCTGAGCGCAGCCCGTTCAACCCAGATTCAACGGGCCGCGCCAGCTTACGGCTCGGCCAGCGCCTGTGGCCGCCGCGCATAGCGTTGCGCAATCACCGCGCACACCATCAACTGCATCTGGTGAAACAGCATCAGCGGCAGCACGATGGCGCCGACGGCTTGCGCGGGAAACAGCACCTTGGCCATCGGTATGCCGCTGGCCAGGCTTTTCTTGGAGCCGCAGAACACGATGGTGATTTCGTCGGCCTTGTCAAAACCCAGCCGCCGCGCGCCCCAGGTCGTGAGCGTGAGCGCCAGCCCGAGAATGAGCGCGCACACCGCAAGCAGCCCCGCGAGTGCGCCCGGCGGCACCTGCTTCCACAGCCCTTCGATCACCGCGGCGCTGAAGGCGGTATAGACCACCAGCAGTATCGAGCCCTGGTCAACGTAGCGCAGCACGCCCGCGCGCCGCACCAGCCAGCGGCCGATCCAGGGCCGCAGCAAGTGCCCGGCGACAAAGGGCGCCAGCAGTTGCAGCAGGATGCGCAAGACCGATTCGAGCATCGAATGCGCGCCGCCCCCGGGCAGCACGATCAGGTTCACCAGAAGCGGCGTGATGAATACGCCCAGCAGCGTCGAAGCCGAAGCGCTGCACACCGCCGCCGCGACGTTGCCGCGTGCGAGCGAAGTAAAAACAATCGCCGACTGCACCGTCGCAGGCAGCACGCACAGGTAAAGCACACCGACGTAAAGCTGCGGCGTCACCAGCGGCAGCAGCAGCGGCTTGAGCGCCAGCCCCAGCAGCGGGAACATCGCAAAAGTGACGCAGAACACCAGCAGATGCAGCCGCCAGTGTGCGATCCCCGCAAGGATCGCCTCGCGCGAAAGCTTGGCGCCGTGCAGGAAGAACAGCACGCCGATTGCGATGCCGGTCAGCGCGTCGAACAGCCGCGCGCCGCCACCGGAAACCGGCAGCAGGCTCGCGAACACCACGGTGCCCACGAGCGCAAGAGTGAAGTTATCGGGAAGAAGGCGGGAGCGGGCCATTGACGGGAAACATGCGCCAACAACGCCGGCGCGCTAGGGAATCACAGCGTCAGGATGGTACAGCCCGTCGTCTGGCGGCTTTCCAGATCGCGGTGCGCCTGCGCCGCTTGCTCAAGCGGGTAACGCTGATCGATCCGGATCTTCACCGCGCCGCTTTGCACGACCGCAAACAGCTCGTCGGCCATCGCCTGTGTCGATTCGCGCGTTGCCGTGTGGTTAAACAGCGTGGGCCGCGTGACGTAAAGCGAGCCCTTGGTCGCGAGCAGGCCCAGGTCGAACGGCGGCACCGGCCCCGAACCGTTGCCGAACATCGCCAGCAGGCCGAAGGGGCGCAGGCAGTCGAGCGAGCCCATGAAAGTATCTTTGCCCACCGAGTCGTAGACCACCTTGACCAGCGCGCCGCCGGTGATCTCGCGCACGCGCTGGGCGAAGTTTTCGCGCCGGTAATTGATCATGTGCGCCGCGCCGTGCGCGAGCGCCAGTTCGCATTTGGCGTCGCTGCCCGCGGTGCCGATGAGCTTCAGGCCCAGCGCCCTGGCCCACTGGCAGGCGATCAGCCCAACGCCCCCGGCCGCGGCATGAAAGACGATGAAATCGCCCGCCGCGAGCCCTTCGGCCGGCAGTGTTTTCTTGAGCAGGTACTGCGCCGTCAGGCCCTTGAGCATCATCGCGGCGCCGGTCTCGAAAGAAATCGCATCGGGCAGCCGGCAGACGTTCCGCGCCGGCATCACGCGCGCCCGGCAATAGGCGCCGGGCGGATTGCTCGCATACGCGGCGCGGTCGCCGGGCTTGAGGTGCGTGACACCTGGGCCCACCGCCTCGACCACGCCCGAAGCTTCCGTGCCCAATTGCAGCGGCAGCGGGAAAGGATACAAGCCGCTGCGTTGATAAGTGTCGACGAAATTCAGGCCCACCGCCGCGTGGCGGATGCGAATCTCGCCGGGGCCGGGCTCGCCCACTTCGACTTCGACGAGCGTGAGCTCTTCAGGGCCGCCGGTGCGGTTGATGCGGATAGCTTGGGTTTTCACGTGCTTCCTCGCAAAACAAAATGTGTCCTATCGTGCCACGAACCTTTCGGCATGTCCGTGCGGAATTCTTTCCGCGGCCTTTGAAGCCGGCGCTTTGGCGGCGTGGCGCGCCGCCATGGCGGGCCGTCACCGATTCAGCCCCCTGGCCACAGGTGCAGCAGCAGCACGGTCATCGTGACGTAGCGCGCGAATTTGCCGATCGCCATGTAGACGACACAGGGCCAGAACGGCAGGCGCAGCCAGCCGGCAACCGCACACAGCGGATCGCCCACGACCGGCAGCCACGACAGCAGACACGCGCGCGGGCCGAGCCGTTCGAGCCAGCCCAATACACGCAGATGATGCTTTGAGTGCGTGTATTTGTCGGCAACCTTGTGGGCGCCGTAACCCATCCACCAGGTGATTGCGCCGCCGGCCGTGTTGCCGGCCGTTGCCACCAGAATCGCCGGCCAGAACAATTCCGGATTCAGTTGCAGCAGGCCGAAAAGCGCCGGCTCAGACCCCATCGGCAACAACGTGGCCGATGCAAGAGAAACGGCAAACAGGGTGGACAGGCCGTATTGAGGCAGCGCAAGCAGCGCCAGGATCGATTCGAACCACGAAGGCATGGGCTGAGCAGTATAGGAAAGCTCAGAACCTCCCTCGCGGACGGTGTATCCGGGCCTGGTTCGGCCTGCCGCGCTGCCTCAATCACGGGCTCATCACGGGATACAATCCCGGCTCGCTTTTCAGCGGACGAATCTTCACCTCCCCCCCCGTCATGACACTGCAGTTCGGCTCTGTTCTGCTGGAAAACCGGTTGCTCGTCGCTCCGATGGCGGGCGTCACCGATCGGCCCTTTCGCAACCTGTGCCGCGCGTTTGGCGCCGGCTATGCGGTCAGCGAAATGATGGCTTCGCGCAAGGATCTTTGGCATTCGCCGAAGACCGCGCGCCGCGCCGACCACACGGGCGAGCAAGGGCCGATCGCGGTGCAGATCGCAGGCACCGACCCCGCGATGATGGCCGAGGCGGCGCGATACAACATCGACCTTGGCGCGCAGGTGATCGACATCAATATGGGCTGTCCGGCCAAGAAGGTCTGCAACCAATCGGCCGGTTCGGCGTTGATGCGCGACGAGCCGCTGGCGGTTGAAATTGCGCAAGCAGTCGTAAAAGCCGCAACTGCAAGTAACGTACCCGTTACGCTCAAAATGCGCACCGGATGGGACGCGAGCCATCGCAATGCGGTGGCATTGGCGCGGCGTTTCGAGGCGGTGGGCGTGCAGATGCTCACGGTGCACGGCCGCACGCGCGAGCAGGGCTACAGCGGCCAGGCGGAGTACGACACCATCGCCGCCGTAAAGGCCGCCGTGCGGATTCCGGTGGTGGCCAACGGTGACATCGACAGCCCCGAAAAAGCGCGCGAAGTGCTTGCGAGCCCCGGGGCCGACGCGGTGATGATCGGCCGCGCCGCGCAAGGCCGGCCGTGGATCTTTGGCGAGATCGCGCATTTTCTGGAGACGGGCACGCGCTGCCCGCCGCCGAAAGTCGCGCTGGTGCGCCAGCGCCTGGGCGACCATCTGCGCGAACACTATGCGTTGTATGGCCCGGCCAGCGGCGTACGGTCGGCGCGCAAGCACATCGGCTGGTACGTGCGCGGCCTGCCTGGTGGCGAGGCATTGCGGCGCGCGACGAATGCCATCGAAGATTGCGAACGACAATGGCGGGTGGTGGACGCATTTTTTGAATGGCTGGGAACTCAGACCGAGCGCATGCCCGGATTTGATGTACAAGACTGTCCGGACGAAGAGCAAACCTGGAAGCGGCAGCCGACCGCTCCTTTAGCTTCATAGCTTCGTATCTCCATATCAGAACTCCAGGGTAAAAAAGGGCAGCCGCAGTGGTTGCTTGAATATGAGTAAAAAACAAATCGAAGAGTGCGTCAGAGGTAGCCTGGAAAGCTACTTTGGCGATTTGTGCGGTATCGAGCCCGATGGCCTTTACGACATGTACGTCGGCGCCGTCGAAAAGCCGCTGCTGGACGTCGTCATGGCACGCGCCGAGGGAAACCAATCGAAGGCCGCAAAGTGGCTCGGTATGAACCGCAACACGCTGCGCAAGAAACTTTTGGAACACAAGTTGCTGAAATGACACTCACCCCCAGCCTCGCCCACTTCGTGTGGCTCGGACACCCCCTCTCCGGGGGCAATCCCAGTGGCCCGGCCGAGCCGGTCCACGGGATTCCTGGGTTGGGCCGCGCCGGTTGCATCGGTTGCGGGTGGGGCGTTAGCGCAATGGAAAACTGAAATGACTGCTTCTCTCACTGCACTGATCTCCGTTTCCGACAAGACCGGCATTCTCGAATTCGCGCAGGCGCTGCACGCGCTGGGCGTGCGCCTGGTGTCCACCGGCGGTACCGCCCGGTTGTTGACCGACGCGCGCCTGCCCGTTACCGAGGTGGCCGAACTGACCGGATTTCCCGAAATGCTCGATGGCCGCGTCAAGACGCTGCACCCGATGGTGCACGGCGGCTTGCTCGCGCGGCGCGAGGTGCCGGCACACATGGCGGCGCTCGCCGCCCATGGGATCGGCACCATTGACCTGCTGGTCGTCAACCTTTACCCATTCGAGGCCACCGTGGCCAAGCCCGGTTGCACGCTGGAGGAGGCGATCGAAAACATCGACATCGGCGGCCCCGCGATGGTGCGCAGCGCCGCCAAAAACTGGAAGGACGTGGGCGTGCTCACCGATGCCGCCCAGTATCCGCTGGCGCTGGCCGAGTTGCGCGAACACGGCAAGCTCAGCGACAAAACCAGATTCGCCTTCGCGGTAGCCGCCTTCAACCGGATCAGCAATTACGACGCCGCGATCAGCGATTACCTCTCATCCTTGCAGGAAGACGGTTCGCGCGCGGCCTTTCCGGCGCAAAGCAATGGCCGCTTCGTCAAGGTGCAAGACCTGCGCTACGGCGAAAACCCGCATCAGCAGGCGGCCTTTTACCGCGACCTGTATCCCGCCCCCGGCTCGCTGGTGACGGCCCGGCAGTTGCAGGGCAAGGAACTGTCCTACAACAACATCGCCGACGCGGACGCCGCGTGGGAATGCGTCAAGAGCTTCGAGCAACCCGCGTGCGTGATCGTCAAGCACGCCAACCCGTGCGGCGTTGCCATCGGCGCCGATGCGGGCCAGGCCTATGCCAAAGCTTTCAAGACCGACCCGACTTCGGCCTTCGGCGGCATCATCGCTTTCAACCGCACCGTCGATGGCGCCACCGCGCAGGCGATCGGCAAACAGTTCGTCGAGGTGCTCATGGCGCCGGGCTATACGAGCGAGGCGCTGGCCGTGTTCAAGAGCAAGGCGAACGTGCGCGTGCTCGAAATCACGCTGCCCGCGGACCTGTCCAGCGGCACGACCGATTGGGAGCGCGGGCGCAACGCGATGGACATCAAGCGCGTCGGTTCGGGCCTGCTGATGCAGACGGCCGACAACCGGGAGCTATCGCTTGGCGAATTGAAGGTCGTCACGCAAAAACAGCCTTCGCCGCAGCAACTGCAAGACCTGCTGTTCGCGTGGAAGGTGGCCAAGTACGTCAAGAGCAATGCCATCGTTTTTTGCGCCGACGGCATGACCATGGGCGTCGGCGCGGGTCAGATGAGCCGGCTCGATTCAGCGCGCATTGCCAGCATCAAGGCGCAGCATGCGAATCTGAGCCTGGCCGGCACGGCCGTGGCGAGCGATGCCTTCTTCCCATTTCGCGATGGGCTCGACGTGGTGGTCGATGCGGGCGCCGCCTGCGTGATCCAGCCCGGCGGTTCGATGCGCGACCAGGAAGTCATTGACGCCGCCAACGAGCGCGGCGTGGCAATGGTCTTCAGCGGCGTGCGGCATTTCAGGCATTGACGTTCTCCCCCAGGCGGGGACTTGCTCTCCCCCAGGCTTCGCGCACTTCGTGTCGCTACGCCAACCCCCTCTCCGGGGGCAATCCCAGTGGCCCGGGCAAGCCGGGCCACGGGATTTCTGGGCTTGGCTGCGCCAGTTTCATGCAACGCGCGGTGGAGTCACTGAGAGGGGTACGCCGGTGATCAATTCTTTGCGGAAACCCTTCCGGGAACCGGCCCGCCCAGCGCTTTGAGCGCGGCGACCAGCGCCAGCGAGAGACGCGCATCACTGTCACTGCGTTGGCGCTGCGCGGCCAGTTGGGTTCGCTGCGCATCCAGTTGCACGAGGAAGTTGGTCAGGCCCTTTTCGTAATGCACGCGCGCCAGCGCGAGCGCATCGCGGCTGGCGCGTTCCTTTTCGGCCAGCTCCACGTTGCGCTGGCGCTCGGCGGCGTAGGCGCTCAGGGCATCGTCGATTTCGTGCCAGGCGCGCAGCACGGTCTGCTGGTAGGCGATGGCGGCTTCCTGTTGCTGCAATCGGCGCACCGTGAGGGTGGCGCGGCGGCGCCCGCCGTCGAAGATCGGCAACTGGATGTGCGGGCCAATGCTCCACTGGCGATTGCCCCAGGCGTCGAGATGATTGCTCGACAACGACTCAAGCCCGAACTGGGCGCCGATGGTGATGCGCGGGTACAGGTCGGCGACCGCAACGCCGGTGTTGGCGGTGGCCGCGTGCAGTTTGGCCTCGGCCTGCACGATGTCGGAGCGGCGGCGGGCCACCTCGGAGGGCAGGCCAGCGGAAAAATCGGGCAGCGTGGCACTGCCCGCGTTGGGTTCTTGCGTGCCGCCGGAGGCCAGCAGCGTTTGGAGCGCCCCGGGCGTCTCGCCGAGCAGCAGCGTGATCCGGTTCAGCGCCTGGGCTTCCTGCGCCAGCAGTTGCGGCAGTTGCGCGCGCAGTTCGGCGAGCTGGGCACGCTGGCGCGTCACGTCGAGGTCCGTCACCAGACCGCCGCTGGCGCGCACCGACACGAGTTCGAGTGTTTCCTCGGCGGCCGCGATGTCACTGCGCGTGAGCGCGATCTGCCGCTGGGTTCCGCGCAACTCGAAGTAATTGCGCGCAACCTCGGATTGCACCGTGAGCCTGACCTGCGCGAGCAGCGCCTTCGCGCCGGCAACGTCGGCCTCAGCCGATTCGACGCCGCGGCGCACGCGGCCCCAGAGGTCGAGTTCCCATGAAGCGTCGAAGCCCACCTGGTAAAGGGGAAAGGGGGTGCTCTGAGATTGGAGTGCCGCATTGCGGTTGCCGGCTGGAACCATGGCGTTGATGAGCCGCGTGTTGACGCCGGTCTCGCTCAAGCGTTGGCGTGTTGCACCAGCGCTGAGGCCCAGTTGCGGCATACCCTGGCTCGCGGCGGCGTCGCGCAGCGCACGGCTTTGTTCGAAGCGCAGGGCAGCGGTTTGCACGTCGGCATTGGCCGTGAGCGCACGGGCCTGCAACTGTTCGAGCACCGGGTCACCGAAGATCGACCAGCCGAGCCGAGGCAGCGCGGCGCCGGCTGCGTTCCGTCCGTTGAGCAATTCCGGCGCACCGCCGTGCCAACTCGAAAAATCGGCCGGCGTGGCCGGTGCCGGCGCTTTGTAGTTGGGCCCGACGGCACAGCCGGCGAGAAACAGCGCCGCGAGCGGGGGGAGGAATGTGGTCTTCATAGTTTGTGGCGAAAGAGCCAGCCGGCCAGCGGCAGGGTGATTGCGGCGATCACCAGCATCGGCAGCAAGTTGTAGCCGAGCTGCGCAAAGCCGACGCCTTCGAGGTAGACGCGCTGCACCAGATCGATCGCGAAGCGCAGCGGATTGGCCAGTGTCACGATCTGCAGCGCCTGCGGCATGTTGGCGATCGGCGTGGCCAGGCCCGACAGCAGCATCAGCGGCATGATCAATATGAAGGAGTAGAGCGTGGCCTGCTGCATGGTCGAGGTCAAGGCCGAGATCGACAGCCCGATGCCCACGCTGGCGAGCGTGAACAGCGCCAGCCCGCCATAAAGCGTGAACAGCGAGCCAGCCAGCGGAATGCGAAACCAGAACAGCGCCACCGCGAGGATGATGGTCGATTGCGCGAGCCCGATCACCATCGGCGGCAGCGCCTTGCCGACCATGATCTCGGCCGGCGACAGCGGCGTCACCAGCAATTGGTCGAAGGTGCCCTGTTCGCGCTCGCGCACCACCGATAGCGCGGTGAGCAGCAAGGTCTGCAGCATCGACAGCGTCGCGATCAGGCTCGGCACGATGTACCAGCGCGTCTCCAGGTTCGGGTTGAACCACGAGCGCATCTCGATGCGCAGCGGCGGCGGTATGCCGCCGTGGTCGGCGCTCCATTGCCGGTTGAAATCGGCGATCACGCTGGTGACGAAACGCGCGGCCGAACCAGCGGTGTTGGAGTTCCGCGCATCGATGATCAACTGCACCGGCGCCGTTTCGCCGGCCTGCAACTGCTGCTCGAAGTGCGGGCCGATGTGCAGCACCACGAGCGCCTTGTGCCGTTCGACCGCCGGTGCGATGTCGCTGGGCGAGCGCAGCGTGGCGATGCGGCGGAACACGCCGGTGCCGTCGAGCCGCGCGACCAGTGCGCGCGCCGCGCCGCCGTGGCTCTGATCGAGCAGTGCGTAGGGCACGTCCACCAGGTCGTAGGTGGCCGCGTAGCCGAAGAGGAAGGTCTGGATCAGCGCCGGAGCGAACAGCACGATGCGGGTGCTCGGATCTTTGAGGATCGCGAGAAATTCCTTGCGGCACAAAAGCGCGATACGGCGCAGAAATTCGACGATGTGGGCCGCTGCGATCATGATTCGAGGCTCTTTCGTGTGGCGCGGTGTGCCAGAACGAGCAGCACCACCGCATAGGCCAGCAAAACCGCGCAGTCCTTGAGGATGACGGACCATACGTCACCCGCGAGAAACAAGGTGCGGATCAGCTCCATGAAGTAAGTCGCGGGCAGCGCCTGCCCGACCCTGCGGATCACGGCCGGTACGTTGCGCAGGTCGAACAGAAAGCCCGAGAGCATCAGCGAGGGCAAAAAGCTCGTCAGCAGCGCGACTTGGCTTGCGACGAACTGGTTTTTGGTCAGCGACGAAATCAGCAGGCCCATGCCGACGGCCACGAACATGTAGAGCATCGCGCTGATGATCAGGAGCGTGAGCGATCCGTAGCACGGCACCCCAAACAGCCAGCGCGCCGCCGCCAGGCACATCGCCAGGCCGGCCATGCCGATGCAGAAGTACGGAATGATCTTGGCCAGCAAGATCTCCACAGGCCGCACCGGCGTGACGAACAGTGCCTCGAGCGTGCCCCGCTCCCACTCGCGCGCAACCACCATCGCGGTAAGAAAAGCGCCCACCAGCGTCATGATCAGGACGATCAGCCCCGGCACCAGATACCAGGTGCTCGTGTTCGCCGCGTTGAACCACAGCCGCAACTCGACCGCCGCCATGCCGGTGGATGGCCCGTCGCGCGGCGCCTGCGAATGGCCCGCCCGGTCGATTTGCCGCACGCTCCATTGCGCGAGCGCGGATTGCGTGTAGAACATGACGATGTTCGCGCGGCCGGCGTCCGCGCCGTGCACGATGAGCTGCAGCACCGCGTCGCCAGCCGCGAGCCGGCGCGAGAAATCGGAAGGCACGCGCAGGATGCCGTCAACCTGGCGCGCACGGATCATCTGCTCGGCCTCGTGCATCGAACCGACGGGCAGCACCGAGAACATCGGCGTCAACTGCAGCGAGGCGACGGCATCGGCGGCGGCCGGCGAGGCATCTTCCATCACCACCGCGACCGGCGCGTTCTTCACGTCCAGCGAGAGCCCCCAGCCGAAGAGAATGATCAGCACGATCGGCAGCAGCACGCCGATCATGAGGTTGCTCCTGTCGCGCAGGAGCTGGCGCACCTCCTTGCGCGTGAGCGCCACCAGACGGCGCGCGCTGAACCCGCTCATGCCGGCGCTCCGAAAGACGGCCCGCCCGGCATCGGCGCACTCGTCGAAGCGCGGGAATGGACGCGCTCACGCTCGATGATGCGGATGAACGCCTCATTCATGTCGATCGATGAATCGTCGCCGGCCTGCGCGCGCACCTGCCACGGCGTGCCCAGCGCGAGCATGCGGCCGGCATCCTGGATCACGATGCGGTCGCAGTATTCGGCCTCTTCCATGAAGTGGGTCGTGACGATGATGGTCGCACCGCCTTCGGCCAGCGAGGTGATGTGATGCCAGAACTCGCGGCGCGCGATCGGATCGGCGCCGCTGGTGGGCTCGTCCAGAAAGAGGATTTCGGGCTCGTGCAGCAGCGCGGCGGCTATGGCCAGGCGCCGCTTGAAGCCGCCGGGCAGCCGGCCGCTGGGAATGTCGCGCGCCGATTGCAGGTCGAACTGTTCGAGCATCGCCTGCATGCGCTGATGCAGGCGCGCGCCGCGCAGTCCGTAGACGCCCCCGAAAAACGCCAGGTTTTCGGCCACCGTCAAATTGCCGTAGAGCGCGAACTTTTGCGAGACGTATCCGATGTTGCGCCGCGCCTGCGCGCGTGCGCGGCGCAGATCCACACCGGCCACGCGCAGCTCGCCGCTGGTGGCGGCCAGCAGTCCGCAGAGCATGCGGAAGGTGGTGGTTTTGCCGGCGCCGTTGGGCCCGAGCAGGCCGAATACTTCGCCACGCCGCACGTCGAAGCTGGCATGGTCGACGGCGGTGAAATCGCCAAACCGGCGCACCAGGTCGCGTACTTCGATGACCGTGTCGTTCGTGTTTCCGGCGCTGTTTTTGGCGCTATTTCGGGTGCTGTTTTCAGCACTGTTTCCGCGCGGCGATGCGTATGCGGCGGCGGCCGTGGATGGCAAGGCCGGCGCACTGGCGTAGCGTGCGCGCAGCAGCACCATGAAGCCGTCTTCGAGCTGCGCGGGTACGGCTTTGGCGTACTGCCCTTCAAGCAGCGCCGCGAGCGCCGCCTCGTCGGCATCGGCGCGCTGGACGAAGCGCACTTCGCCACCATGCGGCACCGCGTCGATCACCAGAGACGGCGCATCGAGCAGCCGCGTTTGCAGCAACCGCGCCGGTTGGCCAGCGCGCGGCATGACGCGCCAGCACAGTCCTTGCGCGTGCGCGCGGATCGCCTCGGGCGTGCCCTGCGTGAGCAGCCGTCCCTGGTCGAGCACGAACACGCGCGCGCAACGCTCGGCCTCGTCGAGGTAAGTGGTGCTCACCAGAACCGCGATGTTTTCCTCCTGCACGAGCTGGTTGAGGATTTCCCACAGTTCACGGCGTGACAGCGGATCGACGCCGACCGTCGGCTCGTCCAGCAGCAGCAGGCGCGGCGAACGCACCAGCGTGCAGGCCAGCCCGAGCTTTTGTTTCATGCCGCCCGAGAGCTGCCCCGCCAGGCGCGTGGTGAAGGCGCCGAGGTCGGTCATCGCCATCAGCCGCGCATAGCGCACGCGCCGCGCTTCGTGCGGCACATTGTGCAGGTCGGCGTAGAGATCGAGGTTCTCTTGCACGCTGAGGTCTTCATACAGGCCGAAGCGTTCGGGCATGTAGCCGATGCGGTCCTGCACGCCTTGCGGGTCGGCCGCCACGTCGATGCCCAGCACCTGCAGACGTCCGGCGTCGGCGCGCAGCAATCCAGCGGCCATGCGCAGCAGCGTGGTCTTGCCGGCGCCGTCCGGACCGACCAGCGCGGTGAGCGCCGATGGCGCCGCCACGATGTCCACGCCCTCCAGCGCCTGCGCCGCTTCGCCCTTGCGGGGTGTGAAGCGTTTGCTCAGACCTTGGCCGACGAGGGCTGGCGCGGACGCGTCCATCAGGAGCCGCTGGACCGGGGAGCGTTGTTCGACAGAAAAATCCGTATCGTGGCCGGCATGCCCAGTCGCAGGCGGTCGGCCTGGTCATCGACCAATACACGGACTTCGTAGACCAAGCTGCTGCGCAGTTCTTCGGTCTGCACCGTCTTGGGTGTGAATTCGGCCACCGACGCGATGTAGCCAATACGCCCCGCGATCGGCGTGGCCGGGGCGCTGTCGATGCGCACCTCGGCGGGCATGCCGGGCTTGATGTGCCCGAGATCGGCTTCCGCCACGTAGGCGCGCACCCATTTGGGATGGATGACCGCGAGCGTGTAGGCGGGCCGCTGCGGCGAAGCCATGTCGCCCGGTTCGAGCAGGCGAGCGCGCACCACGGCATCGATCGGCGCTTTCAGCTTCGCATCGGCGAGTTGCTGGTTGAGCAGCGCGAGCGTGGCTTTGGCTGCTTCGAACTGCGCTTGCGCTTGCGCGATATCTTCTTTGCGCGGGCCCAGTTTTGCGAGCTGCGCGGTCTTGCGCGCGTTTTCGAGCGCCGCCAGCGCAACCTTGTGCCGCGCCTGTGCCGCGTCCAGATCTTGCTGGCTGATCGCGCGGGCGGCGGTCGATTCGCGGATCGCGCGCAGGCGGTCGAGCTGCTGCCCGGCCAATTCGGCGTCGGCCTGCGCCGCGGCCACACCGGCGTGCGCCTGCGCGATTTCCTCGGGACGGTTGCCGGCCTGCAGCCGCTGCAGGATCTGCTGTTGCGCATCGGCCTGGGCACGCGCCTGCGCAACGCGCAGCGTCAGTAGCGTGGTGTCGAGCTCGCCAAGCACCTGCCCGGCTTTGACGCGGTCGCCCTCCTGCGCCGTCAGCTTGGCGACCCGGTCATTGCCGTTGAAGGCCAGCGAAACCTGGCGCAAATCGACGTTGCCGTACAGCACCAGCTCATCGCGCGACGCCGACTTGCGCGACAGCAACCACCCACCGGCGATGGCCGCAACGAGCACGACGATGCCGGCCAGGATGAAAAGTCGTTTGCTTTTGCTCATGATGTAAATGTGCGCTCAACTTGAATCATGAGCAAGTACACCATCACGATTTTTAAAGCCTGTTCATGATCTATTCGGCCTCTAATAGGCCGTACACAGGCTCTTAAAGAGAGAACGCTTCTTGACCCCCGCAACAACCGTCAAATTTCATCAAAAACACAATTCCAAACGTGGACAAAAGCCAAGGAACTTCTGCGCCTACTGGCTCGCGAGGCGCTCGCTTTTCCAGTAAACATCGCTGCCGCCGTCCAATCGGTTGAGCACGCGCGCGAGCACGAACAGCAAATCGCTCAGACGATTGAGGTAGCGGCGCGGCCCGGGGTTGAGCGCTTCGTCCGCGCCGAGCGCGACGACCGCGCGTTCAGCGCGGCGCGCGACGGTACGGCACACGTGCGCGAGCGCCGCGCCGCGCGTGCCGGCGGGCAGAATGAATTCGGCCAAGCGCGGCAGCGCGGCGTTGTGCTCGGCCAGCGCCTGGTCCAGTTGCAGCAGCGCATCGTCCCGGAGCATCGTGAAGCCCGGAATCGAGAGTTCGCCGCCGAGCGTGAACAACTGGTGTTGCACGTCGATCAGCAGTTCGCGCACCGCGGGCGGCATCGGTTCACAGAGCAACACACCGATGTGCGAATTGAGCTCATCCACGTCGCCCAAGGCCTGGATGCGCAAATGATTCTTGGGCACGCGCGTGCTGTCGCCCAAGCCGGTACTGCCGTCGTCGCCGGTGCGGGTGGCGATTTGTGTGAGTCGGTTGCCCATGTGTGATTTCCTCGCGCTGGCGGCGCTCTTCGCCGGGGTGTATCAGGAATCTATCAAGGATCTATTTTCGCGCCTTCCTCCCCCGCTCGGCGCATGCATGCACCGGACGCGGCCGGCCTGCAGGAAATGCCCGCAAGAAATCGCACCGCTTCGTAAAATGCCGGGTTTTGCGTCGCCAGGACGCTCCTTCTCTTTTCCCCCTGAATATCAAGCCATGAACACCTGCGCCGATACATCGCACCTGGTTCCACAGTTCGCACCGCGCGAGGTACCCGCGGCTTTCATCGAACGGCTGAAGGCGCACTTTGGCGACCGCTGCTCGACCGCGCTGGCGGTGCGCGAGCAGCACGGGCGCGATGAATCCTCCTTCGTCATGCCGCCGCCGGCGGCCGTGGTGTTTGCGCAATGCACCCAGGACGTCGCCGACGCGGTGACGCTCGCGGCGGCGCATTCGGTGCCGGTCATCGCTTTTGGCGCGGGCTCATCGGTCGAGGGGCAGTTGCTCGCCATTCAGGGCGGCATCAGCATCGACCTGTCGCGGATGCAGCGCGTGCTTGCGGTCAACGCCGACGACCTGACCGTGACGGTGCAAGCCGGCGTCACACGCAAGCAGCTCAATCTCGAAATCAAGGACACGGGGCTGTTTTTCCCGATCGATCCGGGCGCCGATGCCTCGCTCGGCGGCATGGCGGCCACGCGTGCAAGCGGCACGAACGCGGTGCGCTACGGCACGATGCGCGAGAACGTGCTTGCGCTCGAAGTCGTCACCGCCAGCGGCGAAGTGATCCGCACCGGCACGCGCGCGAAGAAGTCGTCGGCCGGTTACGACCTCACGCGGCTGTTCGTCGGCAGCGAAGGCACGCTCGGCATCATCACCGAAGTGACGCTGCGCATCCATCCCCTGCCCGAGGCGGTTTCCGCGGCGGTGTGTTCTTTTCCGAGCATCGAGGCCGCGGTGCGCACCACGATCGAGACGATCCAGATCGGCGTACCGGTCGCGCGCGTGGAATTGATCGACGCCAACACGGTGCGCATGGTCAACGCGCATTCGAAGCTGAATCTGCGCGAAGAACCGATGCTGCTGATGGAATTCCACGGCTCGCCGGCCAGCGTGCGCGAGCAGGCCGAAACGGTGCAAGAGATCGCCAGCCGCCACGGCGGCAACGCCTTCGAGTGGGCCCATACGCCCGAGGAGCGCACGCGGCTGTGGACCGCACGGCACAACGCTCTTTTCGCCGGGGTGCAATCACGCCCCGGTTGCCGCGTGCTTTCGACCGACACCTGCGTGCCGATCTCACGCCTGGCCGATTGCCTGCTCGACTCCGTGGCCGAAGCCAACGCGAGCGGCATCCCCTATTTTCTGGTCGGCCACGTCGGCGACGGCAACTTCCACTTCGGCTACCTGCTCGACCCGGACAAGCCCGAGGAACGCGCCAGCGCCGAGCAGCTCAACCACGCCCTGGTCATGCGCGCGCTCGCACTGGGCGGCACCTGCACCGGCGAGCACGGGGTGGGCCTGCACAAAATGGACTTCCTGATCAAGGAAACGGGCGCCGGCGCCGTGGAAATGATGCGCACCATCAAACGCGCGCTGGATCCGAAAAACATCCTTAATCCAGGGAAAATTTTCAGCTTTTGATACTCGGCCCCCGCAGGCGCATCAAGCGCTGCGGCGGATGCGCTCGATCAGTCCGTTCAACTCCTCCAGCGACCCGAAGTGCACCGCGAGTTCGCCGCTTTGCTCGATGCGGCCATTGCGCTTGCGGCGCTTCCTGATGCGCACCTCGACCGCCGCCATCAGCATGTCGGCCAGCTCTTCTTCAACACGCAGCACGTCGCGTGATTTTTCCGCCGGCTTGGGGCGCGGTGAGGCGCTCAGACTGAATTCAGCCGAGAGTTTTTTGACGAGCGTTTCAGTCTCGCGCACGGAAAGCTTCTTGCCGACAATCTGATTGGCTGCGGTGATTTGCGTGGCTTTGTCCAGCGCCAGCAGCGCGCGCGCGTGGCCCATGTCGATGTCGCCTGCCATCAGCATCGCCTGCGCCGGCTCAGCCAGATTTAGCAGACGCAGCAGATTGCTGGCCGCACTGCGCGAGCGCCCGACCGCCTGGGCCGCCGTCTCATGCGTCAGCCCGAATTCGCTGACTAGCCGCTGCAATCCCTGCGCCTCTTCCAGCGGATTGAGGTTTTCACGCTGGATGTTCTCGATCAGCGACATGGCCGCCGCCGCCTCGTCAGGCACGTTGCGCACCAGGATCGGCACGCTGTCGAGCCCGGCCAGCTTGGCGGCGCGGAAACGCCGCTCGCCAGCGATGATTTCGTATTCGGCGTTGCGCGCCTTGGCTGCGGCGTCGTCGAGCCGCCGCACCAGAATCGGCTGCATGATGCCCTGGGCCTTGATGCTTTCGGCCAACTCGTAGAGCGCGCCCTCATCCATCCGGGTTCGCGGCTGGTAGGCGCCGGGCACCATCTGGTCGAGCCCGAGCGTGGTCGGTGTCTGTGTGGCGCTGTCGGTGTCGATATCGATGCGGGCCGGCCCCAGCAAGGCTTCGAGTCCTCGGCCGAGTCCCTTGGGTTTCTTGGTTGCCATCGCTTCCGCCTTTTGAGTGGTATTTGCCTGTGCCTATCGGTGAGAGTGAATCACGATAGCGTCGATTAATCAGAATTTCCGTGCGATAGGTGAAATGGATTTTCTGAACAGTCGCCCTCCCCGAGCGGAATTATTCCGCCTGGGATTCTTCCTTCAAAGCCGATTCCGCCGTTTCCGTCGATTCCGCCGTCGCCGCGTCGGATTCCGTCACCGCCTCGCCGGTATCCGCCGCTGGCGCGGCGGCCGCGCCAGCCGGCGACACGGGCCGGGCCGGCGGCATTTTTTCGAGGATTTCCTGTGCAAAGGCGACGAAAGCCTGGCTACCCTTCGCGCCGGGATCGAACACCACCCCCGGCAGACCGTAGCTCGGCGCCTCGGCCAGCCGGACGTTGCGCGGGATCATGGTGTCGAAAACCTTGTTGCCGAAGTGCCCCTTGAGCTGATCGCTGACCTGCTGCTGCAAGGTGATGCGCGGATCGAACATGACGCGCAGCAAGCCAATGATCTGCAGATTCTTGTTGTGGTTGGCGTGCACCTGCTTGATGGTGTTGACGAGGTCCGTGAGCCCTTCGAGCGCAAAATATTCGCACTGCATGGGCACGATCACACCGTGCGTGGCGCACAGGCCATTGAGGGTGAGCAGACTCAACGCGGGTGGACAGTCGATCAGAATGTAGTCGTACTCGGCGCCCACTCCCGCGAGCGCGGTGCGCAGGCGCTTTTCGCGCCGGTCGAGCCCAACCATTTCAACTTCAGCGCCAGCCAGTTCGCGATTGGCGCCGAGCACGTCGTAGCCGCAGTCATTGCCTGCGGGCAGGCGAGCCTCGGCGACCGAGGCCGATTCGAGCAGCACGTCGTAAACCGATATTTCCAGCTTGCGCTTGTCGATGCCGGAACCCATGGTCGCGTTCCCCTGCGGATCAAGATCGACCAGCAGCACTTTCTGGTTGATGCGGGCCAAGCTGGCGGCAAGGTTGACGGCGGTGGTCGTCTTGCCGACTCCACCCTTCTGATTTGCGATGCAAAAAATCTTGGCCATGCCGGATCTCTCATGCGTACGGGCCGGCTCGATGCCGGGGCTGATTAGAAATACACCCGCCAAACCCTCGTCACTTGGCGAGCGTGCGGATTTACGAGCGGGTTATTTAGAAGTCCCTTATAGCGCACTTTTCCGCGCCCAGACTAGACAGCGGTCAGCCTCTTTCAGCCCAGGCACCATCAGTTGTTCCACGTGAAACACTTTTAGGTCTTCAGGAATTCGGGATAGCTCTTCTTCCGGGCGCTTACCCTTCATCGCGAGCCAAACACCGTCTGGCGCGAGCAGGTGGCTTGACCCCACGAAGAAATCGGCCAACGAAGCAAAGGCACGCGAGCAGATCAATTCATACTGCCCTTTGAAGGCCTCGACCCGGGCATGGATGCCGCGCAGATTTGGAAGACCCAACTCCACCGCAACCTGCTGGACGAAAGCCATTTTCTTGGCGACCGCATCGAGACAATCGACCATCAGATCAGGGCGCATAACCGCGATGATAACGCCCGGCAATCCAGCCCCGGAGCCCACGTCAAGCAAGCGCCCCGCTCCGGGCCAAACGCGGGTTAACGGCGCAACGATGGCCAAACTGTCGAGCAGATGGTGAGTTAGCACTTGCTCCGGATCACGCAGCGCCGTCAGGTTGTACACCCGGCTCCATTTGAGGATCAGCGCGCCATAGGCCAAGAGCTTTTGGCACTGCTCATCGGTCAAGGTCAGCCCCAGTACTTGGGCGCCTTGGCGCAGGGCGGCCTCTTGCAATGGACTCGATGGACTCGACGGGCTCGATGGATTCGGCGGACTCGACAGGCTCATTCTGAAACCTCGTCCGATGGCGCCATGAATGCACGATAGCCGCCCTTGCGCAAGTGAATCAAAAGCAGCGAAATCGCAGCCGGCGTCACCCCCGAGATGCGCGAGGCTTGGCCCAGTGTTTCCGGCCGGTGCTTTGCGAGCTTCTGGCGCACCTCGATGCTCAGCGCCCTCACCTGGCTGTAGTCCAACTCCGGCGGCAGCCTGAGATTTTCGAACGCCGCAGCACGCTCGACCTCATCGTGCTGGCGGCGGATATAGCCCGAATACTTGGCGGCAATTTCGATCTGCTCGATTTCATCCGCAGCCAGATTGACCTCACCGGGCGGCGCATACTTGCCGCCTTCGATTGACATCAGGGCCTCGTAGCGCACATCGGGGCGACGCAACAGATCGGCCAAGCTGTATTCGCGCTCGATCGGCTTGCCAAGCACCCGCTGCGATTCTTCGGGCGACAGGTTGCGCGGGTTGATCCAGATCGATTGAAGCCGTTGTGTTTCACGTGAAACAGCGTCGCGCTTGCGGCAAAAAACATCCCATCGCGCATCGTCCACCAACCCGAGCCGGCGCCCGGCTTCGGTCAGGCGCATGTCGGCGTTGTCTTCTCGCAGTTGCAGCCGGAACTCGGCCCGGCTGGTAAACATCCGATACGGTTCGGTAACGCCCTTGGTAATCAGGTCATCGACCAATACGCCCAGGTAGGCTTCGTCGCGCCGCAGCGTCCAGGCGGCCTCGCCCTTGACCTTGAGCGCGGCATTGACGCCTGCATACAGCCCCTGCGCTGCGGCTTCCTCGTAACCCGTGGTGCCGTTGATCTGGCCCGCGAAAAAAAGCCCTTCGATGGTGCGCGTCTCGAAGCTGCTCTTGAGCGCGCGCGGATCGAAATAATCGTATTCGATCGCATAGCCGGGCCGCAGGATGTGCGCGTTCTCCAGCCCTTTCATCGAGCGCACCAGCGCGTACTGAATGTCGAACGGAAGGCTGGTCGAAATGCCGTTCGGGTAAAACTCGTGGGTCGTCAATCCCTCGGGTTCCAGGAAAATCTGGTGGCTGTCCTTGTCGGCGAAACGGTTGATCTTGTCCTCGACGCTCGGGCAATAACGCGGCCCCACTCCATCGATGCGGCCCGTGAACATCGGGCTGCGATCAAAGCCCGAACGGATGATCTCGTGCGTGCGGGCGTTGGTATTAGTAATCCAGCACGGCATCTGGCGCGGATGCATCCCGGCATCGCCCATGAAGCTGAATACCGGCATCACCGGATTCACCCCGCCAGGCATCCCGTCGCCGGGCTGCTCGGCGCATTTCGAAAAATCGATCGTGCGGCCATCAAGCCGCGGCGGCGTGCCGGTCTTCAGCCGCCCCTGCGGCATCTTCAGCTCCTTGAGCCGCTCCCCCAGCCGGATCGCCGGTGGATCGCCCGCGCGCCCTGCCGGATAGCTGTCAAGCCCGACGTGGATGCGCCCATCAAGAAAAGTGCCCACCGTCAACACCACCGCGCGCGCACGGAAGACGACGCCAATCTGCGTCACCACGCCGCTCACACGATCGCCCTCGACCAGCAGATCGTCCACCGCCTGCTGGAACAACTGGAGATTCGGCTGGTTTTCGAGCCGACGCCGGATTGCGGCCTTGTAAAGCACCCGGTCGGCCTGGGCGCGCGTGGCACGCACCGCCGGCCCCTTGCTCGAATTCAGAACGCGAAACTGGATGCCGGCCTCGTCGGTGGCGATCGCCATCGCACCGCCGAGGGCATCGACCTCCTTGACCAGATGCCCCTTTCCGATCCCACCGATCGACGGATTGCAACTCATCTGCCCCAGTGTCTCGATGTTGTGAGTCAGAAGCAGCGTGCGCACACCCATGCGCGCGGCTGCCAGCGCGGCTTCGGTGCCGGCATGCCCGCCGCCGATCACGATCACGTCAAATTCTTCGGGGTACCGCATTGGGAACGCAGACCAGACGCCAGGGCCGGTCCGCACAGCAAGAAAAGGTATCGATTTTAGAACCTATTCAGGGTCTATCCGGAACCACGCAAGCGTATTTTCAGGGCAGGACTTGGAGATTGAACGCCCGTGAGGTCGAACCCAGGTACGGACAGGCTCTTACCAAATAAAACAAAACCCCGCCTGCTTTTTGTTTATAACGAAAACACTTGTTTCATGGGGTGTGATGGAAGCTACCGCATACCGGGTCCATGCCATCTCGATTACGGCGCGTAAACCCTCCACTGCGAAATAGCGGCGATCAATACAATTCTTTTTCCACCCACTTTAACAAAGGAAACCCCGACATGAAGCTGTACTACTCACCCGGCGCCTGTTCCCTGGCCCCTCACATTGCCCTGGCCGAGGCCGGCTTGGCCTTCGACATCGTGCGCGTTGACATTCGAAGCCACAAACTACAGGACGGCAGCGACTACCTTGCCATCAACCCCCTGGGTTACGTGCCGCTCCTCGAACTTGATGACGGCAGCCACCTGAGCGAATGCGCGGTGATCATGCAATACATCGCCGACCAAGCGCCGAACAGCCATCTCGCACCAGCCAACGGCACCTTGCCGCGCTATCGCCTGCAAGAATGGCTCAACATCATCAGCACTGAACTGCACAAGGGCTTCTCGCCCCTGTTCTCCCCCGGCATGCCCGAGGAAGCCAAATCCATCGCCCGGCAGCGCCTGAACAGCCGGCTGGCATGGATTGACGGCCAGCTCAACGGCAAGCCATTCCTGACCGGCGAACACTTCAGCATTGCTGACAGCTATCTGTTTACCGTAACCAATTGGGCCCAGCACACCGCTATCGACCTTTCGCCGTACCCCGCCATCTGTGCGCTGCGCGACCGCATCGCGGCACGCCCCGCAGTGCAGCGGGCGATGAAGGCTGAAGGCATTCTTAAATAATGCGAATGAGCTTCCC
>CAYTPC010000068.1:0-2738 GCA_964439605.1 uncultured Burkholderiaceae bacterium
GAATACGGGCCGTACAACGTGCGGGTCAACTGCATCGCGCCGGGCCTGATCAAGACCGACTTCGCGCGCGCCCTGTGGGAAGACCCGCAAACCCTGAGCCGCCGCACCGAAACCACGCCGCTGCGCCGCATCGGCGAGCCCGACGAAATCGCCGGCGCGGCCGTGTTCCTGGCTTCCAAGGCCGGCGCGTTCATGACCGGGCAAAGCCTGGTGGTCGATGGCGGCGTAACCTGCTGAAAAAGCGCGAACCCATCCGCCGGGTGCGTTTTTCGTAGCGGCGCCCGTCGTTCCACCCGCCCTTCCGTCCGTCCTTTCATTCACGAAATCATTCTGCAAAGGCCATTTTTCATGTCAGACCTCGATCAATTCCGCGCCGAAACCCGCGCCTGGCTCGAAACCAATTGCCCGCCCGAAATGCGCACGCCGCAGCGCAACGAGGACGACATCTGCTGGGGCGGGCGGCGTTTCAAATACAAATCCGAGGCTCAGCGCCTGTGGCTCGAGCGCATGGCCGAACGCGGCTGGACGGTGCCCACCTGGTCGCGCGACTACGGCGGCGGCGGGCTGGATGCGGCGCAGGCGCGCGTGCTGGCCGAAGAGATGCGCGCACTCGGCTGCCGCGTGCCGCTGCAAAGCTTCGGCATCTGGATGCTCGGCCCGGCATTGCTCAAGTTCGGCAGCGAGGCGCAAAAGCTCGAGCATCTGCCGCGCATCGCACGCGGCGAAATCCGCTGGTGCCAGGGCTACTCCGAACCCAACGCCGGCTCCGACCTGGCGTCGCTGCAAACCCGCGCCGAAGACCGGGGCGATCACTTCATCGTCAACGGCCAGAAGATCTGGACCTCCTACGCCGACCAGGCCGACTGGATCTTCTGCCTGGTGCGCACCGACCCCGGCGTGAAGAAGCACAACGGCATCAGCTTCGTGCTGTTCGACATGGAAACGCCCGGCGTCAGCACCAAACCCATCCGCCTCATCTCGGGCAAGTCGCCGTTTTGCGAAACCTTTTTCGACAACGTGCGGGTCGAAAAGCGCAACCTGGTCGGCGAACTCAACGCCGGCTGGACCGTGGCCAAGTACCTGCTGACGCACGAGCGCGAAATGATCGGCGCCATCGGCGACCGCGCCGACCCGAAGCCCATGGGCAAACTGGCCGCGCAGTGGATCGGGCTGGACCCAAGCGGCCGCCTGGCCGACCCGCTGCTGCGCGCGCGCATCGCCGCCTTCGAGGTTGACGAAGCGGCATTCCGCCTCGCGATGGCCCGCACGGGCGATCTTGCGCGCAACACCGGCGGGGGAGAGCACGGCGTGCATCCGGCCTTCTCGTCGGTGCTGAAGTACTACGGAGCCGAACTCAACAAGCGGCGCCTGGAGCTGCAGATGTCAGCGGGCGGCAGCGATGCGCTCGAATGGGACAGCGAACGCTCGCAGCAGGGCGCATATGCGCGCGCCTGGCTGCGCTCCAAGGGCAACTCCATCGAAGGCGGCACCAGCGAAGTGCAGCTCAACGTCATCGCCAAGCGCCTGCTTGAACTGCCGGACGCCTGACAGGCATGAACCCGCCTTCATTCCCCATCGACACCATCACAAGGGCCACCCTTGCAAGGAATTACAACCATGCCGCTCGTATTGACTGAAGAACAAACCATTCTGCGCGACAGCGCGCGCTCCTTCATCGCCGAAAACGGCCCGATCGCCCAGTTGCGCCAATTGCGCGACGCCAATAACCAGGACGGCTTCAGCCGCGACCTGTGGGCGCGTTTCGCCGAAATGGGCTACACCGGCGTGCTCGTGCCCGAGGCGCACGGCGGCCTGGGCCTCGGCCCGGTCGAAGCCGGCGTCGTGATGGAAGAAATCGGCCGCAACCTCACCGCATCGCCTTTCCTGGCATCCGGCGTGGTGTCAGCCACCGCATTGATGCTGGCCGGCAATCAGGCGCAGCAGGCGCAATGGCTGCCCGCGATCGCCTCGGGCGAGCGCATCCTCGCTTTCGCTTTCGACGAGCGCAGCAAGCACGATCCCTCGCACATCGAACTGGCGGCGCGGCAAACCGGCAATGGTTGGAAGCTCGATGGCAGCAAGTGCTTCGTGGTCGATGGCCATGCCGCCGATGCCTTCATCGTCGCGGCCCGCACGCAGCAGCCGACGCAGCAATCGACCGGCGGCGTGCAGGGGCTGAGCCTGTTCATCGTCCCCGCCAAAACCGCCGGCCTGGCGATCGAGCGCGTATCGATGGTCGATGCGCGGCCGACGGCGCGGCTGGTCTTCGAGTCCGTCACCTTGCCGGCGGATGCGCTCGCCGGTGAACTGCACGGCGCGGCGCCGGTCATCGAGGCCACGCTCGATGCGGGCCGTCTCGCGGTCGCGGCCGAACTGCTCGGCTTGGCCGAAATGGCTTTCGAGCGCACCGTCGCCTACCTCAAGGAGCGCAAACAGTTCGGCCGCATCATCGGCGAATTCCAGGCGCTGCAGCACCGCTGCGCCACGCTGTACACCGATTTGGCGATCACGCGCGCCGCGCTGATCCACGCGCAGCAAACGCTGGCCGCCGGTGGCGCCAAGGCCACGGCCGCGGTCTCGATGGCCAAGTCGCGCGCCGGCACGACCGCCACGCTGGCGGTGCAAGAAGCCGTGCAGATGCACGGCGGCATGGGCATGACCGACGAGTTCGACGCCGGCCTGTACATGAAGCGCGCCCGCGTACTGCAGGAGCTGTGGGGTGATGCCGACTTCCACGC
>CAYTPC010000069.1:0-9190 GCA_964439605.1 uncultured Burkholderiaceae bacterium
CCGCGGGCGTCGCCGCCGGCCCCACCGTCACGCGCGCGCCGCGCTGCGCGAGCATGCGCAGGATGTTGCGCTTGACGCCGAAGTCAAACGCGACGACGTGGAACCTCGGCGTGATCTGCACGCCGTAGCCCTGGCCAAGCCGCCATTCGGTCTGCGCCCACTCGTAGGTTTGCTTGACGGACACGAGCTTCGCCAAATCGAGCCCCGCCATGCCTGGCGCGGCCTTGGCGGCGGCGATGGCTTTGTCGATCAGCGCCTGGGTGATGGTTTCGCCCGCGGCCAATCCGAGGATGCAGCCGTTCTGCGCGCCGTGGGTGCGCAAATGGCGCGTCAGCTTGCGGGTGTCGACATCGGCGATGGCAACCACGTTTTCGCGCGCGAGAAAGGCATCGAGCGTGGCGGTCATGCGGAAGTTCGACGCCAGACGCGGCAGGTCGCGGATGATGAGGCCGGCGGCATGAACCTTATTGGCTTCAACGTCTTCTTCGTTGACGCCGTAGTTGCCGATATGCGGGTAGGTGAGCGTTACGATCTGCTGGCAATAGCTCGGGTCGGTCAGGATTTCCTGATAACCGGCCATCGAGGTGTTGAACACCACTTCGCCGGTCGTGGCGCCAGGAACGCCGATCGAGTTGCCAATAAAGACCGTGCCGTCTGCGAGCGCCAGGATGGCGGGCGGGAATTTTCCCTTGAGAGACAAAAGCACCGAGTTCTCCGGGTGGATGACGCCCACGGCGAACCCAAGACGCGGCTCAGGATTGCGACTCTCGTCAGTGAGATGGCTTGCGTTCGCGGTGGGCCGGGTAGAGCGTGAAATCGTTTAAAGCGACGCTGAATACTTGCTCAACGCAGCTTCGATTATAGCCGTCGCCACCGGGTCAACTTTGCACCGGCGTACTCGCGTAAAGGCAAATCGCGGCTGCCGCGGCCACGTTCAGCGACTCCTCGCCCCCAGGCTGGGCGATGCGCACATGATGGTCGGCGCGCGCCTCGAGGAACGGGCAAACGCCCTGCCCTTCATGGCCGAACAGCCAGGCGCAGGGATACGGCAACGCGCGCCGTCCCTGCATCTCGTGCAGCCATTGGCCTCGATGCGAGCTGGTCGCCACCAGAGGCAGGCCGAGCGCATCCAGCGCATCCGCCTCCATGCCCTCGATCAGACGGAGCGTGAAATGCGCCCCCATCCCGGCGCGCAGCACCTTCGGGCTCCATAGGGCTGCCGTCCCTTTGAGCGCAATCACCTGCCCAAAACCGAAAGCCGCCGCACTGCGCAGAATCGAACCGACGTTGCCGGCATCCTGTAACCGATCGAGCACCACTGCCGGCACGCCATGCCCCAATGATGGAAGCGCTGGCAAATCGATCACGCAACCCATCGGCGCCGGTGATTCCAAGGCGCCGATCGTCGCCATCAGCGCGTCAGGCACGACGATCACGCGCCGCGCGCCATCGGCCCAGCCGGCCGGCGTCTGCGACCAGAACGATTCGCTGCACAACACGATCGCGATCGGCACGCCGCGTGCCCGCGCCGCATGAAACAGATGTTCGCCTTCGAGCCAGATGCGGCCCAACTTACGGTAGGCGCCCGGCTCGCGCGCGAGTTTGCGCAGCTCTTTCAGCAACGGGTTGTCGCGCGAGCGGATGGCCTGCGGCGATGGCGCAATCATGGCACTGGCCCGCTGGCGGCTCGATTGGCCACGGCCGCGACCGGCGCGAAGGACTTGCGATGATGCACGCAGGCCCCGTGCCGGCGCAACGCATCGAGGTGCCCAGGTGTTCCATACCCTTTGTGGCGCGCGAATCCATACTGGGGAAAGGCTTCGTCCAACTGGATGCAAAGCCGGTCACGATGCACTTTCGCCAGGATCGATGCCGCCGAAATCGCCGGTATCCGCGCGTCGCCGCCGACGATGGCCTCGGCCAGCATATCCAACCGAGGCAGACGGTTGCCGTCAACCAGTACCTTGACCGGCTTGAGCCGCAGACCCAACACGGCACGGCGCATGGCGAGCATCGTTGCCTGCAGGATATTGTGGGTATCGATTTCCTCGACGCTGGCCTGCCCGATCGAGCAACACAGCGCATTGGCGAGAATCTGGTCATACAAGCGCTCACGCTGCAACGCCGTCAATGCCTTGGAATCGGCCAACCCACGGATCGGCCGTAATTCGTCGAGGATCACCGCCGCCGCGATCACCGGCCCCGCAAGCGGACCGCGGCCAGCCTCGTCCACGCCGGCGACCAGGCCCGGCACGTCCCAGGCAAGCATGGCCTGCGCCGTGGGGGTGCGCTTATTCAGCCTTGCCTTAGGCATCGAGCACCTTCTGGATTGCATCAGCGCATAGCGCGGGTGTATCACGCCGCAATTCGGCATGCAGCCCGGCAAAACGCCGCTGCAGTGCATGGACCCGCTGTGGTGCGGCAAGCCAGTCCAGCGTAGCGCGCGCCAATGCCTGGGGTGTCGCTTCATGCTGAATCAGTTCGGGAACCACGAACTCCCGGCACAAAATGTTCGGCAGTCCGATCCAGGGTTGAAGCTGCTTATGCACCATCAACCGGTAACTCAAGGGGTTCATCGCATAGGCGATCACCATGGGACGCTTGAACAGCGCCGCTTCCAGTGTGGCAGTGCCGCTGGCGACCAAGGTCACGTCACACGCGGCGAGCACCGCGTGCGACTGGCCTTCGACCCATTTGATCTGCCCCTGCATGCCGCTTTCTTGCAATAGCCTTTCGGCCTGTACGCGGCGCGAGGCAGGCACGGGAACGACGAATTCGATCGCCGGATCGCTTGCGCGCATCAGCTTGGCTGCCGCGAAGAAACGCGATGCCATGTAGCGCCACTCGGACTCGCGGCTGCCCGGCAGCAGGGCCACCACGGGGGATTCCATCGGCAACGCCAGTGCGGCGCGTGCAGCCGCCCGGTTGGGCTCCATCGGAATCGCCTGCGCGAGCGGATGGCCGACGTAGCTCGCATCGACATCTTGCGCCGCAAGCAGATCCGGTTCGAACGGAAAAATGCACAGCACGTGATGCGCCGCCGCGCGAATCTTCTCGATCCGCCCAGGCCGCCAGGCCCAAATCGACGGACAAACGAAATGCGCCGTCTTGACGCCCTGCGCCCGCAATCGAGCCTCGAGATCCAGGTTGAAATCGGGCGCATCGACACCGATGAATACATCGGGACGTTCAGCGAGCAACCGTGCCTTGAGCTCGCGCCGGATGCCGGCGATCTCCGCGTAGTGGCGCAGCACCTCGACGTAGCCGCGCACCGCGAGTTTTTCCTGCGGCCACCAACTCTGGAAACCCCGCGCCAGCATCTGTGGTCCCCCAATACCCACGGCTTGCAAGGCGGGCCAGCGCGCATACAGTCCGTCGAGCATCAGCCCCGCGAGCAAATCCCCCGAGGCTTCGCCCGCGACCAGCGCAAATCGCGGATCGGTCTGCATTGCACGCTCAACGCGCGATGCCGCGCGTTGCCTTGGACAGAAAACCGCCCATCAACGCCACATCTTCGGCAGCTTGCGGAAACTGCGTGGCCAGGCCATCGATCGCGACACGCGCTTGCTCAAGCGTTTTACCTTCACGGTAGAGCAGCTTGTGCATCTGCCTGACCGCGGCAATGCGCTCGGCACTGAAATCGCGCCGGCGCAACCCCACGAGATTGCAGCCGCGCACCGCCAGCGGATTGCCGTCCACCAGCATAAAAGGCGGTACATCCTGCGACACCGCACTGGCAAAGCCCACCATCGCATGCGCGCCGATCTTGACGAACTGGTGAATACCGGTCAATCCGCCGATCGTGACCCAGTCGTCAAGATCCACATGCCCGGCCAACGTGGTGTTGTTGGCCAGTGTCGTATGGTTGCCCACATGGCAGTCGTGCGCGATGTGGGTGTAGGCCATGATCCAGTTGTCATGGCCGACGGTGGTGCGGCCGCCAGCCTGCGGCACACCCAGATTGAGGGAGCAGAACTCGCGAATGGTGTTGCGGTCGCCAATCACCAGTTCGGTATCTTCGCCCGCGTATTTCTTGTCCTGCGGGATCGCGCCAATCGAGGAAAACTGAAAAAGACGATTGTCACGTCCGATCGTGGTGCGGCCCTCGATCACGCAATGCGCCCCCACGGTGGTACCTGCCCCAATGCGCACCTGGGGGCCAATGACCGCGTAAGGGCCGACGCTGACGGAGGTGTCGAGCTGCGCGCGCGCATCGATGATGGCCGTCGGATGAATCAGACTCATGCGTTAGCAAATGCCAGTTGTCAGTTGTTGATCCGGCGCATCGCACACATGAGCTGGGCTTCGCATGCCAGCTCACCATCGACGAACGCACGGCCATTGAATTTGGAAATGGCAGCCTTCGTCCGCTCGATCGTGACTTCGAGACGAAGCTGGTCCCCAGGCTCGACCGGCCGCTTGAAGCGCGCACCATCGATGGCGGCAAAGTAGTAGATCGTGTTCCCGTCAGGAACCACATCGCCCGCATGGAAAGACAACAGCGCCGCGGCCTGGGCCATCGCTTCAAGAATGAGTACCCCGGGCATGACCGGGCGATGCGGAAAATGGCCGTTGAAGAACGGCTCGTTTATCGTGACGTTCTTGAGCGCGATGATCCGCTTGCCTTTCTCCATTTCGACCACTCGATCGACAAGCAGGAACGGATAACGGTGCGGCAACAGTTTCAGGATTTGATGGATATCGAACGTCATGATGTTTTATCTTGCAGCGGCTGGTCGGCTAGTGTCCTGAGTGAGAAGTTCGGCCGATTTGCTCATCGAATTTCTCACTCAGGGCGCTAGGATCTTTTCGATCGCCCTGACCCGCTCGCGCAGGCTATGCAGATGCCGCAATGTGGCGGCATTTTTTCCCCAGGCGGCATTGTCGTCGATGGGGAACACGCCAGTGTACAGCCCCGGCTTGAGAATCGAGCGCGTCACCAGACTCTTGGCCGAAATGTGCACGCCATCGGCCAATTTCAAATGCCCCAGGATACCGGCATTGCCGCCGATGGTGCAGTTGGCGCCGATGTCCGCACTGCCGGCCACGCCTACACAACCCGCCATCGCGGTATTTCGGCCGATACGCACGTTGTGGCCGATCTGGATCAGGTTGTCGAGCTTGGCGCCGTCTTCGATCACCGTGTCGTCGAGCGCGCCGCGGTCGATGCAGGTGTTGGCGCCAATTTCCACATCGTCGCCGATGCGCACCGCGCCGAGTTGTTCGATCTTGACCCACGCGCCCTGATGCGGCGCGAAGCCGAAGCCGTCGCCGCCGATCACCGCGCCGCTTTCCACCAGGCAGCGCGCGCCGAGGGTGCAGCCTTCGGCCACCGTCACGCGCTCGCGGATCACCGTGTGCGCGCCGATGCGCGCGCCGCGCCCGATGAACGCAAGCGCGCCCACGCTGGCCGTGGGATCAATCAAAGCGCCCTCCTCCACCACCGCGCTGGGGTGAATGCCGGCTCGCGCGGCGCCGCCGTGCAAGCGCTTCCACAGTTGCGTGAGTCGGGCGAAGTACAGCAGCGGATCATCGGCGACGATGCAGTCGCCGCGTGCCGCTGCCGCATCGGCCAGCTTGGGGCCGACGATCAGGCAGCCGGCCTGCGTGCTGGCCAGCAGATGCGCCAGGCGCGCATCGGCCAGGTAGGCAAGCTCGTCGGGCTGCGCGCTTTCCAGCGGCGCCAGGCGCTCGATGGCACGCGCGGGATCACCCAGCAGCTTACCGCCAAGCGCCTCAGTGATGGCTCCGGCTTGCAGCGTCACTTGAGCGAGGGGGTTATTTGGCGGCGTCGAGCGCCTTGATCACCTTGTCGGTGATGTCCAGCCGCGTGTTGACGAACACCGCTTCTTGCAGGATCACGTCGTACTTCTCGGCTTCGGCGATCTGCTTGACCACGGTGTTGGCGCGCTCGATGACTTTTTGCAGCTCTTCCTGCCGGCGCGAGTTCAGGTCGTCCTGGAATTCGCCGCGCTTGCGCTGGAACTCGCGGTCCTGGTCCATCAACTGGCGCTGGCGCGCCTGCCGCTGGCTGTCCGACAGGGTGGGCGCTTCGCGCTCGAAGCGCTCGGAGGCGGTTTTGAGCGCCGTGCCCAGGTCGTTGAGCGCCTTCTCGCGCGGCGAGAACTCCTGCTCCAGCTTGGCCTGCGCGGCCTGCGCCGGAGCGGCCTCGCGCAACACACGATCGGTGTTGATGAAACCGATGCGCGCGCCCGCGCCGTCCTTGTTTTGGGCCTGCGCCCACGCGGCCGCCGGCACCAGCATGGCGCCGCAAAGCAAGACCCCGATTACGCTACGAGAAACGAACTTCATCAAAACGATGTCCCGACTTGAAATTGCAATCTTTCGATTCTATCTCCGGGCTTCTTGCGCATGGGAAAGGCAAACGCAAAACGCAGCGGCCCCAGCGGCGAAATCCAGCTCATACCCACGCCGGTGGAAGCGCGCATCCCGGCGCTTGAAATTTTCTCGCCGTCGCCGTACAGCGCGCCGGCATCCATGAAGGCGAACAGGCGCAGCGTGCGGTCGTTGCCCATGCCTGGAAACGGCGTAAGAAATTCGGCATTGAGCGTCATCTTGCGCGTACCGCCGATGAAGGCGCCCGTCACGTCGCGCGGCCCCAGCGTGGACTGCCCAAAGCCCCGCACCGAACCCAGGCCGCCGGAATAGAAGTTCTTGAACACCGGGAAGGGCCGCCCGCCCAGGCCCTTGCCCCATCCCAACTCGCCGTTGAGCGCCAGCGTGTACTGCTTGGACAACGGCACGTATTGCTGGATCTGGTAGTTGGTCTTGGTGTAGCGCACCTGGCCGAGCAGGCCCAGCTCGCTCATCAGGCGCTGGTAGCGGCCCGCGTTGGGCGCCAGCGCGCTGTCGCGCGAATCGCGCGACCAACCCAGCGTGAACGGAAAGCTGTTGCTGCTGGCGCCAAAGCGGCTGGCATAGTCCAGGTAGTACGCCGGAATGTTGGTGCCCGACTTGATGCGCGTGCGCTCGGCGTTCATGCCCAGGTACACGGTATCGAGCTCCGACACCGGCACGCCGAAGCGCCCACCCACGCCCATGGTGATCAACTGGTAGTCGCCGCCCTGATCGGTATAGGGCTTCTGCGATTTGTAGTACACATCCAGCGTGCGCGAAACGCCGCCGGCGGTGAAGTACGGATCGGTCGCGCTCACCACAACCGAGCCGTTGTACTTGCTGGTATCCACCTGAAAATCGAGCCGGTTGCCGGAGCCGAAGGCGTTTTCTTGCGACAGCGAGAACATGAACGCCACTTTTTCCGACGAGGAATAGCCCAGGCCGATCGAGACGCTGGCCGAGGGTTTTTCCTTGACCTCGATGTTCAGATCCACCTGGTCGGGCGCGCCCGGCACCTCCGCCGTGGAAATCGACAGGTCGGAGAAAAAGCCCAGCCGGTCCACCCGGTCGCGCGAGAGCCTGATCTTCTCGCCGTCGTACCACGATGCCTCGAACTGGCGGAACTCGCGCCGCACCACCTCGTCGCGCGTGCGCGTGTTGCCCTGCACGTTGATGCGCCGCACATACACGCGCCGCCCCGGCTGCGCCTGCAGCACGATGGCCACGCGGTTGTTGGCGCGATCGACGTTCTGGCGCGCCTGCACGTCGGCGAAGGCGTAGCCGTAGTTGCCGAACATGTCGGTGAACGCCTTGGTGGTGGCGGCCACCTGGTCGCCGTTGTAGGCCGCGCCCGGCTCGATGGTGACCAGCGCCTTGAACTCGTCGTCGCGCTCCAGGTAGTTGCCCTCCAGCGTGATGCCGGAGACCACGAAGCGCTCGCCCTCGGTGATGTTGATGGTGATCGAGATCGACTGCTTGTCCGGCGACATCGCCACCTGCGTCGAATCGATCTTGAAGTCCAGATACCCGCGCGCCAGATAGTACGAGCGCAGCGCCTCCAGATCGGCGTTGAGCTTGGCGCGCGAATACTGGTCGCTCTTGCTGTACCAGCTCAGCCAGCTTCCGCTGTCCAGGGTGAACTGGTCGGTCAGCGTGCTCTCGGAAAAAGCCTGCGCGCCCACGATGCTGATCGAGCCGATGCGCGCGGCCCGCCCCTCGGTGATGTTGAACGTCAGGTTCACCTGGTTGCGCTCGGTCGGCGTCACCGTGGTCTGCACCTGCGCGGCGTACAGGCTGCGGTTGATGTACTGGCGCTTGAGCTCCTGCTCGGCGCGGTCCCCCGCCGCCTTGTCGTAGGGGCGTCCGGCCGCCAGCCCCGCGTCGCGCAACACGCCTTGCAGCACCTCGTTGGTGAACTCCTTGTTGCCGGCGAAATCCACCGTCGCCACCGTCGGGCGCTCCTGCACGATCACCACCAGCACGTCGCCCGCGGTTTCCAACCGCACGTCGGAAAACAGGCCCAGGTCATACAGCGCGCGGATGGCGGTGGCGCCCTTGTCGTCGCTGTAGGTCTCGCCCACGTGCACGGGGATCGAGGCGAACACCGTCCCCGGCTCCACGCGCTGCAAGCCTTCGACCCGGATGTCGCGCACCGTGAAAGGCTGCACCGCCCAGGCCAGCCCGGCGGCCCCCGTCAGCAAAGCCGCCACCGCCGCGTGCCGCAGCGGAGAAAATTTGAGGTGCTTGTTCATTCTGGAAACTAGAAAGATCGGGACAAGAAAAGCCGCGACGCGGCCACGGCGATCCGGCAAATTATCCATCCTACGGCAAGCTTCCCCCGCGAAAAGCCGGCGCCCGAGACAAAACTCTTGAATTGATAGCTGGATGCCTTAGTGTTATATAGCTTTTAGATATAAAAGCATCTAAAAATCATATAATACCTAGGCATGCAGCTATGAAAATTACAGTTCGTAGGTTGGGTTGAGGCGAAGCCGAAGCCCAACATGGCGGCCTCGCAAGCCTTGGGGTTCGCCTGCGGCTAAAACGGCCATCGGGTGGAAATGTCGTTGTACATGGCAATCGCCATGATCGCCAGCAGCAGCGACAGCCCCACGTATTGCAGGCGCTCGGCCCAGGCGCCGGTCACCGGCTTGCCGGTGACGGCTTCCCACAAAAAATAAAACAGTTGCCCGCCGTCGAGCACCGGCACGGGCAGCAGGTTGAACACGCCCAGGCTCACGCTGATGAACGCCAGCAGGCCGATGAAATAGGTCAGCCCCATGTGAGCGGCCCTGCCCGCAAGGTCGGCAATGGCGATCGGGCCGCTGAGGTT